>JAEUIR010000618.1 GCA_016795025.1 Phycisphaerales bacterium
CGCTCCTCGAACAACTGGACCTGCCGGCCACGCTCCGCGCGCGCGCCAATCCCAAAAGCACCACCGGACGGCTGGACGTCTTCACCCGCGTCGTGACCGACTTAAATGCGGGGTTCGATGAAATCCGGGCCGGCTACCGGGGCCCGCTCTACCTGGAAGTGGTGCCGCGCTCTTTCGCCATCAAGGTGCGCACCGGTGACTCCCTGAATCAGATTCGTTTCGTGCGCGGCGATGCCACGGTCTCCGACGCCGCCCTGCAAAAGCTCGAGCGGGGCGCCGTCGATGAGCTTGCGCTTCGCGAGCGCCGTCACGTCGGCGACGAACAGGTCGCGCTTCACGCGCAGCTCTTCGGTGAGCTCCGGAATCGGCACGATCGGCCTCATCGACAGCGATATCGTGGACCTGAGCAACCTGCAACGGCAGGTTATTCACCAGACGCCGGACGTGGGCCGCCCGAAGGTCGTCTCCGGCAAGGAAAAGATTCAGGCGCTGAATCCCGACGTGAAC
>JAEUIR010000619.1 GCA_016795025.1 Phycisphaerales bacterium
TCGATGCTGTCGGACGAAGACCTCGCCTCGGTCATCGTCTACCTGCGCTCGTTGCCGGCCATCCGCAATCCGCTGCCGCGTACGCAGCTTTCCGACGAACAAGTCCAGCGCATCGTCGGTCGCCCCATGCCGATCACCACGCCCGTGCCGGGCCCGGTCGACGACAGCCCGCTCGAGCGCGGACGCTACCTGGCGGCGATCGGCGATTGCGGCGGCTGCCATACGTTGTGGGAAGCCAAGCGCTTGCCGGGTGCGTTCGCCGGTGGCAATGCCATCTCGCGGGATGGCAAGGACATCTACAGCACCAACCTCACCCCGCATGCCACCGGCATCGACTACGACGCCGCGGCGTTCGTCCAGTTGATGCGCACGGGCAAGCAAGGGCTGACGCATCCGATGATGCCGTGGGCCGCGTTCCGTCACCTGACCGACGAGGATCTCCGCGCGCTGCATGCGTTCCTGCAGACCCGGCATCCCGTCGCGCACGCCATCAGCAACCTGGCGCC
>JAEUIR010000061.1 GCA_016795025.1 Phycisphaerales bacterium
ACGGGCGACCGGGCGTCAGCTTCGGGGCGTTCGACGCCAGGGATATTTCGTCGCGCTATCTTGGGCTGACGCCCACGGTGCGCACTGAAATTGTGAACGTGATTCGCGCGGATTACGCTCCGTACCAAGTGACCATCGTGTCTTCAGATGAAGGTCCGCCGCCGGCGGAAGCTCACTCGACAATTCATTTTGGCGCTGACGATAACGATCTTCTCGGACTCGCGGACAATGTTGATTTGTACAACGCTGACTCACAGCAGGCGGCGATCATTTACACCGACGCATTTGCCACCTATGAGATAATGGAGTTAAGCGCGGAGGAAATGGGACTTATGATCGGCAATGTCGCAAGCCACGAGCTGGGGCACTTGCTGGGGTTGTATCATACGAAGAACCCAACGGATGTGATGGATACGACCGGTTCTGCCTGGGATCTAGCAGGCAGTCAGTCGTTCGAACGTGCGGAACTCGAACCGAGCGTATTTCCGTATGGCCACGAGAATTCGCCTCGATTGCTCGAGCAAACGGTCGGACGACGGCCGGACTTTGTCGAGTCGTCGCGGCCGACGGCGGCATCATCCACGAAAGTGGAGCGCGCGATGCGCGTCCGGCAAGCGGCGCAGCTTTCGCTGCGCGGGCGCTGCGGAACGTGTCTGCATCTCGATGATTAACACCGACCGGATCGCGATTTATAGTACGGCCACAGGAGGCCTCGAACATGATCGTCAGTTTCGACTTGAGGCTTGTTTCGCATGGTTCGCCGATATTGGCGATCATGGCAATGTTGTTGGCGCCGCTTGTCACGGGCTGCCCAACACCCGCTCCGAGCGACACCGGGGATGTTCCGTTTCTGGATCAGGCCAACAATTTTGATTTTTCGAGCGCGACGGCGCTGTCGATCGCCGAGCAGGAAGAGTTCACATTTCGCGGCACGATCAACAGCAGTTCAGATGTTGATGTGTATGACCTGGGCGCGTTTGCATCCGGCGATCATCTCACCGTCGACGTGCAGCGAACGGCCGGAAACCTCGACGCCGTCGCGGCCGTATTCGACCGAAACAAATATCTGATTTCTTACAACGACGATCGCAATCCGGACGCCACGAACCTGAATCCGCTGATCGATATCACGGTTCAGGAATCGTCCGAGACTTTTTATCTCGGGATTGCGTCGCTGTATGCGAGCGACACAACCGGCGATTACGAAGTGACGATCCGCGTGGTTCGCGGCGAGGGTGCGAAAGGGGCGTCAGGGCAGACCGTCTTTCTGGATTGGCGCGGCGGGCAGAATATCGTGGTCGAGAATGTTGGGGTGTACGAACTGCCGGCGTTTACTGCGACGCAGCTCGGCCCGTATGAGGGCCAAACCATATTCATTCAGGACCGAGTCAAGCAGATTGTCGAGGACCGGTTCGGCGGGTTCGATCTGACAGTGCTGAGCTCTCATCGCGATGCAGAGCCTTCCGGGGCGCACACGTCGGTGTTTTTTGGCGGCGACAATCGGCGTGCCTTCGCGATTTCGCAGCAAATCGATTCGTGGAACAACGACAAATCTGATGACTGCATCGTGTATACGCAGGCGTTCTCCGACGCGTTCACGCGGACGCCGACCGTGGATCAGATGGCGCAAGCGCTGGGAAATACCGTTTCGCACGAGATCGGGCACCTGCTCGGTTTGGTGCATACGGCGAGTTGCGACGAGCTGATGGACACGACGTGCGGAAATTCGCGGATTCTGACGGATCAGGCGTTTGGCGTCGCGCCTCTGGACATCACGACGTTTCCAATCGGACTGCAAAACGCGCCGGTGCTGCTGGGGTGGATTCTCGGCGTGAGCGGGGGAATCTGACACAACTGCGCAACATTTCTCGGCATTGACGCAGTGCTTCTTGGCTATGCCCGGACTTCACAATCGGTTCACAATCATCCACTGCATTTTCGTTGCGGTTGCGCGCTCAATTTGATATCTTGACAATCGGGCTGGGGTTCGCAGCTTTGCCACGAGGGAAGCGGAAATGAGCCAATCGCGCATTCGCTTCGTTGATCTGGTAATCGTCGGGCTGGTCTGCTCAAACAGCACCATCGCGGCGACTCGTTTCGTGGTTTCCGGCGCTGCGCCAGGTGGCGACGGACTGAGCTGGGCGACCGCGCACGATTCGTTGACCAATGCGCTGAACAACTCTCAAGCGGGCGACGAGATCTGGGTTGCGGCAGGCACTTACGTTCCCGGAGTAACGCGGCAATCGGCTTTTGAACTGCGCAGCGGCGTGGCAATTTATGGCGGATTCACGGGTTCAGAAACTGTGCGCGAGCAACGAAATTCAGACCCGACGACCAATCTATGCACTCTTTCGGGAGATGTGGACGCGGACGACGCGCCGAAGTTTGGCAATCGCGCGGACAACAACTACCACGTTGTCGCCGCCCGCACCGTTGATGAGGGGGCCGTTCTGGACGGTTTCACGATTCGCGGCGGCCACGCGGTTGGCGTGGGAAATAACGATCGCCGCGGCGGAGGGTATTTTGGGACGGACTCGAACGCGATCCTTCGGAATTGTCGATTCACGGACAATCACGCAGCAAATGCGGGCGGCGGCGCGGCCTGCTTTTTTCTCACGCCGCGATTCGAGCACTGTACATTTGATGGGAATCGTTCAGACACCGTGGGCGGGGCTTTTCACGCCGGAAGCGCGAACCCGACGCTCATCGCGTGTGTGTTCAGGTTCAATCAATCAACTTCTGGCGGAGCCGCTTCCGCATCAACAGCACACGTCTACTTTGATCA
The DNA here is from genome assembly GCA_016795025.1 of Phycisphaerales bacterium. Classification (GTDB taxonomy): domain Bacteria; phylum Planctomycetota; class Phycisphaerae; order UBA1845; family Fen-1342; genus JAEUIR01. The sequence continues at coordinate 2,786 of JAEUIR010000061.1, forward strand.
GTGCGAGCTGACCGGAAACGCCGCATCAAATGTCGGTGGGGCCGCGTTGGCCACCTCCAATGGGTCTTTGACGCTGTCCGCATGCATTTTGGCAGGTAATTCCGCGAACGGCGACGGCGGCGCCATCTGGCATCTCGGCCAAACACTCACGGCAATGCATTGTGTTTTCGCCGACAACGCGTCCGGAGCCTGTGGCGGCGCGGTTTTTCTGTATGCCGCGTATGGCCAAATCAGCGGCTGCCGATTCCTGGGCAACTCAGCGCTCGAAGGTGGCGCGTTGGCGACGAGCGCCGAGGTTTTTGAGGCGGTGTTGCGAAGCTGCGAATTCAGCGGAAATTTCGCCGGAGCGCGCGGAGGTGCGATTGCAGCCCGCCTCAGCGGTACGCTGGTGCGCGTGGTGAACTGCTCTTTCGCGGCGAACAATGCTCCAATGGCCGGCGGAATCGGCGTCAGCGACCAGGCGCGTTTGGAACTCGAAAGCTCGGTTTTGTGGGGGAATACTGACCAGCAAGGCGGCGGTCATCTCGCGCAAGTGCGGGCTGACGCGGCGCTGTTGTCGATTGTGTACAGCGACATAGAGGGGCTGTTGCCGGAATTTCAACATAACAGTAATTTCGATCTCGCCCCGGCGTTTGTGAATCCTCTGGGCGCTGACGGCGCGGCCGGCACGCTGGATGACGATTTACACCTGCTGCCGACGTCCCCGTGCATCGCGCGCGGTTCGTGGACGGCGTTTGGCGTGAATGAGTACGACATTGACGGCGAGCCGCGCGTCATGGGCGGTCGCATCGATGTCGGCGCGGATGAGTTCACGGATCGGCCTTTCGTATTCGGCGATCTGGATTGCGACGGTGTGCGGAATAACTTTGACATCGACCCGTTTGTGCTGGCGCTAACCGGTTCGGAAGCTTACGCGGAAAGCTTTCCGGATTGCGATGCGCGGAATGCCGACATCAACGCGGATGGCCTCGTGAACAACTTCGATATTGATCCGTTCGTCGGGTTGTTGTCGCTACCGTGATCCCCACGACGCACCGGCAGATTGGGTTCAGCGGCCAACGTCCTGGGCGTTAAAATTCGCTGTCGCATCAGCTCTTTCGCCCGCGGCCGCGCGACTTCAGCGCGGCCATACTCAGAAGCGTAATCAGCGGCATGAACCCGACCGGGCCGCATGCTCCGCACGCCGCCGCAGTCGCGACGCCCTCATCCTCGGCCGTTTCAGACGCCACCGTGCCTTCGTCGGACGCGGTCGGATCGGCGTCGCTCGTCGGCGTATCCGGCGCCGCGCCGCCGTCATCGGTTTCCGGCGTCTCGGGCGTCGGATCGGGGTCAGCGCTGGGCGTCGCGGTTGATTGCGTTCGCGACACAAACAGACTGCTCGTCGCGGTTTGAAGCACGTTTCCGGCTGCATCGCTCGCCGCGCCCGCCGCAATCGTGATGTTAAATGACCCTGCGCCGGTAATGTTGCTCACCGTCACCGTGTAATTCGTCGCGTCGATCGCCGTGACGACCGCCGCGTCGCTGCTCGTTCCTGTGTGGTTGACGGACACTTCGTCGCCGGAAAAGCCGGTCACGCCCTCGCTGAACACGATGCTGAAAGTTGTGCTGGTTTCGGTGCTGAGCAGAAAACTCGTCGGCAGCGCGCTGCTGACCGTGGGTGCAGTGCCATCAAACGTGCAGGTAATGACATTCGACGCCGCATTGGAATTTCCCGCGGCGTCTGTGAATTTGTTGATGTTCACGCCAACGGTGACGACGCCGTCGCCGATCGGCGTAACGGTGAACGAATAGCTTGTTCCGGATCCGCTGAAGTTGTGGGCCAGCGCATTTCCGACGGAGATATCGCTCACATCGAAGTTCGTGGTGGCTTCGCTGGACGTGGCAGTGACGTTGAACGCCGCGTTGAGCAAGCTTGCCGCCGCAGTGGTGAGCGCGATCGTCGGGCTGACGGTATCGATGGAGTAGGTCTCGCCAATCGTGTAACTGCCATTACCGCTGCCCGAACCGCCGAGGGGATTCGATGATGCATCCACGATCGAATCATCGTCAATCAAGTGCAGTCCGAGCGTACCAACGCCTGTTCCCGTATTGATCGTCACATTGTAGGACGTTCCGCTTCCACTGACGGATACGATCGACGCGCCGCTGACACCGCTCGCGGCGACCGAGAAATCCGCCACATTCACGCCGGTGACGGCGACGGTGAAGGTAACGGTGAAATCCACCGTGCCTGCGTTTGTGGGAGACGTATCCGCGCGCATGATCGAATCGACTTCCGGCAGAATACCGAGCGTTCCGTAGACGTTGTTGTCGTCCCCGGTTGTGTTGGTGTCGTCGCTGGCGGTGTTACCGCTATTTGACGCGCCGCCTACCAGCGCCGTCGCGCCGCTGTTGACAAAGATCGCGCCGCCCTTGCCTTGTCCGTTTGTACCGCCCAGCGCACCGCTGCCGCCAGTGGCGCTATTTGAGTTGAAGGTCGAGTCGGCAATGATGAGCGTGCCGGCGCGAATGAAGATCGCCCCGCCCAGTCCCGCGCCGCCACCACCTCCGCCCTGCGAACCACTTGAACCGTCCGCACCGGCTCCGCCAAATGTGCCGCCCGCGCCGCCATGAGTTGGCCCGCCGGCGTCCCAGCCTCCGCCGCCTCCACCGCCCCCGAAACCGCCCGCGCCGGCGGTGAGTGTTCCGAAACCGAGATTCACCCCCGTGCCTCCGCCGCCACCTCCAAAACCACCCGGCCCGCCGCTTGCATCGCTGTATCCGCCACCGCCGCCGGCGCCTTCTCCGCCAGCCGCGCCGGGGTAACCGCCTGTTCCGCCGCTTCCACCTAGAAACCCGCCATCAGACCCGTCCCACACCGCACCGGCGTTTGCTCCAACGCCGCCGCCGCCGCCGCCTGCGATCACGCCGCCCACCGACGCCGACGATCCGCCGCTGCCGCCGATGGCCGCGTTCCCTTCAAATCGCACCGCGCGCACTTCGACATTTCCATCATTGATGAACAGAGCAGCACCCATTCCGGCCGCGCCATTCGCGGCATTGATCGCGTCGCGCAGCGATATGCCGCCCGAGCCGACGCCGTCGTTTTCGTCCGCGAGCGTGTTCACCACGTAGTCAGCGCTCGCCGCACGCAGGCAGGCGACGATGACAAGGCTCGCTGCCATGATCGGCGTGCGGGCGTTCTGATGGCGGCGCGACCGGTTGTTCACTTGCATGGACGGACCTCACGGACGGAGTTTGAGCAATTCGTATGCCACGAGATATCGATGTATCGGGCGATGTGATTCGAAGCGTGATTAGCGACTGAAGTTGACGAATGGCCGGGCTAGAACCGCACAATCACTTTCAGCGCGAGCGGCGCTTGATGTAAGCCGGACGAAGAATCGAAACCCATCGCCGGGAAGCCTTGCGTCAGCACGTCGGACAGCGCAATTTCTGCGTCGATCAAACGCTCCACGCCGGGCAAGCCGCGGCGCAGGGATTGCAGAGCAGCAGGAAAACACCCCTTGCCGATGTATGAACCGATGATGCGTTTTTCGCGGCGCACCAACTCGTATGCGTCGATTTCGGCCTTCGCGGCCCGCTGATTCATTCCGAGTTGCACGACCGCGCCGCCGGGACGCACGAGGTTGCTCGCCGCGGTCGTCAGGCCGCCGACGGCATCGACGACGAGATCCGGCGCGTGGCCATCAAACAAGCCGCACGCCCATTCCGCGAGCGCGCCCGGGTCGAACAGCGTCGGCTGGGGAATCGTTTCCGTCACTGTGGAATTCGCGCCCAGAATCTCGCCAAGCCTGTCTCTCCGCGCCGGGCTTTGTTCGCATATCGCGATGTGCGCGTGCTCCTGAAGCAATCGCATCGCGTAGAGCGCTCCCATCGGGCCGCCGCCCAGTACGAGCGCGCGTCGGATCTTCGAGCCGCGCAGTTGCCGCAGGCTGTTCTCAATGCAGCTCAGCGGCTCGACAAGAACGGCTATTGCGCGCCCTGCCAGGCCGTCGGGCACGCGATGCAGCGCGCCGCTCGGCGCGATGAGGTGCGAGGCCATGCCGCCGTCTCGAAAAATACCAATCGTTGTTCCGCGGGCCATCCATTCGCACTGGCTCATCAGCCCGTCAACACATGCCGCGCAGCGATTTTCGAGGCCGCTCGGGCGCAGCAGGGGGGCATCATCGCACGCGAGATTAGGGTCGATCGCCACATGCTCGCCCGGTGCGACGTGCGCGTTCATGCCGGATTCCTCGACCACGCCGATCGCCTCGTGGCCAAGCGTTATGCCGGGTGTTGCGGGGTGGCCGCCAAGCGCGATGTGAACGTCGGTCCCGCATATGCCGGCGTGCGTGACGCGAATCAGCACGTCGTCGGGGTTTACGCGGCGCGGGCGTTCGCAGTCGCTGAGCCTGAGTCGTTGCCGCGGGGGATGAGCCAGATCGGTGAACTTCAGTGCGATCATGCCGACATCCTACGTCAGTTCGGTTGCGCGCCACTTGCGCGGCCGGATGGGTTTTGCGATGCGATCAGCGATTCGGTTCGATTACGGCTTTTCCGGTTTCCCAGGCGGCGACTTTTCTTAGCGCGGCGTTCACCTCATCGAGGGCGAACCGATGCGTGATCAGTTCGTGAAAAGGGTACTGAGCGCGGCGCGTGCGAAGCAACTCCAGCGCGGCGGTCCAATGCTGCGGCTCGCTGCCCCACGCCCCGAGCACTGTTAGTTCTTTTCGCGTGATGAGGTGCGGGTTCAGGCCGATCGGGCCGGCGTCGCCGTAGTGGCCGAGCACGAGATACCTGGCGCCGTCGCGGCACAAGTCCCAGCCTTCGACAACGGCTTGCGGCATTCCGACGCATTCGATGACAACATCCGCGCCGAGGCCCTCGGTCGCGTCAAGCACGAGCTTGCGCCGCGTGGTCGCGTCGCGCACTTCCTGGATATCGATGGTAATGTCAGCGCCGAAGCGCTTGCACCTTTCGAGTCGGTCGGCCGGTCCACCGATGGCGATGAGCGGGCGGGCCCCGCTTTCCTTTGCCAGCGCCAGCGCCGCCAGTCCAACCGGGCCCGCGCCTTGAATCACGACCGATTCGCCCCAGCGCATGCCGAGTTTTTCAAATCCGTGGACGCTGGTGACCAGCGCGCAGCCCGCGCCGATGACGGATTCGCTGGGCAGATCATCCGGCAATCGGAATATGGCCGTATTATGATGCAGGAAGTGAAATTGTCCGTATCCCCCCAGCAGATGCGGCGGCGCGCCGCAGGGCGTCGTGACGCCGTATGCCTTGCGATTGACGCATCGGCTCGGAAGTCGATACACGCGACAATAGCGACATTGGCCGCATGTCCGGCCAACCGTCCATGAAACACGATCGCCGATGCTCAGAGGCCGGCCCAGCCAGTCGCGGGCGTTCGACGAACCGAGCGCGGCGACACGGCCGACCGTCTCATGCCCGAGGATGAGCGGCAGGGGTACATTCAGCTCGCCTTTGTGCAAATGCACGTCGGTGCCGCAGACGCCCGCCAGTTCCACCTTTACCAGCGTTTCGCCGGGTTGAAGGGCGGTGGGCAGGGCAAATTCGCGCACTTCGATCGGCTGATGAAACGCGCTCATCACAGCGCAACGACAAACGACAGGGACACCGGGACTTACCGACATGGTTGACTCACGCTGTTCCTTTCGCACCGGCGGGGCGCCGATGCCCTTACGCATCTCTGATGCGCACTCAGTGTCGGAAGTGTCGCGTGCCGGTCACGATCATCGCTGCGCCGCGCTCGTCGCAGGCGGCCACAGTCTCCGCGTCGCGCTTGCTCCCGCCAGGTTGAATCAGCGCCGTCACGCCCGCGTCCATCAGCAGCGCTGGACCGTCGGAAAACGGGAAGAAGCCGTCCGATGCGGCCGTCGCGCCGGCCAGTGCGGCGGAATGACCATTTTCTTTCGCCAGCCAAGTCGCGATGCGGCAACTCATGACGCGGCTCATCTGCCCCGCGCCGCAACCGAGCAGTTGGCCATCGCGAACAATGGCGATCGCGTTCGATTTGGCGTGTTTGGCGATCAGCCACGCCAGGCGCATGTCCGCGCGCTCCGCGTCGGAGGCGGATCGCCGCGTCGGCGTCTTCCATTGCTGCTCGTCAATCGTCGCGAGGTCGGCAAACTGAACAAGCATCCCGCCTGCAATTTTGCGGAAGTGCGGTTCGTGGTGGTCTGGCGCCGCGGTCATGTCGCCAATCGAGACGAGCCGAACGTTTGCGCCCCATTTTTTCAGCCTGCGAATGGCTTTCACCGCGCCATCAGAGAATTCAGGCGCGATCCACACCTCGACAAAGAAGCCTCCCGCGCCGGCCGCTTTGCCGTCGCGCTCGAATGTCTCCATGACATGTTTGGCGAATGTTTCATCAACGCCAAAATTGCAGGCGAGAATACCGCCCATTGCCGCATTGGCGTCTCCCAGGTATGCCTTGCGGTACGCATCGACCGGCGATCGCGCGATGCCCACGCCACACGGGTTTGTATGCTTTACGAACACACATGTCGCCATCGTTGCTGATTCGCCGCCAAGCGTGCGGGCGATATCGCGGCAAAGTCCGATGGCCGCATCGGCGTCCAGGAAATTGTTGTACGACATCTCGGCGTCTTTGCCGGCGTTGATTTCGGCGTTGGCGAGGCTGATCGGATCGCTGGTGCCGTGGTAGCCCAGCAGTTCAGCGGTTTGGTGGGGATTCTCGCCATATCGCAGCGGACCGGAGCTCCACAAATCAATAAACCGCACGAGCGGGTGTCCGTCGCCGACTGTGGCAGCGCTGAGCCAGGTGCAAATCGCCGCGTCGTAGTCAGCAGTCGTCTTGAACGCGATGAACCCTCCCCATGTGTAGGGATCGACGTCATCGTCCTTGCGGCCGCGAAGGAAATCCAGCACTCCCGCGTACATGGTCGGTGCATCCACGACGAGCACATGCCTGTGATTCTTGGCTGCGGCGCGCAGCAGCGAAACGCCGCCAATGTCGATCATTTCAATCGCCTGCTCAAACGAGGCGTCCTGATTGTGCACCGTCTCAAAAAACGGGTACAGGTTCACAACCACCATGTCGATCGGCTGAATGCCCTGCTCGCGGAGCTGCTCCATGTGCCGAGGGTTGTCGCGATTAGCCAGGATCGCCCCGAAAATGCGGGGGTGGAGGGTTTTCACGCGGCCGTCGAGGAATTCCGGTGAGCCGGTCAGATCTTCAACAAGCGTGACGGGGATGCCCGCGTCACGAAGCGTTTTGGCCGTGCCGCCGGTCGAAATCAACTCGATGCCGTGCTGCGTGTGCAGCGCGCGTGCAAAATCGACGATGCCTTCTTTGTTGTGGACGCTGAGAAGCGCGCGGCGAATGCGAGCGTGTGCTTTCATAGGGGGCGGATTGTAACGCTGATCCGGCGGCTGCGAGATAATTCATGATCGCCGCGGGTTTTGTTGCGGCGCTTAAATCTCGTCCTGCGGATTATCGCCCACCACTGCATGGAGTTGTTCCGAGTTTCGGATCAGCGCGTTCCGTTGCGTTTCGTGCGCAGCGCCACCAAGTGCTTGCACCCCGACTCGAACATGCTCACCCCGATGTTCGTTCGGCCGCGCGAAATTTGTCGTATGCCCACGCGCGTCCTGATTTTCGACGTGCGTGATTTAGACATGCAGCGCCGCGCGCAGGAACAATCGATTGCCCTTCCACGTTCGGAGATTTTCCGGCCTGCTATTTCTCCGCGGATATTACGGCGCAACTGTCACCAAAATCGGATTTGCTGTGTTCGTATTGTCGAAGCCGTTCGCGACGCCGTGAACCGCGGTGGTTCCCGGCGCGAGCGGATCGAAGAATACCGCATCATCGCTGGATCCCGAATTCGAACTGTACGTTTGGCCTTGGCGGATGAACGTATGGTCAACGGGCTGCCCGGCACGATCGACGATGATGCCGATTTCCGGCGAATTGCTGACCACGTCCACGCTCAGATCAGCAATTGTCGGCAGGAACAACTCGACAGTCGCGCCGTTGGCGGACGCGACGCCGCAGCCGACTTGGAAAATATCCGCGGGTGCGCTCACACCGATCGGCGTGGCCACTCCCGCCAGCCCGATCGCCGGCTGACGGACTGTGACGTTGACGGTGCGATCCGTATAACCCGCGGCGCTGACTGTCATCGTGGACGTCCCGATCTGATCTCCGACGATTCTGAATCTGGTGCGCGACGTGCTCGTGTCGCCGGCCGGTATCACCACCGTAATCTGTTCCAGCGGAGAAAAGTCATTCGCCGCGAGGAGGAAAATGTCCGGACTATTACTTGTGAACGTCACCAAGAGTCCCTCGGCCGGCGCGGGCGCGCTGAGCGTTACGTAACCAGAATGATAAATGCCCATTGCACCGGTAAGGTAATTCGTAATTCCGCCTCCCTGAACATCGCTCACGAACGATGTAAACGTAGACGGAATCACCGTTACCACTTGGGGATTTGAATTGTTGGTGCTATCAAAGCCCTGAAGGACAGCGTTGATCTCAGTTGTGCCGAGCGACAGCGGATCGAAGAACAACGCATCATCATTGCCGCTGTTTCCGCTGGTGGATGATTGCCCCTGACGGATAATGGCCTGAGACGTTTCCTGGCCGAGTCGATTCACCACAACGCCGACATCCGGTGTGTTACTTACAATCTCGGATGTAATCTCGGCAATGGTAGGCAGGTTTACTTCGATGCTTGTGCCGGCTGCGTTCATCACGCCGATCGTCACCTGGAACAAATCACTCGGATTCGTGGCGCCGATCGTGGTGGGAAGCCCGGTTAATCCCAGCGCCGGTTGACGCACCGTCACTTGTATCGAGCGGGTTGTGAAGCCTGGGGCCTGCACGGTGAGGCTCGCCGTGCCAAGCCCAGCGCCCACGAGCCGAAATCTCGTGCTCGCCGTATTAGTCTGGCCAGCAGGGACGTTCACCACGATTTCCGTTTCCGGATCAAAAGTACTTGGCGCGATCTGGAAAACTGTAGGGTCGCTGCTCGAGAACGTTACTTGCAAGCCCTCAGCCGGCGCGGGAGCGCTCAGGTTGACATACCCCGAATGGTATAGACCCAATCCACCGGTCACAAAGCTTGTCACGCCGGTTCCGTACACATCGCTCACAAAGCTTGTGAATGTGGCCGTGGTTACGGTTACGTTCACCGGATTCGAATTGTGAGTCGAATCGAAATCGGTCCGCCGCGCGGTGATCGTCGTGACGCCGTCGCCCGATGGACGGAAAAAGAGCGCATCGTCGCTCGACTGATTGCTGGATGTCGAGTTTTGCCCCTGTCGAATCACGCCGCTGGCCATGAAATTACCCAGGCGGTCTACAATGTCGCCGATGGGCGGCGCGCTGCTGATCATTTCCATTGTTAGATCGTTGATCGTCGGCAAGCCAACTTCGATCGCCGTGCCGCCCGCGTTCATCGCACCGCAAACGACCTGGAACAGATCAGGCGGGTCGATCGCGTCGATCGTCGTCAGCAGGCCCGAAATGCCCAGTCCGGACTGACGCACCACGACGTTTACTGTCCGATCCGCGAACCCACTGGCCTGCACGGTCATGATCGCCGATCCGGAAACCAAACCGACGATTCGGAAGCGTGTCGCTGCCGTATTCGTCTGTCCGGCGGGAACGTTGACAGTAATCTCATCTTGCGGACTGAAGTTGTTTGCTGCGATTCGGAAAATCCTCGGATCGCTGGTGACGAACTTGACATCCAGTCCGCCTGCCGGCGCCGGTGCGCTCAGCGTTACATATCCGGAATGATAAAGTCCGTCCGCGCCCGAAACGAAGGTGGTCAGTCCCGTTCCATAGATATCGCTCACGAAACTCTGGAACGTCGCATTCGTAACTGAAACGGTCACGGGGTTGGACGAATTCGAACTATTAAAACCGACCTGACTGGCCAACACAGGCGTGCTTCCGGTCGCCAGTGGCAGGAAGAAGAAGGTTTCGTCGCTGCCGGCGCTCGTGCTTGTTGCGCTTTGCCCGGCACGAATGAAACTCATCGGCAATGGCTGGCCGTGGCGATCCACGATCTCGCCAATGTTTGCATTTGTCGCGGCAGCTTCGACGCGCAAATCCGCGATCGACGGCAATTGGATTTCGATGCCGTTTCCGGCGGCGTTCATCGCGCCGCATGTCACTGCGAACGCGTCCGGAGGATCGATCACATCAATGCTGGTCACCAAACCCGCGACCCCCAGGCCGGGTTGACGCACCACGACGTTAATCGTTCGATCCGCGAATCCGTCGGCACTGGCGGTCAGTACGGCCGTTCCGGCGGAAAGCCCGACAAGCCTAAATCGTGTGTTGGCCGTATGCGTCGTCCCCGTCGGAACGACTACCGTGATCGAGTCCTGAGGCGAAAAGTTATTGGGAGCGATTCTGAAAACAGCCGGGTCGCTCGAAGAGAATGTGACTTCAAGCCCGCCCGCCGGCGCGGGAGCGCTGAGCTGTGCATAGCCTGAGTGGTACAGCCCCGACGACGCCGTTACGAATGTCGAAACGCCGGAGCCGTAGATATCGCTGACAAATGCAAATGACGCTTGCGTGACGATTACGCTCTGCGGGTTCGTTGAATTGGCGCTGTTAAATCCGTCGGCGAACGCACGGACCTGCGTCGCGCCTTCGGCGATTGGCTGGAAGAACGCCGCTTCATCGCTGGACGAGCTGCCGTTCGAAAAGGCCTGACCCTGGCGGATGAGAGTGTTGGCACGCTCGACCCCGTCGCGATCAACAATCATGCCGATATCAGGGGCTGAGCTTTCAAGCGAGACCAATTGGTCGCTAAATACTCGAAGATTGCCGGCGCCGAATTCAAAACCATTCCCCGCCGCATTCAGGCAGTTCACGCCGATCTGGAACAAATCACGCGGATCAAGTACATCAATCGTGGCGGGAAGCCCCGTCAAAACAAGCGCGGGTTCGCGCACGACGACGTTCGATGCTGTGTTTGCGAAGCCCGGCGCACTCGCGGTTAGCGTTGCCGAACCGGTGCTCAGGCCGACAATTCGAATCGGACTGGACGACGAGCTGGTTTGTCCGGCCGGGATTGTGACAGTGATCGAATCCTGCGGCGGATCGAAATTGCGTGTCAAGCGGAACACGGCTGGATTTGAGGTGGTGAAAGTGACGCGCCGGCCGCCCGGAGGCGCGGCGCGATTCGTATCGACGTAGCCGTCGTGGTATAAGCCGCTCGCGCCAGTCACAAAAGTCGGGTTTGTGCCGAAGATAATGCTGCTTCGAAGCGTCAGCGTGCCCGTCTGTCCGACGCTTACCTGCACGGCCGTCGGAGTCTGGCCGGGCGCGTCGGCGCGAATGACCGTCGTGCCGTTCGTGACGCCGCTGATCTGAACCCGCTGCGTGCTGTTCGTCGTCTGGCCGGCCGGAATAAAGACGCTCGGACTTACCGTGGCAATCGTGCGATCATCGCTCGAAAGCGTGACGGATACGCCGCCGGCCGGCGCCGCCTGGCTGAGAAACACTTGTAACTCGGCCGGCTTTCCCTCGAAAAGCTGCAACGGCCGATCGGGGAAGAACTGAAGCGGCGGATCGTTGTCGGGCACAAGCGGATCCGTGCCGATCAGCACTTCGATTCCATCGACAATCCCGTCGCCGTCGGTATCCGGGCGGTCAAGCCGCGTGCCGAGCAGGTATTCCTGGCAATTCACGAGGCTATCGTTGTCGAGATCTTCCGCGCCGTCCGGCAGCCCGTCGTTGTCCGTATCGCTGTCGTTCGGGTCGAGACCGACTTGAATTTCAATTTCATCCGGCAGGCAGTCGCCGTCTGTATCGGGTGGGCTGAATTGCAGGACGATGATTCCGGCGTCGGTGATGCCGGCGCGCACCGGCTCCAAGCCTGACACGCCGCCGGCGAATCGCTCGCCTTCAACAAATGTCTCAGCGCGAACCGAAATCTGCCCTTGGATGGATGCGACGCCGGGAATTGTGAAATGCCCATTTTCATCGGCGATGCCCGCGCCGGCCGGGGTCAGAAGCGTGATTTCAGCGCCGGCCGCCGGCGAACCATCTTCAAAATGCGCAAAGCCATCCACGGTCGTCAGCGGGTCGCCAGGAGCGACGGTCAGCGCGGTAACGCCGGTCGCGCCTTCGTTGGTCAGCGTGACGAAAGCCGTCCCGCGATTTACGGCCGTGAAAAGGCCGGTGCGCGAAATCGTGCCGACGTTTCGATTGCTGATGCGGAATGTACTCCACGGCAACGAGATCAAATCAAACGTATCGCCGGTATTCTGCGTGCCAATGCCTTCGAGTTGCGACGTTTGGCCGGGGTCGGTGAGCGTGAATGGTTGGCCGTCAGCCGGTGAGAGGTCGATGTCAACGACGGAGGGTGGCGGCTCATCGGAAATCGAGAGCTCGCTGATGACAAATGTTTGGCGGCTGCGAATTTGGAAATACTCGCTCCAGGCATAGCGCGTCACGCCGCCGACCGTGCTCATGCCGGTGACGCGATACCAATCGTCGCTGAGGAAGTCGGGCGCGGAGCCGGGACCGTTGGCGCCGAACAAGTCGGGGGCGGCGATGTTGCGGATTTGAAAGCTGCCGTTGGCGTTGGCCGAGGTGTTTTGGCCGTTGGCGCTGAATATCCAATCGGGTCCGAGTTGGGCGGCAGCCGGCATGACGGCAATGAGGCCCAGGCACAGCATGGTAAGAATGGAGTGCCCACCAACGCAGTTCTCGCGGATTCGCATTTCCAGCTTCATGTTCGCGCCTCGTCCGATGTTTATCACGGTTGCCACGTGGTCCTCGCGATCATTGCGGATTATTGTTCGACCACCGTCCGCGCAACAAAGTCCTTACTTACGGCGAACTGCCTCTCGCAACTCGTTTAACCGCGTCACCGCCACCGGCTGAACGAGCACTTTCGTATAACGCTCAACCTGCGAGGTGACCAGGTCTCGATTCCCGGTGGAGATCGAATGCAAAAAACGACCGGTCGCTTCCCGGATTTGCGGGTCCGGTTCCAGGGCGTATTGTTGGACCGCGATCGCGACTGCGGGCTCGCCCAGAGGCGCCAGGGCGGCCTGCGCGGCGTCTGGGTAGGATTTTCCCGCTCTAAGCAAACTGCGGGTCGCTTCGTGTGCTTTCTGGACACCAAGCTCCTCGAGCGCGCGGAGCGCATCGGCCCTGGCCACGTCTGGCCGTTCCAATTGCCGCGTTAGCTCGCCGCTGCGGCGCGCCCGCTGCGCCGCGGTCCGCTCTACAGGAATGTCTGTGAGCGCGGCTTGCTCGCCAACCCACGTTACTTTGGTTCGAGAGCTGTGCAATACTTCGGCGGAACTGGCTTCTTCCGGTCTTTGAAATACTGCCAACCGAAACCCCAAGTCCACTTCGCGCCATTCGCCAGGTTCAATTGCGTCATTCAACACATCCGCGGCCACTTCGTGATACCAGGAGTGCCGCTCTCCCGCGCGCAGCTCAATCGCGCGTCGCTGCGGCCGCAACGACTTGTCCGCGTAATTGATCTTGCCCGCTCTGGCGGAGTCGCGCACGGCGCTCTGTCCATCCGCGTTCACTGCCTCGGCGAGGAACGGCAGGGACTCCTCAGCCGGGTAGTAATAGACCGGGCACCCACCATCGTTCACGATTTCGATGCGGTAGACGATCGGCAACGAGCGATCGGCAACGCAATTCAATGGCGTGGCGCTCAGCGTCACTGGTCCCGCACTCCCGGCGGCGGATGCGCTCAGCAAAACAAAAAGCGCCGTCCAAACCGCACTACTCATTGCATTCATTTTTCTGTGTCTCATGGTGGACATACGGTCCAGCCCTCCGCAGTTTCACGCGCTCGGATTGCTGTGATTACCGGATCAACTACAGCATGCTCAGCCGCGTCTGTATTCCCGTTTGGATCCGGTATGGCCCAGAAAACCGTTTGCGCATCGTTGTCCGCCGCGTCAACCGCAGTCTGATAGGCGGGGAGCGCCCGAATCGCTGTCCTAGCCGCTGCCGCGTCAGCGGCAGACGCTCTGGGCACCGAAAGCGCCTCGATCGTCGTCTTCATTGTTGCGAACTTAGGATCAAGTGAAGTGCGCCACTCCGTCACATGTACGCGCTCATGTGCCTCAACGGCCGCGAGCATGTACCACGCTCTTCCAGCGCGGTTACCGAGCGCGTTCAGGTCGGCGATCATGTTGCAATGGTTTGCGTCAGTCGCCGCCGCCGCTGACGCTTCTGAGATGCCCGCGAGCAACCGCCACCAAATCGTATAGGTCGAGTCCGCTTGCGTAACGCGCGCCTTCCATGAGTCGGAGGCACAATCGAAGTACGCGGTGATATCGACGGCCCATGTCGTCGGCCGCATTGCCCCCCAGGGTGGTCCCGAGGGTGCGATGACCTGTTCAATGTAGTTCACGGAAGCCAAACTGGTTGGCAGAAGACCGCTTCCGGCACAGGCATTGCGCGCGGGCAAATTCAGCGGCGGCGGCGGGCAATCCCGGGTTACTTCCGCCGTAAATGCGCAGCTATAACGGCCAACCGTGGTTGCGGAGATGCTGGCGCTCGCTCCAGCCCCCGATGTCGTCGTGCCATCCGGTTTGGTAATCTCCCAGCGATATGTCACCGTCCCGGGCGGGATAGGGTTCGAACTCGGCGGACACGTCGAGGATTTTCCGCCGCCGCTATCAACTACGCCGGAAGCCGTGAAGACGATGGTGTCGCCAACGTTGGGGCTCGCCGGTGCGACACTGACCGTTCCGCCCGAAAGCGTTCCATTGCTCGTACAAGTCTCGCACGGCCCGAGCGCCGTGCATTCGTTGCAACAATCCCCCGTCACGCTATACGGTGGACAATTGCACCCCCACCCCGAGACGCTTAGCCCCGCCCCGCGGTCCGTCACGATGATCGATCCATCCTCACTCACCGAACCGCTCGCCACGATCTCGAACCGGTTCGTGTCGTGGTCGAAGCTCAGAAAATTCGCGATCGCCCCCGGCGGAAGGCCGGACATGTTGGGATACTCAATGCGAACCGGCGGGTCGAAGTGCGCGCCGGCCGGCTGGAGCGTCCACGCGAACGGCGGCGCTGCGCCATCCGGCATCGGCATCGGAATGTCGTCGTGATGCACCTGGTTCAACGACATCGGCGTATGATCGGGCGCGGGCGTGAACGTGCCGTCGCCGTTGGGCAGGCTCATCGAGCCGGCCGTAACGATCATTTTCAGGCCGGCCATTCCCGCGCACGTCAATTCGATGTTGCTGCCAGTGCGATATTCGACGATATTCGCGGGATTCAGCGGCGGCAGCAAAATGGGCATGCCGATGCTGTTCTCCGCATTCGGAGCGATCACAAGCTCATAATGCATATTCGGGAACGTACCGACCGGGACGGATAGCCCATTCAGATGAGGATCCGGCGCCGCGAAGGCATCAATATATAGGTGCGCATGGCCGGACCCCGGCACATCGTCGAAACGGAACTGGCCTTCATCGTCCGCCGTTGTTGACAAAGTAGTGGTACCGACGCGCATTCGCACGCCGATATTCCCCACGCGGCCGTTTGAGTTATCCAGAATCAACCCGGACATCGCGGTTGGACGACTGCTGTCGCGCACCAACCCAAATAGCGCGAACGTCGCGGGTTGACCGGCGTGACCGGGGAAATCCGCCTCGACGACGTTATTACCGCCATCAGCGCCGAACGTGAAATCCACTTGCGCGTGGCCGGTTCTGCTCGTGACGATCGTGATCTCGTCAACGCCATTCACTTTTCCCCCGCCGGCGACAACACGAAATGTGACCGGGACATTTTCGATTCCGTTGCACGAATCGCTCACCCAGGCTCGCAGCGGCTCGGGCGCAGGCCCGCCCGCGTCGCCGCGCTGCATGTTTCCCGTGCCGATGTTGATCTGGGCCGCTGGCCCGGGAAGCGCCGACGCGCAGAAGCCGACCGTTCCGGCGACGCCCTGGCTGGTTACGCTGATGCGGTTGTTGCCACAGCCCGCGTCACTGCCGAGCATCCAGAACGCCTGAACGAGTCCGTTGGCGTCCGTGCGCGCTTGAAGCATCGGCTCACCGTGGCCGGTTGGCTCGATCGCGAGACGCCCGTCGCTGCGCGTCACTTCGAATGTGACCACCTTGTTCGCAAACGGCGATCCATCCGGCCGCGTCATGCGGACGACGATCGGATTTTCCAGCCATTCCATGACCCGCGCCGTCTGGCCATTGCCCGAGACAGCGGCCATGCGAATGGCCTTGGCGGGAATTTCGATCCGCGTGACGGTGATGGTGCGCGTCGTCTGGTTTCCGGCGGCGTCGGTCGCGGTTGCGGTTACGTTGTTCGGTCCGGTGTTCGGCAATGGCACGTTCTGGGCCAGAAATGTGCCGTTGTTTCCGATGCCCTCATCGACAATCGCCGTGATTCCGTTGACTGTGACTGTCAAACCCTGATAGCCGCTGAGCAGATCGCCGACGCGTCCGGCAACATCAGTGACCTCGGTTGTGATGTCCGCGCCGTCGCTCGGGGCGTCGATGTACAGGTTCGGTGGGCGACCGTCCTGCGTCACTGATACGGGCGCAGTGCTGCTGCGGACGCCGCAATCGGCGACCGCAGTTACGAAAATCGCGTTGGCGCGATTCAACGCAAGCGGAACTGCCACCGCAAAGGCCCCATCGCTGCCTGCAATCGCCGAGGCCGTGCCACCCGGAGTCGTGATCTCCAAAGCGGCTCCCGGCTCGCATCGTCCGATCACCGTCACGCTCGGCTCGCGCGTCGGCGAAACCAATGGCTCCAGCACCGGCGCTCGCGGCCGACAATATGTTACGTTTACAGGGATCGACGCGGAGATTCCGGCGTTTGTAGCCGTCAATACGGCAACGCCGCGTGCAACCGGCGCGGCCAAACCGGATGCGTCGACCGTGGAAATGTACAGTTCGCTGGAAACGTAAACCGTGCCCGCGTCGGGTGACGTGAAGTCCTGTTCAGTTCCGTTCGTCAGGCGGGCGTATACGCGAAGCTGAGCGCGCTCGGCCGGATCAGCGAAGTTGATTTCTGATGGTTCGATTCTCAGCGACGACACCTGGGGATTCGCGATTGCGACAGTCACTTCACACGTAGCGGAAAGACTGTCGAAGCCCGCGGTAATCACCGCGGTACCATCCACTCCGGGGCGCACGATTCCGCCGGCATCGACCGTGGCGACTGCGGCGTCTGAACTGACATAAGACACGCCCGACTGAGCCGTTAGATCGCGGACGGAGCCATCGGAATAATGGCCCGTGAGCATAAGTTGTTGCGTTTGCGCGACTTCGGAGAACGTAACGACGGTTGGCGCGAGTTCCAGTGCCGCGAGCACCGTCACGCTGACGTTCACGTTGGAACGGCTTGCCCCGCTCGCAACCTGAATCGTCGTTTGGCCAATACCCATCGCGGTGATCAATCCGCTCGGTGACACGCTCGCAACAGACTCGTCGGCGGATTGATATGTGGTTCCGAGATCCGCAGCGGTCAAGTCGGATTCGACGGAGCCATCCTGTCTTTGTCCGCGAACGCTCAATTGCCGGGTTTCGCCAACCGCCTGAAACGCGATAGAAGAAGGATCCACCACGATTGATACAACGCTATTGACTCTAACAGGCAGCGCAGTCGAAAATGTTCCGTTGACGATGCGAATCGCTGTCTCGCCGGGACCGATTGCGGTCACCAACCCCTCGGAAGAAACTGCGGCCACCCCTGTGTCCACGCTTTCGTATTGCGTACCTTTGGCACCCGGAGTGATGTCCTCTACCTGTCCGACAGCCCCTCGCCGCTGCACTTGTAATTGAAGCGTCTGGCCGTGCTGCGTGAAATCAGCTCGCTCCGGTACGACTACCAAGCGAGCTCCGCTCTGGGCGACTTCAACTGCGGCGGCGACCGTGGCCTCGAATTTCCCGGTGTTGATGCGGATTTCAGCGTTTCCGTCCCCAACAGCGGTAACCAGGCCATTTTCGTCAACCAGAACGACGCTGGTATTGTTGCTTTCGAATCTCAATTCGCGTCGTAATTGTCCGGAAAGCTGTTTTGTGGTGCCGTCGGAAATATTGGCGACCACATCGATCTGCGCGGTTTGGCCGAGCTGATTAAACAACAGCGCTCCGGGCGAGGCGATGAGGCCGTTGACGCGCGGCAGTGTTCCGCCGAGCAGTTCGCCCAGAAAGAACGCGACTCCGCTGGTGCATCCGCCCAAGGTGAGCGCTACGGCGGCGAGTAGCGTGCAACCGACCCGCATTGCAACAGTTCGCATGTACATCTCCCGTCCCGCTAACCGTTGGTCGAAAGCGCCTGTGCGACACCGAGGAAAAATAGAATTGGCGCTAGGACGAAGTCTGCCACGTAGACCC
>JAEUIR010000620.1 GCA_016795025.1 Phycisphaerales bacterium
TGATCGCCATGGTGGGCACCTACTCCGGCCTCCTGCCCGTCGAGATCGGTGATGCCAAGCTCTCCGGCGTGCATGGGTTCGCGCTCGGCACACTCATCCTGCTCGCGGCCTTCCCCGTGCTGGCTGTGGTGTCGCTCGTGCTGGTGGCGCTCTTCTACGGCCTGGGCGTGATGGCGGCGGCGCTCGCCATCATCATCCCGCTCATCGTTCTCGTCTCCCTCTTTCCGGTGCTGCTGCCCTTCGTGCTGCTGCACCTGGGCAACCATGCGGTGGCCGTGGGCAGCGTGGACGATCACCTCGCCGTGATGGAGCGGCTGCGCACCCTGTACCGCCAACCGCTGGTCGAAGCCCTGCTGCTGGCCGCGGTGGCGCTGCAGCTGGGCACGGGCCTGCGGCAAGCCGCGGTGGCGCTGCGGCAGCGGGCCGGCGGGCGGCGGCGGCTGCAGGCGGCGTCGGGCCTGGTTCTGGCCGGCTTCCTGGCCATCCACGTGCTGGCCGTGCTCGTG
>JAEUIR010000621.1 GCA_016795025.1 Phycisphaerales bacterium
GATGCTGCGCTTCGACCTCCGGTTCGCGCCCGGCGGCATCGTCGCCCTGGCCCACGACGCCATGCTCACCGTCGGCGCGTTCGCCCTGACCTGGAAGGAGTTCAACCTCCAGACCATCGCCGCGCTGCTGACGATCATCGGCTACTCGATCAACGACACCATCGTCGTGTTCGACCGCCTCCGCGAGCGCGGGGCCCTCAACCGCGCCCAGGACATCGGCGAGACCACCGACGTCGCGCTCAACGAGACCCTGAGCCGCACGATCCTGACCTCGGGCACCACCCTCCTCGTGGTCGTCGCCACCTGGGTGCTCGGCACCGGCACGATCAAGGACTTCGCGTTCGCGCTGTTCGTCGGCATCACCGTCGGCACCTACTCGTCGCTGTTCATCGCCGCCCAGATCTTCCTGTGGGTCAACCGCCGGTTCTACGCCGGCAAGGGCCACCTGGTGGCCGCCGACGAGGCCGCCGCGGCCGCCGCGGCCGCCGGCGAGGGCACCGGCCACC
>JAEUIR010000622.1 GCA_016795025.1 Phycisphaerales bacterium
GGAAGGCGTCGGCCCCTGTGACCCGGGCGGCTGTCTTCCGCTCGTGGGGCCGGCACCCCGAGATGCCGAGCCGGCGGGCCACCTCGGCCAGGCTCAGGGGCTGGTCCGTCATCATCGCCAACGCTCGGAGCTCGAACTCCGGGGGGCAGGGCTAACGCATCTAATTCGCTTGGAATCCCTGTAGCACTCGTTCCAGGTACTTCGTATCGAGTGCCGCGTTGAGCCGCTTGGCTTTGATGCTCCCCTTCGCCGTGTCCTGCTTCAGCAGCGAAGCGGCCACCCGGCGGACGACCCCCAGGTTGGCCCCGGCGTTCGTGTCGCGGGTCCGGTTCCCGTCCTCCCGGAACGTCACGTCGAGGCACCAGTGCAGCCCGTTCTCGACGCCCCAGTGGCCCCGGATGTACCCGGCCAGCTCCTTCGCCGGCAGCCGCAGGCTGGTCAGGTAGAAGTGGGCGGTGCTGGTGTTCTTCCCCTTCACCTCCCGCTCCCGCCCGACCATCACCAC
>JAEUIR010000623.1 GCA_016795025.1 Phycisphaerales bacterium
GAGGCGCTCGCCCTGTCGCGCTCCATGCGCGCCGACCTCTGGGTGGTCGAATCCGGCACCCGCGGCCCCTTCGCCGAGAGCTCCCGCATCCCCGGCGATGTCCGCGAGATCGTCGCCCGCCTGCCCGGCGTCGTCGCCTCCGGCGGCATCACCCTGCAGACCGTCGAGGCCGCCTCCACCCGTGGCCCGCTGCGCGTCCAGATCATCGGCTTCGAGCCCGGCCGCCCGGGCGGCCCGCAAGCCGTCGAGGCCGGTCGCCTGCTCGGCGGCAGCCGCTACGAGATCATCGCCGATGCCCGCGCCCGCCTGCCGCTCGGCTCCACCATCGGCATCGGCAACGATCTCTACACTGTCGTCGGCACCACGCGCGGCCTCGTCGCCTCCGGCGGCGATCCGCTGATCTTCATGTCGCTGAAGGACAGCCAGGCGATCCAGTTCCAGCTCGCCCCGCCCGCCGCCCGCCGCGCCATCGCCGCCGGCGGCGGCTCCGGCGGCACCGACACTG
>JAEUIR010000624.1 GCA_016795025.1 Phycisphaerales bacterium
TCGTCGAATGTAGAACTGATCACTTCGGCTTTCACCTGCCGCTGCCAATCTGTGACTTCTTCAGGTCGCTCATCAATTAACAGGACGATCAGCGTGACTTCCTTATGATTCTTCAGAATCGCGCGGGCGATCGCCTGCAGTAACATGGTTTTTCCGGTGCGCGGCGCGGCGACAATCAGACCACGCTGCCCCTTGCCGATCGGGGTCGTGAGATCCATGACACGCGTGCAATACTCTTCCCGGTCGAATTCGAGATTGAGGCGCTCTTCAGGATAGAGGGGGGTCAGGTTATCGAACAGGATCTTGTCACGCGCAACTTCAGGATCTTCATAATTAACCTTCTCAACCTTGAGCAAGGCAAAATAACGCTCGCTCTCCTTGGGCGGACGTATTTGCCCCGACACAATATCTCCCGTCCGGAGGTTGAATCGGCGAATCTGCGAAGGGGAGATATAGATATCGTCAGGCCCCGGGAGATAGTTCGAGTCAGGTGCGCGCAGAAACC
>JAEUIR010000625.1 GCA_016795025.1 Phycisphaerales bacterium
TCGATAGATGTACCAGCGATGCGATTGCAGAAAAACAAGTAGAAAAAACGTATACCCTTTGCCGATCATCCGTGGGGAGCCGCAACGCGGATTTGAACCTTCGTCAGGCGTCGCTCTGTCGTGACACCGCGAGTCCGGCGGCGAGGATCGTGAGCAGCGCGAGGAAGACGAAGTCACCCGCTATCGCATAGAGAGGGGGCTCGATGTGGCGCGGCAGCTCCGTGTCGATGACGCCCCGCACGTCGAGATCGAGCGTCGGGCCTACTCGTCCAAAGGCATCGATGACCGCCGAGACACCGTTATTGGCGGCGCGGATGATCGGGACGCCCTCCTCCACCGCGCGTACACGCGACATGTGGAAGTGCTGATACGGGCCGGTCGTCTGGCCGAACCAGCCGTCGTTGGTGACGTTCACGATGACCGCTGGGCGATCCTCCGTTTGCACCACCTCGGCCGGGAAGATCGCCTCGTAGCAGACGAGGGCGAGGAGGGGCGGCGCTCCCG
>JAEUIR010000626.1 GCA_016795025.1 Phycisphaerales bacterium
TGCGCCCGCCTGGCGCTCGGACAGCCGCTGGGTGCCGAGCGCTCGGTGCAACAGGTACGGCAGGCCGATTGCTGGGCGCTGGCGACGCTGCAACGGTCCGGCGAAGCGGACGCGACTCTCGCGGCCGACCTGGCGGTTCCCGAAACCGACTGGGCTGTCTTGCCGGGTCCGGCGCGAACCGTCGATCTCGCGGCCTGCGCCAGACCCGTCGGCGCGCTGCGCCTGCCCGACAGCGCGCCGCCGTCGACCACCCAGTCGCGCCTCAATCGTTGTGTGCACACCTGCGGCGATCGGCTGTGGCAATGCCAGAACCGCTGCCGTGACGAATCGTGTCGTGGCCAATGTCTGGGCCACTACGGCTCCTGCGAGTCGGCATGCGGCGGCTGAGCCCGGGCACGATTCGCGCCGGCGGAGAAACTTCGCTGGCGCCGGGCGTTCCAATCCTTCAAGGCCGATGATGGAGAGGCAAATGTCAACGTCGATGCGTGCGATTGTGCTGCTTGG
>JAEUIR010000627.1 GCA_016795025.1 Phycisphaerales bacterium
GAGCGGGGCGATCAGGACGTCCATTCTTTCAACCGTAAATGTGAAAGTCGCGTCAGCGACTCACGAATCTCCCCTCCTCACTCGTGGGGGAGGGGTCGGGGGAGAGGGAAACGGTCATGACTTTCATGATCGGGATGCCTGGAAAAGTCATGACCGTTAGGTGAGCAGCGGCTTGCCGGTCAGTCGTTCGAGTTCGGCCCGCAGTTCCGGGACAGCCTGCGCGAATTCCTCTTCCAGTCCGGGCAGTGCCGCGGCCACTTCGACCGCGTCCTGCTGGCGAGCGAGAGTTTCGATGCGGGCGGCGCGGGCTGAAACACTCGCGAGGCCAATCGCGGCACTCGACGACTTCAGGCTATGGGCAGCGCGCGTGACTTCCGGCCAGGCTGGCTCCGGCAGTCGCAGGCGGATGGTGGCGATGAGTTTCGGAGTATCGTCCAGATACAGGGCGATCACCCTCTCTACCAGCTTGCCCATACCGGGACGGTTGAAGCTCGGGTTGTCGA
>JAEUIR010000628.1 GCA_016795025.1 Phycisphaerales bacterium
CGGACTGCATCTTCATGTGCCAGTAGGGCGTGATGTCGTGCGCGGTGACGAACACGCGCTTCATGTCGTCGGGGACGTCGTCACGGTGCTGCAAGGAGCCATGCGAGACGATGTCGTCGATCATCTCGTCCGAGTAGCAGCCGCGCTGGCGCGCCGCCTGCTCGAAGACGTAGTTGACCTCGCGCATGACCGTCGGGCGGCCCTTCTCGTCCTTCATGACCTGGCGGATGAAGGCCAGGCTGAACATCGGCTCGATCCCGCCGGAGCAGTTGGCGATGATCGAGATCGTCCCGGTGGGCGCGACCGTCGTCGTGTAGCTGTTCCGCATCTTGCGGCCGGCGCGCTCCCAGTCGGAGCCCTCCCAGGCCGGGAACACGCCGCGCTCCTCGGCCAGGATCTCGCTGGCCAGGTGCGACTCGTCGTTCATGACCTGCATGACACGCTCGCCGAAGGCCAGGCCTTCCTGCGAGTTGTAGGCGATGCCGAGCTTGTACAGCGCGTCG
>JAEUIR010000629.1 GCA_016795025.1 Phycisphaerales bacterium
GCGGTGGCCGCCGACGATGTTCTCGTGCTTCAGCTTGACCAGCAGCTTCGCCTCGCGGACGAAGCGCCGGCGCTGCTCGGGGTCCTGATGCAGCGCGGCGTGCATGACCTTGATCGCGACTTCGCGTCCGGTCTTGTCCTCGCGCGCCCGCATGACGACCGACGTGCCGCCGACACCGGCCTTCGCCAGGTACGTGAAGCCCGGCACGACCGGGACGTCCTCGCCGCCGGTCGAGCGCAGGAACCGCACTCGTTCGGCGCTCATGACGCCGAGGCGCGTCATCAGTTGTTCGACGGTCTCCGCGGCGCCGCCTTGCGCGGACGCGGCGAGCGCCTGCTCGGCTTCGGCTTTGCCGAGGTGCCCGCGTTGGACCAAGATCGCGAGGAAGCGAACCTCGTCGGGACTCAACATGGCCTCTCCGTTTCGGAGACATTCGCTTCGACTTCGCGGCCCATGACCGGGCACGATAGCTTCGCGAGAGAAACACGGTCAAGCGCGCCCGC
>JAEUIR010000062.1 GCA_016795025.1 Phycisphaerales bacterium
ACGCGCGTCCAGCGCGGACGAATGGCCGCAGGCTTATTCGACAGAATCTGCGACATCACGCGCTGGGTGAAGTCGTCCGAAATCGCCGGAGAGCGCTCGTCCGTCGCGACGACGTGCGTGATCGCCTCCATCATCGCCAGCGATTGCTGACAGCGCCGACAACGCAGCCGGTGCGCGTCAAACTCCAGCCGCAGCGCGCCGGAAAGCTGACCGTCGAGGTAGGCGTCCAGCAGTCCTTCCCATTCTGAGCAGTTCATTTCAACACCATCTTCAACGCATCGTTATGCAGAGCCGCTCTTGCGAAACACGGACCAGTCGCCTTCATACGCCGATCTCAGCCACGTTCGCAGCTTTTCACGGGCTCGATGCAGATGACTCTTGACCGTCACGGCCGGCGCACCCAGCATGTCGCCGATTTCCTGACAGCTTTTTCCTTCGCGATAAAACATCAACACAGCGCTGCGCTGCGCGGGCGGAAGTTGCTCAACCGCGCTCCAGATCAAATCCCGCATGCGCCGCGCGTCTTCCGTGTTGGCCACGGTATCCGGGATCGCGTCCGCTTCGCTGTCGATCGCCGCGAAATCCATTTCGCCGCCGACCGCCTTCTTGCGCCGCAGGTGATTCATCGCGAGGCGATACGCGATCGTGAACAGCCACGTGCTGAATGCATATTCCTTCGAGTAGCTGCTCAGCGATTCGTAAGCTTTTACAAACGCGGTCTGGCAGATGTCCTCAGCCTCATGATGATTTCGCACCGTGCGCCAGACAAACGCAAACAGACGCTCTTTATAAATGTCCACGAGATCGCGGTACGCGTCAGCGCTCCCGCGCTGCGCGCGTTGGATCAGTCGCAACTCCGCGGCCCGGTCCACGCCGTTCTCCGGAAAATCAATCTCGCGTACGTCTAAGTCCACTGCCTTATACCCGGTGTCTGTTTCCTAGTTGCGGGCCGCTCGCTTCGTTGAGCTGCGGTGCAATGAAATTCGCGATCACACTCGCCCTATAATACCACAAAGTCGCCTCGTTTTCGGTTCGTTTGCGATCGAGTTCTTCGGCGTACATCACGGCCGGAAACCCTTGCGATCGTCGCGCGGGCCGTTCGCGACGTTTCTCAATCTGAATGGTAGAATCGAGTCGCATGTCGGGCAAAAACACGAAATCGGGCTCGTCGCGCCAGTCAACGCGAATCAGCAACCGGCGGGCGACGTTCGACTATGAGATTTTGGAAAAATTCGAAGTCGGGATCTCACTTCAGGGCAGCGAAGTGAAGAGCCTGCGAGCCGGCAAAGCGTCGCTCGACGAAGCCTGGGCGCATATTTCCGAGGGGCAGCTTCGGCTGCGGGATTTTTATATAAACACTTACCCCCAAGCTGGTTACGCTCAGCACGAGCCAACCCGTGAGCGGACGTTGCTGGCCCATCGCCGCGAGATCAAGAAGCTGGAGGCCAAAGCGACGCAGCGCGGCTGGACGCTGATTCCGCTGTCGCTTTATTTCAATGAGCGCGGCTTGGTGAAATTGCAGCTCGCGCTCGTTCGGGGCAAGACGCACGAGGACAAAAGGTCCGATATCAAGGAACGCGAACACAAGCGCGAGATGGCTCGGGCGATGAAGCGACGATGAGAACGCCACAAGCCCCCGGCGAAATTTGAGGCGGCTGTCGTGCGGCGCGGAGTCGGTCGATGATTTTGTTCAAGGCAATCGGAGGAGGTGCGGTTTTGGCGCATTGGTATTTGCGTGCGGCAATGTTCGCGGTCGTTTTCCCACTTGTGCTCGCGGTCTCGCCGGTGCGGGCTCAATCGACGGACGACACGACGCCGCGCGAGATAGACGATTGCGGCGTGCTGGTGCGCGGCGCGGATTGTGTGTTGTTCGAAGGCGGCGGCGGTAGCTGGTACATCCCCGATTACGGCAACTTTCGTGTTGGTGACGCGGTGCGCGTGGTCGGCACGGCCGACCCGACGTGCATCACGATTTGCCGCGACGCAGATGGCTGCGTGCGTGGCGCAGTGCTGTATGACCCTGCGGTGTATCCATGCGGTACGGCGATTCCATCGCTGGATGATCTCGGCGGCGCAGTGGTTGATTCGATCTGCACGGCCGCGAGCGGGGCGCTAGGCACGACCGCGCTGGTCGGTATGTTCGTTACGCGGTCGCGTCGCTACAATTCGCCGGCCGCGCCGCGCTGATCGTGTGTTCGGCCGCGCCGCGAGCATGGCGGACTGATTCGGGCGGTTAGCTCAATTGGCAGAGCACTACCCTTACAAGGTAGGGGTCACAGGTTCGAGCCCTGTACCGCCCATTTGGTCTTTCGCGGAATTGCATAAATCTTCGGTTTTTCCAGCGCTTTCTTCACTTTTGCGCTGATCGAAATTCACCGCATTTCCCCTGAATTCGGCGGCATGTTGCAGCGCTGTTCGCAGCGCGTTTTCGGCGCGGCGCATGTTGCGCATCCTGGTGATCCAGTCGTTTTTGGCCGCGACCAATTGAGCATCGGCGACGGGACGAATTTCTCCAAGCAGAAGCTGCTCGGCGAAATCACCGCCTCGGGCGACCTGCCGATGCGCATCGGCGTCTGCGCGCTTGGCCTGTCGCGATCCCTCCGATACGCTGCCGCCCTTGCTTTTGCTTTTGGCGGCGCCGCGTTGTTCTGCGCCGCTTCGAAGGAGCCGGTTGCCATGCTGTCACGTTCGCTCATCGCTGAGTTCGTTGGAACATTCGGGCTATGCCTGGTTGGCGCAGGCGTGGTCTGCACCGACAAGTGGCTGGGACCGGCCGGGACGGGGCTGCTCGGCGTCGCGCTCGCGAATGGGATCGTTCTGTCGGTGCTCGTCAGCGCTTGCCTTAATATCTCCGGAGGACAGTTCAACCCCGCTGTCACCATCGCGCTGGCGCTCGTGGGGCGCATGAGGATCATCCCCGCGTTGTGCTATGTCTTGGTGCAGCTCTCGGGCGCGGCCGTGGCCGGGCTGCTGCTCTATATGGTCATCTTCAACAACACGAGCGGCAAAGCGGACGAGGACGTCATCATCGCGACATGGAACGGGACGCCGCATTTCGTCGTGGAAGAACTGGTCGAGACCGGGCCGCCGCCGGGCTTGGAGGCGTCATCACGGCCGGCGGAGCCGAGCGACGCCGATTTCGCGACGGCGGCTCAGAAAGTGATCATTATCGAAGCCGTCATCACGTTTCTGCTGATGTTCGTGATTTATGGAACCGCGATCGATCCGCGGCGGCCAAATGTCGGCGGATTTGCGATCGGTCTGGTGGTGACGGCGAACATCCTGTTTGCGGGGCCGCTGACCGGCGCGGCCATGAATCCGGCGCGCGTGCTTGGCACCGGCTTCATGCTGTCGGAGTCGATGTTTTGGCGGCAACATTGGGTGTATTGGGTGGGGCCGCTGGCCGGCGCGATCGTCGCGGCGGTGATCTATGAGTTTGCCGTAATGGATCGGAAGAAGGGGGCGCAAGGCGCATCGGTCGCGATCTCGACTTGAAGCATTCGCGTTTGTTTCGCACGGCGCTCATTCGGCCTTTTTCTTCTTCGTGGCCTTTGAAGGTGCGGCAGCGTCGTTCGCGGGCTTGGCGTCGGTTTTCGCCGATTCGGCAGTCGAGGCGGGCGTGCTTTCCGTCTTGGACGAATCACCGCCCGATTTCGATTTGTTCTCCGACTCCGCCGCGCTTTTGTAGGATTCCGAGCGATAGTCGGTGTGATAGAACCCCGCGCCCTTGAAGATGATGCCGCCGCCGGTGCCGATCAGCCTGCGCAGTTTCTTTCGCCCGCATTGGGGACACTTTGTCAGCGGATCGGCCGTGATGGATTGGAATTCCTCGAATTGGTGCTGACAGGCTTCACACGCGTATTCATACGTCGGCATTCAGCGGTCCTTTACACAGCCCTCAACTCGGCGCGCCGCTTGAAACGATCACTCGCGCGGGTCGAAGGACGCGATCATGCATGCGATACCCTTTTTGCACTTCTTGAATTACCTGCCCAGCAGGCGCCTCGGCGCTGGGTTGTTGCATCAGCGCTTCGTGCATGGCCGGGTCAAACGTCTGCCCTGCGGCGGGCACCGCCTCAACGCCGCGCGACTTGAGAATCTTCATGAAGTGGTCGTTGACGATGCGCACGCCCTCGGCGAGCGCGGCGGCGTCAGCGCCATTGCCCACGGCTTCGAGCGAGCGGTCGAGATCGTCGATCACGACAAGCAGTTCCTGAACGATCTCTGCCGCCGCGTAGCGCAGGGCTTCGGATTTTTCGCGCTGCAGCCGTTGCTGAATGTTGCGAACTTCGGCGATCTGGCGAAGCGTCTCTTTTTCGAGGCGCGCGTTTTCCGTCCGAAGCCGCCCAACTTCCGCCCTCAAACCTTCGACGCTATCAGGCATCGCGGCGGCCGCTTCGGTCGTCGCCGCGTCCGGCGATGATTCAAATATGTCGCTCATGTTCGCCTCACCACAATCTCAATCAGAATCATATTCCCCTCGCGTCAATCGAAATCAGCCGGATCATCGTGGCTTTTCCTCGCCGGCCGATTTGGTCAAATAGTCAAGATATTCGCGCATGCGGTCGAAAAAGCCCTTTGATTCCGGCAGGGCGGATTCATCCTCTGTCTCCGCGAATTTCCGGAGCAGGTCTTTTTGTTCGCGTGACAGCTTCTTGGGAACTTCGATCACGATTTCGACGATCTGGTCGCCCATTCGACCGGATTGCAGATTTGGGAGACCGTTGCCCGCGAGCCGAATGGCCGCACCATATTGCGTTCCCGCCGGAATATGCAGCGAGGTTTTGCCGAGCAGCGTGGGCACTTCGATATTGGCGCCGAGCGCGGCCTGCGTAAAGCTGATCGGCATGCGGCAGAGCAGGTGATCGCCTTCGCGCTGAAGCAGCGGATGCTCGCGCACGCGGATCACGCAGCGCAGATCACCGCGCGCGGCGCCGCTTGCGCCGGGTTCGCCCTCGCCGCGAATACGGATCATCTGGCCGTGGTGAATACCCGGCGGAATCTTGACTGATACAACACGCTCTTTCGGCGTGCGGCCGGAGCCACGACAGGATTTGCACGGTTTGTCGATGGTTTTTCCGCGGCCGCGACACGTGGGACAATCCATCACCTGGCGCGTAACGAATATGCCCATTGATGTCTGTCGCTCGACCTGGCCATAACCGCCGCAGGTGCGGCAGTTGACTGGGTTGCTGCCGGGCTCAGCACCGCGCCCGGAGCAGCGCTCGCAGAAATCGGCCCGTTCGAATTTCAATGTTTTTTCGACGCCGGTGGCGACATCTTTCAGATCGATGTCGATCACGGTTTCAATGTCGATACCCTGGTCCGCGCGCCGGGTTCGATTTCGCCCGCCGAATGCGCCGCCCAGCATGTCCTCAAAGACGCTGAAAATGTCTTCGGCGTCCATATGCGAATAGTCGCGCATGTTGACGCCGTTGAGGCCCTGATGGCCGAAGCGGTCATAGCGGGCGCGTTTCTCCGGGTCGCTCAGAACTTCATAGGCTTCTGAGGCTTCCTTGAATTGTGCTTCGCCGTCCTTGTTGCGATCGGGGTGATACTGCATGGCGAGCTTGCGAAAGGCGCGTTTGATGTCGTCCGCGCTCGCATCACGCGCCACGCCGAGGACTTCGTAGTAGTCGCGTTTGGCGGACAATGCTTACCTCATACACGCGGCAGGGGCGTCACGCTCTCGCGCAGCGCCCCTGCATGCTTGCTTTCCCGCTCCGATGTCGCGTTCGGTGTCGTTAAAACGGCGCACAATACGAGGCGCCTTGCCCCAACTGTGCGCTTCCTTGCGGTCGCGGCACACTCTTGCTGGGCGGGCTCTTAGCGTTTCGCGCCTTCGATGTCCTTGTGCTTGTCTTCTTTGTATTCCGTCACGAGCACATCAGTCGTCAGGAGCAGGCCCGCAACGCTCGCCGCGTTTTGAAGCGCCACGCGGCAGACCTTCGCGGGGTCGATGATGCCGGCTTCGAACATGTCGACGTATTCGCCACGTGCGGCGTCATAGCCGACCGTTTTTCCGCGGCCGAGAATCTCATCGACCACGACGCCGCCGTCCTCGCCGGCATTTTCGGCGATCTGGCGCGTCGGGAACTCCAACGCCTTGGCCAGTATCTGATAGCCAAGCTGCTCGTCGTGATCTTCCGCCTTCTTGGCCGCGTCCTTGATGGCCTTGATGGTTCGGAGATACGCAACGCCGCCGCCGGGAACAACGCCCTCCTCGGCAGCCGCCTTTGTAGCGTGAAACGCGTCGTCGACGAGATCCTTTCGCTCCTTGACCTCGATCTCCGTCGCGCCGCCCACATGCACGACGGCCACGCCGCCGGTGAGCTTCGCGAGGCGCTCCTGGAGCTTTTCGCGGTCGTAGTCGCTGGTGGTCGAGTCGATCTGCTTGCGAATCTGGTCGATGCGGGCCTCGATTTCCTTCTTCTTGCCCGCGCCTTCGACGATGGTGGTGTTGTCCTTGGTGATGACAACGCGCTTGGCCCGGCCAAGCATCGACAGCTCGATATTCTCGATCTTCAGGCCGCGATCGTCGCTGAGAAATTCGCCGCCGGTCAGTGTGGCGATGTCGCCGAGCATGGCCTTGCGGCGATCGCCGAAGCCGGGGGCCTTCACGGCGCAGCAGTTGAACGTGCCGCGCAGGCGATTCACTACGAGAGCCGCGAGCGCCTCGCCATCGACGTCCTCGGCGATGATGACGAACGGCTTTCCGGCCGTCAGCAGCTTTTCGAGGATCGGGATGAACTCGCGCAGCGAGCTGATTTTCTTCTCGAAGATGAGGATGTATGGGTCTTCGAGCACGGCTTCGAGCGTGCCGGGGTTGGTGATGAAGTAGGGCGAAATATAGCCCTTGTCGAACTGCATGCCTTCGACGTGCTCCCACGTCGTGTCGAGGCCCTTACCCTCTTCGATCTCGATTACGCCGTCCTTGCCGACTTTTTCGAACGCCTCAGACAGCATTTTGCCGATCTCTTTGCTGCCGTTCGCGCTGATCGTGCCGACTTTGGCGATGTCGTCCTTGCCGCGAACCTTGATCGACTGCGACTCGATCTGCTTGACCGCGATTTCGGTCGCGGCGTCGATGCCGCGCTTCAGCGCGATCGGGGCCGCGCCGGCCGTTACGTATTTCAAGCCCTCCGCGAAGATCGCCTCGGCCAGCACGGTCGCCGTGGTGGTGCCGTCGCCCGCGACATCGCCGGTCTTGCTGGCGACTTCGTTGACGAGCTTGGCGGCCATGTTCTGAAACGGCTCGGCCAGCTCGATTTCCTTGCTGACGGTGACGCCGTCCTTGGTGATGCGCGGAGCGCCCCAGGACTTATGCAGGATGACGTTATGCCCGGTCGGTCCGAGCGTGACTTTGACTGTTCGCGCGAGCGTGCGAATCCCGGCCAGCATCTCCTGGCGGGCACGCTCCTGATACATCATTTGCTTTGCGGGCATATGTTAGGTTCCTCTATTCGGAGACCGTGAAAACAGAAGTAATGAGCAAGCAGGTGCGAGTAGCGAATCCAGACGTTTTGGTCGCTGACCGGCGCGCGTTTTGCCGCACGACGCATGATCGCGAGTTGTCAACGCAGTAGTCGCCATTCATCACTCGCAACTAGTCCTGCACACCCAACACGTCGCTTTCGCGCATGATGGTGTATTTGACGCCTTCGATTTCGATTTCGTTGCCGCTGTACTTGCCGTATAGCACGCGGTCGCCGACTTTGAGCGACATCTGGCCGCGCTCGCCGGAGTCGAGCAGCTTGCCCGGGCCGACGGCGATGACAGCGCCTTGGTTGGGCTTCTCGCGGGCGGTATCCGGCAGAACGATACCGCCGGCGGTGCGCTCTTCGGCCTCAAACGGCTCAATGACCACGCGGTCTTCGAGCGGACGAATCTTCAACGAGGTTTTCTTGTTTTCACGTGTAGCAGTTGCAGCGGCCATTTCTTGAGACTCCCTGTGTATCTTGAAGTTTCTGTTTCAGTCAATTTCAGAATTCGCGTGTCAGAATGCGATCCGGCAGTTCCGCTTCAGAGGCGTCTTTTGCATTTTGAATTCTGCATTCTGCATTACATCATGTCGTCCATGCCGCCCATTTCATCCATGCCGCCCGGGCCACCCGGGCCGCCCTTGGCCTTCTTGTCGCCGGGCTTGTCGGAGATCATGCACGAAACGCTGAGCAGAATGCGGGCGACGCTGCTCGCGTTTTCCAGCGCCGAGCGAACGACCTTCGTCGGGTCGATGATGCCGGCCTTGAGCATGTCCACGTATTCGCCGGAATCGGCGTTAAAGCCGTTCGTGCCGGTCGCGTTTTCGACTTTGCGAGCGACAACAGCCGCGTCGTAACCCGCGTTTCCGGCAATCGTGCGGATCGGCGTGCCGCAGATCTGGCGGACGATGTTCACGCCGACCTGCTCGGTTTCGTCCTTGGTCTTCACCGCGTCGCACGCCTTGCGGGCACGCAGCAGCGCCACGCCGCCGCCGGGGACGATGCCTTCTTCGATGGCCGCGCGGGTTGCGTGTAGCGCATCCTCGACGCGGGCTTTCTTTTCTTTCAACTCGCTCTCGGTGGCCGCGCCAACGTTGATCTGCGCGACGCCGCCCGCCAGCTTCGCGAGCCGCTCTTGCAGTTTTTCGCGGTCATAGTCGCTTGTGTTGGTTGAGATTTCCTTGCGAATCTGCTCGATGCGGCCCTTGATCGCGCTGCTGTCGCCGGCACCTTCGATGATCGTCGTGTTGTCCGAGTCGACGCGCACCTTTTTGGCCTGGCCGAGATCGGCGATGGTCAGCGAATCGAGCTCGATGCCGAGGTCTTTGAACACGGGCTTTGCGCCGGTGAGGATTGCGATGTCTTCGAGCATCGCCTTGCGGCGATCGCCGTAGCCGGGAGCCTTCACCGCGCAGATATTGAGAATTCCGCGCAGCTTGTTGACCACCAGCGTCGCGAGCGCTTCGCCTTCGACATCTTCGGCGATGATGAGCAGGGGGCGCTTCGCGGCGGCGACTTTTTCGAGCAGCGGAACGAGCTTGGTGACGCTGCTGATCTTGTCCTCGTAAACCAGCACAAACGCGCGGTCCAGCGCGACTTCCATTTCGTCGGCGTCGGTGATGAAGTGCGGGCTGAGATAACCGCGGTCAAATTGCATGCCTTCGACAACGTCAATGGTCGTTTCGAGGCTCTTGCCTTCCTCGACCGTGATGACGCCGTCCTTGCCGACTTTTTCAAAACAGCTTGCCATGATCTCGCCGATGGCGCGATCGTTATTGGCGGAAATGCTGGCGACGTTGATGATGTCGGCCGACTTCTTCACGTCGACAGGCTTGCTGAGCTTTTTCAACTCATCGATGATCGCGCGAACGGCCTTTTCGATGCCGCGATTGATCGCGTTGGCGTCGTTGCCCGCGACGATGGCCTTGAGGCCTTCGCGATAAATGGCTTCGGTCAGAACCGTCGCTGTCGTCGTGCCGTCGCCGGCCACATCGCTCGTCTTGCTGGCCGCTTCCTTCACAAGTTGGGCGGCCATGTTTTCGTACTTATTGTGAAGTTCGATTTCTTCGGCGACCGTTACGCCGTCTTTGGTGACGTTCGGGGCTCCCCAACCCTTATCCAGCACGGCTGCTCGGCCGCGCGGGCCGAATGTGCTGCGGACGGCCGAAGCGAGTTTTTCGACTCCGGCGAGAATCGCCTTCTGGGCGTCTGTGTCGAACGCCAACTGTTTCACCGCCATGCGGGAATCTCCTTGTGGATCGCAAACCTGTCGCGAGCCGGCCGAACCGCCGGCCCGGATCAATCGCAGATCGCGGCATTGTCGCCGAAATGCGACGATAGAACATGCCTTGACGGTTAAGAAAGCAATCTTCGTGCCACGGCATCCGGGAAAGCTGATGGATGATAAGTACAGCTAAAATAAATGGTTACGATCGATTTCGCGGCGAATTGTGTTACGAACATGTCAATCCCGATGCCGCAGTGGCAGTGCCAAAACGACAGACGACTGCCTGAGAGCTGTCGAGCGATCGGTGGATTTTTCGTGGAATTCACGCGACGGGCGATCCCAAGCGGTCGGTTTCTTTGTTCTTGCGATTGTCGCCCCACCCGCCCATAATTTGAGGCGTTCCTCGAATCCTTTCAGCATTTTCTCAGTCCACCGTGACAGTTCATGAGGAGAATCCGGATGTTTAGTGCGATGAGGCTATTTTCGGTGTTGACGTGCGCGATGAGTTTCGCTTGCGTGGCCGGGTGCGAGCTTTTCGGCCCGCGGGGAACAGTGGATAGCGCAACCCAAACGCTGCGCGATCTTGCTGATACGGTGAACCTCGAATCCGAGGCGTGGCGCGAACAAGTGGCGGCCGCCACGGACAAGCTTACTCGTGAAGGACGTCAGGCGCTTGCTCATGATCTCGACAACGTTGTTCAGCGGGGTATCGCCGCCGCAGGCGCCGAGTTTCGATGCAACGTGGATTTTCTGCGGGATCGCGTACACGACGAAATCGAGGGGCTAATCGCGGGATTGCTGGGAATGACGCCACCCCCGAATCCTCCGACGGTTTGCAAAGTGGTGCCCGAAATTGTGGACCTCAGTCAGCCGCCCACGCAAATGACGCGAGTTTCCTTATTCGGCTACGACTTTCGCCAACGCGAGACCAACCAGCCCAATCTGAAATTGCGAGGACTGAAGCGAAGCGGTCAGTTCGTCGCTCTAAATGACTGGCTGGCGTTGTCCAATCACTATCAAGGCGCGATCTCCATTACGCAAGAAAACGGCCGCAAATTGCGGGATCTCGGCATTCGCGAATTGCAGGTCATGTACGGGGATCAGGTTCTCTCGCAGATTTCAGTGAATCCGTACATCCCGACTGTCTCCAGCGCTACGGGAAGCGCAAAAACGCTGACGCATTTTCCGCCCCGAAGCAATCCCAACGCTGACGAGGAGTACTGGACCGGTCAGCAGCTCGGCCATTACTCCGTTGTGCGTGTGAATCTGAAAACCGAGGGGCGGCTTCGAAATAACAAAGTCGAAGCGCGAGTGTGGATGCAGGCTTGGGAATGGGATCGAGACCGAAACGTCAGAAGCGGCGACAAGACCGCGGCTGAGGGATGGTCAGAGTGGATCGAGCTTTATACGCCACCCGCGGGGCACCGGATTCGGCATGTTGAATCGGACCTCGAAGATAATCCGGCCTGGTTCGAGTGCGAGAAAACGCCGGTCGAACTAAATCGTGCCGGTAGCTTGGTACTGCGGTACCGCGTGATCGGGGATGGCGACGGGGCCGACATTAAGCGAAACACATGCGTGGATGTGAAATTCAATCCGGTGAGAGTCGAAATTGAGACCGTTGATCCGTGGTAAGCGAGTCCGTGCGATTAGACTCGTTGGCAAGTGGCTAAACCGACATCCCCAGGGCGGCGCGGGCGTCGCAACCGCGCACTGCACCTGGGGATCGGATTCAAAACCAGTGCTCGTACAGTCGGTGGCCGAAACCCGCCAATAATACATGTCGGCACCGGCCACAGTACGGCTCGAAACGCTCTCGCGGGCGAAATCGGCCTGCGCGATCGAATCATGTCACGAGGATTGTTCGCTATCAGGTGTGCGAACGCTCCAGCGTTTTGACGCCTACGAGGTTAGCTGACGGGCTCGCACGCGCTGTACGTGCGTCCGCGATCAATCGCGGATGAGCCCCTGCGGCACCGAGTCAGACACACCCGGCCGCCGCTGGTTGGGTTCCCCGTTGTCCATCGCGGTCAAACCACATGGACATTCGGCAATCAGCGTCTGCCTGAAGGATAGCAGGTTTGGCGATAATCGCAAGCGAAATAATTCGCGCCGCCACCCGGCAACCGGCACGGATGCCGGGTGACATGGCCTGTGGACAAATCCATACTCGCCGAAAAATCGCAGCTCCCCTGGATCCCAAAATCGGGAGAACGTCAATGGAATGGACGTTGATTATCCGGTTGCGCCGCTTGGGGCTGGCACGATTCTCGGCAATCCTGTTATCACACGGGGCCGCACGCCATGGTATGTTTCATTCATCGACACGGCGGAATTGCGCTGACGGAGTGCGGGCGACTGTTCGGTTAGTCGTGATGCAATCAGCGAGGCGCGGCCCCTAGTGTGATGGCGAGTTCGGCGGCCTGAACGCGGATTTCCGGGACGGCGGTGGTTTCCCACAAATCGCCGCGGCGGACGCCGCCCAATGTGTAGAGCACTTCAGAAGCGCGACCGTTCCGATCGATCAATGCGCCCTGCCCGTTTGTGAGCAATCCGAGTCCCCAACGATCGACGACAATCTGCCCGGTAGACTGCAAGTTCTGAAGCAACGGGTCCGCGACGCGCGAGAAATCACATTCAGGGCCGGTGCAGTTCACGATGCGCGCGATGCAGTACGTGCGTATGTCATTCGAGCCGCGCGGCCGAACGTCAGCGAAGAGGCGCTCGGATTCCGCGCGGACGCCACAGAGTCGCCCGGCGACAATCGACAGCGCGCCGCCGTCGATCATCGATCGCACGACTCGCTCGATTTCCTGCGGCATGCGGTGGCGATGTATGTCCCAGAATGATCGCAGGTGCCGCAGGAAACGTTCACGTTCGCAATGCGATAGCCGCGACCAGATTGTCGCTGTGTCGCCGCGCAATGAATTGACGACTTCGCGCCATTCCCCGGTTTGGTTGGAAGTGTTGCGTATCCAGCGCAGCAGCGGCAGCACACGCCCATCCCACTCGTCTGCGCGGAACGGATCTGCAAATGGCGCGGGCGCTCGCGGCGGATTGCGATGCGCGTGTGGCAATAATCCGCGTCGCGACAGCGCGATGAGCGGAGCGTGGTGCCCGCGGGCGCGAAGCGTGATGGCGAAATCCACCATGGTCAGTCCAGTGCCGATGACGAGCAGCGGCTCATCCGGCCGACAGCGTTCGAGGCCGCCATCGCTCCATGGATCGCCGATGTAGCGATCGCCCAACTGGGTGAGTTCCGCGGGCGAAAGCACGGCGCGCGGCGCTTGATTCCCGACGGCCAGTACGACATGGTCTGCGTAGACGGGATCGCCTTGATTGAGCGCGATGCGCGCCCGCCCGTTCGCGTCGATCCGCATTTGCGCGGCAGCGGCGGTTCGACGGGTAAAGATGAACGACGGCGGCGCAGCAGTCAGCGTTTCATTTAATGTGAACTCGACATATTCTCCATACAATGATCGACGCACGAACGAGCCGCTGGTGATTCCCGCGTCCCGTTCCTGAAGCCAGTGGAGGAAGTGATCGGGCTGGTCTCGCCAAGCGCTCATGCGACCGGCTGGAACGTTTAGCAGGTGTGGCCGATGACGCGTGGAATAGGCGACGCCCCTTCCGATGCTGGGGTTGCGCTCGATCAGCACGACGGTCAGGGGCTGAGCTCCGGCGCCGCGTGCCAGGTTCGCAGCGACCATTGTGCCGGCGAATCCGCCTCCGATGATTGCGATGGTTTTCAACAAGCGCCTCCGGTTACGAGAAGCCATTCTCCATAAAGAGTGTATCGCACTCCTATTGGAGCGTAAAGCCCGCCCGGTGGCGCATGGGGTGTTTTTGTTTTTCAGCGGAGCTTCGCGGTACATTGGAAATCGGGCCGTCTCGGATATGATGACCGGTGGCCCGATTCGGCATGTCCCGGCTGAGCCAGGATCAATTCAGGAGTCGCTGTATGCATCGTCATTCAGCCCGCGCGGGCGCGTTTACGCTGATCGAGCTACTCGTGGTGGTCGCGATCATCGCGTTGTTGATCTCCATATTGCTGCCGTCGCTGAATGAGGCACGCGAGCAGGCGAAGATCGCCGTTTGCCTTTCAAACCTCAAGCAAATCGCAAATGTCGCGGGGATGTATTACAACGAGCACAACAACTGGTTTCCGTTCGAAAAGCGCAACTGGCCGGCGGGGCGGCGCGGCGGCGCATCACACGCGTTTTATTACGGCGGACACCCCGGTCGGCCGTCGTGGTGGGGCTACTCGACGCCGCAATTCCGCGATACGCAGAAGGGCCGGGCGTTCAATCCATATTTGTATTCCAATTTGCGGGATACGATCGACATGCCGTATCAGCAAGGCCAGCCGGAGTTCGAAAACACGCGCAAGATGCCGCTGTTCAAGTGTCCGAGCGACCGTGGCGGGATCTACGCGCAGACGGAGGAAGAAGGGCTCGGCGAACCGATGTACAACCAGACCGGCAGCAGCTACGACTCGAATTGGGAGATGCTGTGGTACTGGGCGGGTGAGTTTGTGCCGGCCGGCGCGCCGGCTTCGTGGACGAATTTCCCGCTTCAGCGGGCGAATGCGTATTTGCGCCGTCAGTTCGAGACATCATCATCGACATTCATGATTCTGTGGGAAGACCCGTTCGACGTTGGGCTATATCAGATGTATGCGATGCGCGGCTGGCACCGGAAGTTCGCCAAGCACAGCACGATGTTTCTCGACGGTCACGCGGAGTATCGCAAACTCGACCCGACCAACGGGCGGAGCGGGCCGGGTTGGAAAACGGGCGCCGGCGCAAGCCCGACGGATCCGACGGCCTGGTGGAACAACCCGGATGATCCGGATTACAAATTCCGCGATCTGGGGCCGAGCTAATTGGCGGTCGCAGGCATTGAATGGTTCGATCAGCGGAACATCGTGAATACCGCGCGAATCGGCGGCAGCGAAAGTTTGAAGCCTGAGACGACTTCGCTCGCGTATTCCACTTCCGAATAAGGCGCTTCGACATAGCGGCCGCCGATGAGCCGCAGAAAAGTGAACGCGCGGTCAACGGGGTCGATGATCCAATACTCGCTGACGCCGGAGCGTTCATAATCGGCGCGTTTTGTGAACGTGTCGTAGTTTCGTGACTCCGGCGATATCACCTCGACGACCAAATCCGGAATCGTGCGGATTCGCGAGTCGATTTGCGCCACCTTTGCCGAATTCAAATAGCAGATTTCCGGGCGATAGACGATGTCTTGTCCGCCCGCAGTTCTTGGCGGAAGGCGCACATCGGTTTCGGTGAGCACTACGCCTCGGTCTCCCGCGCGCGTATGAAGATAAAGCTGCGCCGCAATCTCGAGTGCAACGGTTTGGTGTCGTGGCGTCGGGCTTGGTGACATGATGACCACCCCATCGAGAAGCTCATATCGATGGCCGTCGTTCGGCAGCGCGAAGAACTCGTCGGCCGTGAGTCGCAGGCCGCCGTAGCCGGAGCGGTGATAACGGAACGCCCATCGCATCATGCTGATTCTATCGGAAATTCGCGGCAACGCGCCAAATTCATGCGCGCCTAGCGGTCCAGATGCGACTCGCGCAGGGCCAGCGGCGGGCTGAGAATCTCGGTCATCACGACGGCGCTGCGGGTTGCCGTGGCATTGCCGAGCAAGCGCAGGATACTCTGCATTTGGCGCGTGGGGCCCCGCGGCCCCACGCCGGCTTGGCGCGCCGGCGGGGCTTTATCGAACGCGGCGGCGGAAACGCTTGCTTCCGCGCCGGGAAATTCGATCGGACGCGCGCGAGCCGACGTCGCCAAAACCGGAGCATCCTCGTATTCGACCGAGACCTCCACGGGCACGCCGCGCGGCGCGGGCCGCTGCGGTGGTCTGGCAGGGGGAGCGGCTGGTTGGGGACGCGACGCCGGTCGCGCGATCGGTTCTGTTTGGATGCGCGTTCGCGCCGGTTCGGGCGGTTGGTGCGGAGGCAGCGGAATCGGCCTGTCATCGGATGTCGGCGCGGGACGGGACGGACGCGGCGGGCGCGGCGGCGGCCGGCGCTGAATGATGACCGGCGCGTCATCCGCGTCAGCACCGTTCGTGCGACTTTGCGGGCGCTGCTGCGGTTCTTTTTTCTTGCCTTGAAAAACATGGCCAAACAGCGCGAGCAGCGCGAAGATGATGCCCGCGACCCAGCGGTAATCGTCTCCGAAATCAAGCGCCAGCGTATAGTCAAGCACCGATCAGCGCTCCGTCTTGCTACTTCTTGGGTTCCGCGCCCTCGACGCCGCCGGCGATGCGTTCGCGCATCGTCGTGTCGGCCACGATGTTCCGCATCCGGTAGTAATCGAGCACGCCGAGATTCCCTCCGCGAAACGCTTCGGCCATCGCTTTGGGAATTTCCGCTTCCGCCAGCACCACGAGCGCGCGGTTTTCCTCGATTTTCGCGCGATTTTCCTGCTCCTGCGCGATGGCCATCGCGCGGCGTTTTTCGGCCTCTGCCTGAAACCTCTTTTTGTCGGCTTCAGCTTGCGCGGCCTGCAAGTTGGCGCCGATGTTCTCTCCCACGTCAACATCGGCGATGTCGATGGACAGGATCACAAACGCTGTGCCCGCGTCGAGTCCCTTGGCCAGCACGGCTTTCGAGATTTTGTCCGGGTTTTCAAGCACTTCCTTATGCGACGTGGACGAGCCGATCGCGGAGACGATGCCCTCGCCCACGCGTGCGATGACGGTCTCTTCGGTCGCGCCGCCAACCAGGCGATCGATCGCCGTTCGCACGGTCACACGCGCTTTCACCTTCAGCTGAATGCCGTCTTTGGCCACCGCGTCGATGGTCGTGCGTCCCTGAACGGGATTGGGGCAGTCAATGACCTTCGGATTCACGCTCGTGTTCACGGCATCCACGATGTCGCGGCCGGCGAGGTCGATTGCGCACGCCGTGCGAAAATCAAGCGGGATGTTCGCCCGCTGCGCGGCGATGAGCGCGCGAATCACGTTTGGCACACGGCCGCGCGCCTGGTAGTGAGACGTGAGGTCGGATGTCGTGATCTGGTTTAGTCCGGCCTTCCAGGCTTGAATCTTGGTATCGACGATCAGCGAACCGTTTACCTTCGCGAGCCACAGCCCGATCAATTCGAGAAACGTGATGCGCGTGCCGTTCGCGAGCGCCTGAATATATAGCCGGCCGAAAGTGAGCATTACCCAAAAAACCGAGAGCGCCAGCACGCTTCCGACAAAAATGGCGGCATATGTCAGGTAGTCGAGAAAGGTTTGCGTTTGAGCCAATGTGAATGTCATGTCTTTTACCTCTCAAACCCCAGTGAGTTTCGGTTTCTCGTATTTTGCATGCTGCTCAAAAGGATGACGCAGAGCGCCGCACAAAACGCGTTATTGTGCTTCTGAGCGACCGCTCTCTTGCGGTCGCGGCTTCCGATCAAACTCTGATCAAACTGAGTCATTAAGCCATGCCGCCGCCAGTGTCTTGAAGCGACCGCACGAATAGCACCGGACCGTCGCGCTTGATAATTCGGACACGCGAACCGCGCTCGATGTAGTCGCCCTGACTTTGCACCTCGACAACTTCATGGCCAAAGCGGGCTCTTCCCCCGGGGCGCAGGGGCGTTTCCACGATGCCGATATCGCCGATTTCCACGATGCCCGCCAGGATATCCGGAATCGACAGCACCGACGCATCCGGCGTGTGGATCATCAGGCCGCGCGCCACGGGCAGATTCGGCAAATAGCGCAGCAGAAGGCCGATGCCCGCGATGGAAACCATCATCGCGCCGAATATGACGAGAATACCCGTTCGAACATGCGGCCACGCATTTGAAAGGTCAAACGACATCGGCGCAGTCGGATCGCGCGGCACAAAAGTGGTGAGCAAGCCGACAAAGATGAGTGTGCCACCGATGAGACCGACAAACCCGAATCCGGGGATCAGGAACAACTCGACCAGCAGCAACACAACGCCGATGCCCAGCAGCGCAAACGTCCAGATGTCCGCGAGGCCGGCTGCGTAGGGGGCGGCCAGAAAGATCGCCAGCGCGATCAATGCCGTGATTCCCGGCAGGATCAAACCGGGATGCTGAAATTCGATGTAGCCGCCGATCATCACGATGGCGAGCAGGATGCCGCGAATGAGCGCGCTGTTGAGCCAAACCGCGAAATTTTCCCAACCACTGGTATCCATGCGGACAACCTGGCCGGCCAGTCCCAAATGTGCGATCAGTTGTTCATCGGTGGAAA
Organism: Phycisphaerales bacterium; assembly: GCA_016795025.1. Lineage (GTDB taxonomy): Bacteria > Planctomycetota > Phycisphaerae > UBA1845 > Fen-1342 > JAEUIR01. Next base: position 17,947 of record JAEUIR010000062.1, read on the forward strand.
CAATCGCTTTGGCGAAACCAAAACCAACGGCTTCAGCTTGCGACATCGTGAGCAATGTGTCTTTGCTGTCGATGGGTTGATCGATTTTCAAATCAGCGGCCGCACCGGGGTTGGGGATTTTGTCGACCAGATGCCAAGACGGATGTTCGCCGGCGTCGTCGATCAGCTTTTTCTTCTCGTCAGTGGTGACAAAGCGGCGTGTGCCGCCGGCATTCTCGATCCACCAGACTTCCTCGCCAACCGTAACCATCGCCCGTGAAAGGAGCGGATCGTAACCATTGCGCGAGGCACTGTCGCGAAATTCCTGCAAAACGGGGCTTTCCGCTTTGGCGCGTTCAGTTGCCGGCATGGCTGCCACACCGTCTCCGGTCGGCGAGACCATAATCGGCGCGCAGTCGCCGATCGAAGATGATTTGGACATGACGATTTCGCCGCACGACACGGAGATCATCGCGCCGGCGCTGTAAGCCTGTTCCTGCACCCACGCGATCGTGGTGACATCATCCGGAATCGATTTGATCGTTCGGCAAATATCCAGTGCGCTTGTCACCGATCCGCCGAGCGTGTTGATCTCGAACACGATTGCCTGCGCGTTGGCCCCGAGCGCTTCACTCACGCGCCGCTTCACGCTGTCACGCACGATGTCCGTGATCTCGCCTTTGATCGGAACGACGACGACCGGCCGGCTGAAGTTTGACGCCAGAAGCGGCAGACAGACGGAGAGCAATGCGACCGAGGCGCACGCGGCGCGCCCCAAACGCCGCGAACGGGACAAGCGGCGCTGATTTCGAACCCTGCGGTGAGCTATCATGCGGTTGCTCCCTGCCACTGTCGCGGATCGTGCCGCGCGCACTTCAACCTCGTCTCCTGCAAGTATTGTTCACCGATCTGCGGCCGTTGGCCATTCTAATTCTACCTCAAAAGTGTACTGCGCGCGGCTTCGCCGGAGATCTTGAGCGCGTCGGTGACCCTTTCGAAGTCAATGGCCGCCGGTTGCATCTCGCTCATTCCGCAGATTTTTCGGACAGCTTTTCGCACGGGCACGTTTTTTGAATCGCTGCGTGCGAGCAATTCCTCAACCTGCGCGCTGACGAGAAAATCCATCAGTTTTCGCGCTGCGGCGGGATGCGGTGCGCCGGCCACGACGCCCACCGAGCACGGAATCCAGACGGCAGGCGATTTGTCGTCGAGGGCGGGGTAGATCAGGTCGATGCGAGCGCCGCGTGCCTGCGCGACCCACACATCGTCGGTATCGGTCATGGCCACATCGACCTGCCCTGCGACGAGAAGGGCGACCGCCTGGCTGTTACCGTCGGCCAGCCGCGCGCCGCCATCAGCCCAGCGGCGAAGCATTTCCTGCGCGGGTTCCTCTCCCCAGTAAGCGAACATCGCGGCGAGGTGGCCGCGCGTTGTGCCGAAAAGCGGGTTGGCGACCGCGAGCCGGGTTTTCCAATCGCGTTCGACGATTTCGCGCCAGGTTTTCGGCAGATCGGATGCGCGAATACGGTCAGGATGGAAGGCGAGAACGCGCGCCCGCGCGGCGCAGGCCGTCCAGCGTGCGTCGCGATCCTTCCATTCGGCGGGAATGTCCGCCGCGGCGGGGCTGTCGTATTTTTCGAATATGCCGCGGCGAGCCAATTCGATCGTTCCGAAAATCTCACTCGACCACCAGACGTCGCAGCGCGGGGCCGGCGCTTCGCGCTCCAGTCGGCGCAGCAAGCCGGTGGTTTTGCCGGCCTCCGTGTCGAACACGGCCGCGACTTTCAAGCCGCTGTCGGACTCGAATTTCTTGATCGCCTGCTCGGCGAATTGCTGATCGACACTGGTATAGATGACGACGTCGGCCGGCCGGTCGCACCCCAGGCAAGCGACAAGCGTTGCTAAAGAAAACGAGGCGACACGAAGAGAAGCGCACCGGGCGAGTCGCGCTGATTTCATTGTCGCACACTCCGGTCAAACGCGCCGGGCTTGGCAAACCGGGCCGCGCACTTGAGAAAAATCCATGCGCAGTATTTAACCGGATCGCGGCGAAACCCGATACGGATTCATGTACCGTCGGAAAAGCGTTTTTCCGGGACGAACGGCTTATCATTGGAGACAGATGAATGGCAACGACTCGTAATTCGTGGCGCAACAGCAATCGCGGCACCGGCAGCTCGCGCGGCTGGAACAGCGGCAGCGGCTGGTCGAATTCGTGGAACAGCAGCTACGGCGGCAACTACGGCAGCTCGTCGCGCAGCACGACTTCGTCGACTTCGTACAGCCCGACGCAGTTCAGCAACGTGCGCGAGCAGTGCCAGCAGCGCGTCACGTCGTATCGCACGATCGCGTCGCAGTGCAGCGGTCCGGGCCGCGTGAACTGGTTCAGCCCCAGCACGGCCAACAAGTTCGTGCGCTTCGTCAACAACGGCTGTCTGGTTTACAAGTTCAGCAATCCGCAGTTCTGCCGCAGCTTCGGCAGCCAGTTCAGCAACACGAACAGCACGACGGCGTTCCGTCTGCTCAAGAACAAGTTCGGCACGGGCATCAAGGCCGTCACGCGCGGCAAGAACAATTGCTGGCTGGTTTGCGCGTCGAGCAACGTCAGCGCTCGTCCGTTCAGCCAGTACAACTGGGACTAATTCGGGAATCGCGCTCGCCGCGCAAGTGATCGCTTGACGATATGCGGCGGCGAAGCGGCTCGTGAACACACGCTCGGACAAATTGTTCGGGCGAAAAACGCACGCAGCATTGGCGAAACGTTAGGGGGCCGGAGCGGCGACTCCGGCATCAACAGCCTCCGTCAAAATCACCCGCCGTGACGGCGGGACACGACTTCCGACGACAGGCACGCCGATTCGTCCGGTACGCAGCCCGAGCGCAAGACCTGCGCCGGGCTGCGTCGCATTCACAACTCAGCGCCGGGTACGCCAAGTTTTCTCGAAATCCATCAGCCGACTTTCGAATATTCCA
>JAEUIR010000630.1 GCA_016795025.1 Phycisphaerales bacterium
AGGCCGGCGGAGGCGTACCAGCCCGAGCGGGCGAAGCGGCGCTCGCGGTGCAGCGCGCCGAGCAGGGCGCGCATGCCGGGGTGGCGCTGGTCGGCGTCGACGGCGAGGCCGCGGAGCACGACCTTGCGCAGCCACGCGGGCACGGTGGAGCCGGCGGGGGCCGCGGCGATCTTGCCCTGCAGCACCTGGAACGCGAGCGCCGACATGCGCTCGCCGGTGAACGGGCGCTGGCCGTAGAGCGCCTGGTAGAAGGTCACGCAGAACGCGAACTGGTCCGAGCGGGCGTCGGCGGGGCGGCCGAGGTGCTGCTCGGGCGACATGTACGCGGGCGTGCCGACCAGCGCGCCGGTGCGGGTCATCAGCGCGGCGGGCTCGGGCTCGGCCTCGCGGCGGGCGCTGTGGGCCGACGAGATCACGGCGGCGGCGGCGGGGTCGGCCTCCTCGGGCGCGGCCTCGCCGGCGGCGCGGGCCAGGCCGAAGTCGAGGACGCGCACGCGGCCGT
>JAEUIR010000631.1 GCA_016795025.1 Phycisphaerales bacterium
GACCCGCAGGGCCGGGTGCGGCTGGGCTGGTTCTCGGCGGACCTGCATGACCATCCGGTCGGGCATCTGCTCGCGCCGCTGCTGGAGCGGCTGGACCGCACGCGCTTTCGCTGCTGCGCCTTCATGCTGGGTGCGCGGCGTGACGACGCCTGGCAGCGCCGCATCGCGGCGGCGGTGGACCAGGTGGTCGAACTCGGCGCGCTCTCCGATGCCCAGGCGGTCGCCAGGGCGCGCGACTGGGCGCCGGACGTCGCGATCGACCTGCACGGTGCGACCGAGGGCATGCGGCCGGGCTTGTTCGCCGCCCGTGTTGCCCCGCTGCAGCTTGGCTGGCTGGGCTGGCTGGGCACCACCGGTGCGTCCTGGATCGACTACCTGGTGGCCGACCGCCTGCTGGTGCCCGCAGGGCGCGAGGCGGACTTCAGCGAGAAGCTGCTGCGCCTGCCGGCCTACCAGCCCAACGACCCCTGGCGGCCACCGGACCCCGGCCGGGATGGCCGCG
>JAEUIR010000632.1 GCA_016795025.1 Phycisphaerales bacterium
GTCGGGCGCGGCGCAGGGCCGGCGCGTTGTCGAGCGAGCGCTCGAGATCGGCCATCGACGGGACCGCGGGCAACGCATCGAGCTGGGCGTCCAGCCTCCACGACAGGCCGCCGGGCTCGCCGAGCAAGGCCGCCAGCCGCGCCTGCGCACCGACCCACTCACTGCGCGCCTGACTCAGTTCGACCTGTACGCCCGCTTGCGCAACGTGGGCCTTGGTCTCCTCGATGGGCGCCACCTTGCCGGCCTTGACGCGCTGGCCGGCGGCCCGGCTTGCCCGCTGGGCAAGCTCCATGGCCTGCTCGGCCAGGCGCACGCGCTCCTGTGCGGTCAGCGCGTCGTAATACGCGGAGGTGACGGACGCGCGGATCGCGAGTCGCCTTGCCGTGAGTTCCTCGGCGGCGATGTCGTGGCCGCGCTCGGCCGCCAGCATGCGCGCCGCGCGTTTGCCGCCCAGCTCGATCGTCTGGTTGAGCTGGAGCGTCGTCGTCCGCGTCTGACGCT
>JAEUIR010000633.1:0-246 GCA_016795025.1 Phycisphaerales bacterium
GCTCTAAATTCCCGAATCACGATTGATTGCTCAATCGCGCTTCAGCAACTCAGAGTTCTTTAGGATCATTGTGATTAGGTTCATCACATATCCACTCTATTCAAATGTCAAAGAGCACCCTCCGGGCTCTCGATCATCCCTGCCGGGATTCACCAGAGACTGGAGACTAGAAACAAGTCAGTCGCGATTCGACACTTGCCTCTAGTTTCAAGTCTCCTATTTTCTGACTGGAGCCGACCGGGATCG
>JAEUIR010000633.1:256-500 GCA_016795025.1 Phycisphaerales bacterium
TACACCGGCCGATTCTCGTAGCGCACCAGCAATTGCATTCTTCGCTGGCTGACCTCATTGGGCCCGACAAGATTCGAACTTGTGACCTCGTCCTTATCAGGGACGCGCTCTAACCAACTGAGCTACGAGCCCGAATCCGTTAGACCCTTCTTTATAAATGCGGCGACAAAAAAACCACCGGCGACTGCGGTGGCATTCGGAGAACCGATTCACCACGCTCGGCAGCTAGGCCGTGGACTCTTGC
>JAEUIR010000063.1:0-19252 GCA_016795025.1 Phycisphaerales bacterium
AAGGGCGGTTGTCCGCCGGTGGACAACCGCGCGACGTTGAGCGGCATTCTGTTCGTACTTCGAACCGCATTCCGTGGGAGTTCTGCCGCAGGAGATGGGCTGCGGCTGCGGGATGATCTGTTGGCGGCGGCGGCCGTGGTTCCCGGGCGAGGCGCCCACACTACCCGCCGATTCCGGCTCGCGGCGGACACCCCTGCTCGGTCTGGCGGTTCCCGTCATCACGGCCCCTCCTACAGTCACGACATACCTGACAAACAAATATGACCGCCGTCGCCGGCGAGACCCATCCGGCGGCGGCGGTATCAAGTGAGAGCGCAGACGCAGTGAGGCGGAAGTCCGCGAATCAGCGGCGGCGTGCGAACGCAGCGCCCATCGCTAATAGCAGCAGCGCGGACGGCTCAGGCAGAATCGATGCCTCGACCTGCGTGTTCGCGTTCGTGAAATTGTTCGTGAACCAGCGGCCGGTTTCGAGCACGATGATCGCGCCGTTGTAAAGCGGGCCGCCGGAGAAAGTCAGAGGGAACGAGCCGCTCGAACCCTCGAACACGCCATCGGTCAGAGAGTTGAAAGACACGTTGGACATTGTGCCTTCGAACGAGCCGAACACGCCGCCGAGGCGCTGCCAATTGCCCGTGAGGTCGCCTGTGATGGTGTCGCCGTCCAAGTCGGTCAATACGAACGAGCCGCTCGCCGTCGCCGCGGTCGCCGTAACGTTCGCGATGTTCATCGTCAGAACATAATCAAGGCTGTCCGCACCCGCGACGAACGCGGTCTGGAAGATGGCCGTTCCACCCGGCGCTTCGACGCGCGTCACGTCGCCGCGGCTGTTATACGGCCCGCCGGCGGAAATCGCCGACGCGCGAGCAACGAACGGCCCGCCCTGTGACGGATCGCCAGGGTTCGTCAGCGTGTAGTCGCCGTCCAGATCGGTAAAGCCGTATGTCGCGATCGGGTCGGCTGACGCTGCGGCGCTCGCGATCGTCGCGGCCAATCCGGCCCAAACGAGCTTGCTTGAAAACATGATTCGTAGCACTTTCCTCTCCTCGCTCACCCAGAAAAAACGAAAAGCAATCAGGCGGCGACGACGGCGGCGTTGCGGCCGGCCGGCGACGCGAAATCGGTCATCGAGAGTCGGTCTCGAATGCCCCGTAGTCGGGTTCGCCCACACGAACCCGACGGCAATTCGGCTACGAACCGCGATGTCCACCAAACCCGGTCTCGACAGAACGCGAGCGGGAAATTGCGGCCGAGCCTTGCGACTTATGCAATTGAGGAAGGAATTCGCGTTGCGAGCTCCACAAGCCCGTTCGGCGTCGGAACCGTTTCCGGACAGGCCGGAGCGGTTCTGATTTTGGATGCTCCTCCGTTCCTCCGCTGCGCCAAGCGCACACGCGCACGATACTCAATGATATGACGCAAAGTCAATTCATTTCGCGAGTTGCGCACCAAAAAATCGTTGAAATCCGAAATAATTTGAACCGGTTACGGATTTTAGGACGCAAACGCACAAAAATTTGTTGGATAATTCATTTGATGTAGCGAACCGCTCCCTTGGAACGGGCTTCATTGATGGCGCGAACAGCCCCAATTTCGACGAGCGCCGCTGCGAAGCTCTGAACCAACGAAATCCAAAACACGAGAACGAGAAAAAGTGCGAATGCGAACACCGCGAACGGGCAAGGTCTTTGACGGCGAGACTTGAACGCAATGCCCGCTGCCGCGAGCAGGAATGTGCCCACCAGGCTGAGTGCGACGCCGATCGCCCCGAGCGACGTAGCGACAATCACGCTCGTACAACGTGCGGCCAAAAAAACTTCAATCGGAGAGAGCGGGATTCGAACCCGCGGTAGGGTTACCCCTACACACGCTTTCCAAGCGTGCTCCTTCAGCCACTCGGACATCTCTCCAAGGCGGGCCGAAGCCCACGAGTGCATCATAGTTCGACGCGGCGCGATTGCAACGAAAGCGGCCCACGCGCGCCGCCTTGGGGGCGTGAAAACCGCGGCGCGGATATACTTCGCTCACCATGACCTCTGCCATGCCAAACACGAACCAAACCGCGGCCGCGCGGCAGCTGGGCGAGACGATGACGCTGAATGGTCGCCCGTACGCGCTCGCTGCGCGCCTCACCGTCGCGGCGCTTCTTCGCGAGTTGGCGCTTCCGCCGGAGCGCGTCGCAGTGGAGCTAAACGAACAGCTCGTTCGCCGCGCCCGCTTTGATGAGACGTTGCTGCAAGCCGGCGACCGTGTCGAAATTGTCACGCTGGTCGGAGGGGGCTGATGCAACCTGATCCGTTATCGATCGCCGGGTTCAGGTTTCGGTCGCGCCTCCTCGTCGGCACGGGAAAGTATTTGCGCGACGGAAAGCCGGATTACGAACTCATGGCCGCCGCATTGGATGCGTCAGGCTGTGAAGTCGTCACCGTCGCCGTGCGCCGCGAACGCCTGATTGACGATCGGGGCCGAAGCATTTTGGATTTTCTCGATCTGAAGCGCTACACGATCTTGCCGAACACCGCCGGCTGCTTCAGTGCGGAGGACGCGATTCGCTCGGCTCGTCTCGGCCGCGAACTGCTGGAAGGACTGGGAAATCCCGGCGCGCGCTGGGTAAAGCTCGAAGTGCTAGCCGACAAGCGGACGCTCTTGCCCGACCCGATCGAGACGCTGCGCGCGACCGAAACATTGATCGTGGACGGTTTTCAAGTGCTGGCCTATTCGAATGACGATCCCGTACTCGCGCGGCGGCTCAAGGCAGCCGGCGCGTCCAGCGTCATGCCGCTCGGCTCTCCAATCGGCAGTGGGCAGGGCATTCTGAATCCCAACAACATCCGCATTATTCTGGAAGATATGAAGAACGGCGACGCTGCATACCCGGTCATTGTCGATGCGGGCGTTGGAACCGCGTCGGACGTGACGATCGCTATGGAACTCGGCGCGGACGGCGTACTGCTGAACACGGGCATCGCCGCCGCCAGCGATCCTGTGCGCATGGCGCACGCGATGCGCGGCGCGTGCGAAGCCGGATACCTGGCGTTCCGCGCCGGCCGCATTCCCAAGAAGCTTTACGCCAGCGCTTCGTCGCCCGAGTCTGGCGTCATCGCGACAAGCCGGACCAGTTAAATGCGGCATCGGCGGCTTCACTCATCGCGCGTCGCCGAACTGAATCCGGACGAACTGTCGGATGTGCCGTCACGTCCGGCGGATCGCATGCCGCGGCGCGAGCGAAATCGCTGGTGCATTCTGATCATTGCCATCGGCGCGCTGAATCTGGTCGCGTACACGCTCAGCTACGCTGCCCTGGGCGGCGACGCGTTCAACGGGCGGCGGCAAGTCGTCACGGACGAATCCGGCCAGCGTCGCGTGATGTACGTGATTCGCGGACATCACCTGCGCACGCCGCGCGGCGAGGAAACCCAGGTGAGCCGCGCGGTGTGGGTCTACAGCTATTCGCACTCCATCGCGCTGTTGCTGACGAGCGGGGCGATGGTCATCAGCATGCTCGTGCTGGCCCGGCCGCACATCATCGCCACGATGCGCGATGGCTGGATCAGCGGCGAATCATTCGTGGTAGCGTTCGGCACGATCGTGGTGCTGCTGATCGGCGGGGCGACATTTTTGTTCGTGTGGGATTTTGTTTCGCAACTCATGATGGGATAGGCGGAGCCGAATTGAGCGTCGCGGAGTGGCTGTCGCCGAATGGACTGATCGCCCGCGGCATCGCGGAATTCGAGCCGCGCCCGCAGCAGCTTGAGATGGCGCTGGCCGTGCAGCGCGCGTTTGAGTCGAAGCGGCATCTGGCCGTCGAAGCGGGCACGGGCGTTGGAAAGACATTTGCATATCTCTTGCCCGCGATCGCGCGCGTGCTTGCGGGCGGACATCGCGTGGTCATCAGTACCCACACCATCGCGCTTCAGGAACAGCTCGTTCAAAAAGACATTCCGACGCTGCTGCACGCCTTGGAATTGGACATTCCGGTCGAGCTTGTGAAAGGCCGCAATAACTACCTTGGCCTACGGCGCCTGAAGCTCGCCAGCCAACGACAAAACGCCCTCTTTCCCGATCAGGCCGCGCTTCGCGTGCTTCACAGCATTGAAGACTGGGCCTACCAAACCGAAGATGGATCGTTAAGCGATCTGGAGACGCCGCCGCCGTTCGACGTGTGGGAAAAGGTGCGAAGCGAACACGACAATTGCATGGGGCGGCGCTGCCCGACGTTTGAAAAGTGCTTCTATCAGCAGGCACGGCGGCGGGCGGAGCGGGCCGGAATTCTGATCGTGAACCATTCGCTGCTCGCGTCAGACCTGATGATTCGCCGCGACGGCGCAAGCCTGCTGCCCGATCATGACTTGATGGTCATTGACGAGGCGCACACGTTTGACCAGGTGGCCGCTGACTATCTCGGCCTGACGATCTCCAACGCCCAGGTGATGCATCTGCTAGGCGGGCTTTTCAACGATCGCACCGGCAAGGGGCTGATCGCGTCGCTTGGGCTGAATCAGCAGCGCGATGCGGCCATCTCCGCCGCGCGGGCCGCGGACCAGTTCTTTCAAGCGATTTCGGACTGGCAACGCACGCGCGGCCGGGCGAATGGAAGATTAATGATGGCCAATCCGATCGCAAACGGGTTGACGTCCGCGCTGCGTCATTTGACAGAGCAGCTTCGACCGATCGTGCCGACGCTCGCGCGCGAGGAGGACCGCCTGGAGCTGCAATCGGCGATTGATCGCACGGAAGCGGCGGCGACCGGCGTCGAGGCAGTCCTAACGCAGAAATTCGCGGAGTATGTTTATTGGATTGAGCTCGAATCCGGACGACAGCGGCGCGTAGCGCTGTGCGCCGCGCCGATCGACCCCGGCGACGCCCTGCGGTCGCTGCTGTTTGAGCGCGTGTCGAGCGTCGTCATGACCAGTGCCACGCTCGCCGCCGACGGCGCGAGCTTTCAATACTCGCTTTCGCGATTGGGCCAACCGCCGGCCGACACGCTGCAACTAGGATCGCCGTTTGATTATCCGAATCAGGCGCGCGTGGTTGTCGAAGCGGGAATGCCCGATCCGACACATGGGCCTGGTTTCACCGGCGCGGCCGCCCACGCGATCGTGCATTGGTTGCGGCAGACCGAAGGTCGCGCATTTGTGCTGTTCACGAGTTATGAGATGCTTCGGCAGGTGGCCGACCTCGTGCGAGACGAGCTGAATGAAGCAGGTTTCACGATTCTGGTTCAGGGCGAAGGTTTGCCGCGCACAAAGATGTTGGAGAAATTCCGCGAGACGCCACTGGCGGCGATTTTCGGCGCGGATAGCTTTTGGCAGGGTGTTGATGTCGCCGGCGATGCGCTGTCAAACGTGATTATTGTGAAGCTGCCCTTTGCCGTGCCGGATCGGCCGAACATCGAAGGTCGCAACGAGCTCATCCGCAAGCGCGGCGGAAACCCATTCAATGATTTTCAGTTGCCCGAGGCGATCCTGCGGTTTCGGCAGGGCTTTGGGCGCCTGATTCGCAGCCGCAATGATCGCGGCGTCGTGGTGGTGCTCGATCCGCGGGTGGTGACGAAGCCGTATGGTCGGCGTTTTCTGCAAAGCCTTCCGCCCGCGCCGGTTGAAACGCTCACGCGCGCCTGGAGTTAGCGGCGAGGATGGCCTTGACGAGTTCTTCCGGAATGTCGTGAAGCGCTTTTTCATCGTCGCAACAAATGGCCTGCTTGCCGAGCGTGATTGTCTGGCGGTAGGTATTCAGATATGCGACGCAGGGCGGGCAAACGCGCATGTGGCGTTCAAACTCCGCGAGCTGCTCGGGGCGAAGCTCATTCGAGACGTAGTCCGCGAGAAAGTCGGCGAGTTCTTTGCAGGTGATCATAATTTGCCCAATTGAATCTGTTCGTCCAAAAGCGTCCGCAGCGCCTGTCTGGCGCGATGCAGTCTGACCTTTACCGCACCGGGCTCGATCTGAAGCGCTGCCGCCGCTTCCTCGGTGTTCAACCCTTCGATGTCGCGCAGCAGAAGCACCGTGCGATGCGAATCCGGTAAGGAGTCAATCGCGCTGCGCACCAACGCCCGTGTTTCCTCGCGCTGCATGGCCGCGTGAGGCGATTCGCCCCACTCGGTCGCCGGTCGGGCCTGGTGCCCGTCGTCGAGATACGTCGGCAAGAGCGGCTCGATTGATTGCTCGTTGCGGCGTTGCCGGCTTCGCAGCTTCATGAGCGACGCATTGACGACGATGCGGTGCAGCCAGGTGCCGAGTTGTGAGTTGCCGGAGAACCCTCGGATCGCCCGGAACACGGACGCGAACGCCTCCTGAACAGCGTCGGCGGCGTCCGATTCGCTGCTCGGCATGCGCTGCGCGACGGCCAGCATGCGCCCGCCGTAAACGCGCACCAGCGTCTCAAATGCCGTGTGGCTACCGGTCTGAAGCTGCGCCACAAGCGACGGCTCCTCCAGTATCGGCATCGTTTTGTCGGCCGTATTCAACATAGGCTTTCTTCCCTGGCCAAAGGGCTTAATCCACCCAGCAGCGCCAGTCTTCGCGAATGTGCATGCGGCGGCGCGGTTCACGTGTTTCGGCTATCGCTTCGAATCCGCTAAACGTCGTACGAATTCGCGGCGGACAGTAAAACGATTCGTCGCCTGGAACGGCCAAGCCTAGCTCGGCAATTGAATCTGAAAAAGGCTTTCCGGCCTTACGCAACTCGTGCTCCGCCGCAGCAATCAGATGCAGCATGTAGCGCCGGTAACAGCGCATCCGGCAAAAATCTTGCGGAGCCGGGCGCGCCAGTCGAAAACTGGACATATCCCCACATCCACGGGCGGTGCATGTCGATCAGGCCTTGCGGCGACCAAACCCAGTTGTCTTCTTTTTGTCCCGCGATTTTTGCGTATTTTCCATCACGCAGTTCATGCCGCCATTGGACGCGCGAGAAATTGACGCGCCACTGGTCGCCGTCCTTCGGCGGGGAAGTTTGCTTGTCGGCGCACTCGCGCAGCGCCGACCACGGGAACGCGATTTCCACCGACCAGCCCCGGTCTATGTCGCGCGGATCGTTGAGCGTACCGTCCACGTAAACCGCCGAACGCACCCCGCGAATATCCCAGCCGTTCACGGCCGGGCCCCCTGCGATGTAGGGTTTGATCAGCAGCAAATCCCAGAACGTGCCAAGCGCGTTGATTTCAAACTCGTAGTACTGGTGATTATCGCCATCCGGGTCGATGAAGACCTCGAAATCGTTGTCGTTGAAAATAACGGAGTCGCGCTCGGTGAGCGTGGCCCAAACGTGCGGCTCGATCAGCTCGGCGCCGACGTAAAAGCACTCGTCGTCCCACAGCATCTTTGCCCGCGTGCGGAAGCGCGGCGCCGGCTTGGCGTCTCCCTCGATATCGAGGAAATCATCTGTCCAGGCGGCGTCGGCCCACGCAACGTCGTCGAGTTTCCCGTCGATCCGCGGCGGCGTGATTGCGCGGTGACAGACATAGCCCTTTGGGTGGATGAATGGCTTACCGGTTTGACTTTGGCAGGGTGGCGTCATGGCGGACAGGAGCGTAGCGGCGGCGATGGCCTGCCAACAGGCCCCGGAGCGCAGCCGGAGTGAGGCTGCTGCTCCAGAATCGACTAATCGTTGATTTTTTGGGGGGTTGTTGACGCGAATGTGCATAACGCAGCCATGTTAGCCCCGGGCAGGCGGACCGGGTTGGGCAGGTGCGGTAGATTTTTTCCGCTTGAATCGCACAAAATTGGTGCTATATTTCCGATATTAGCGGTTGAAGACCGATGTTGGAGACGGCGTGCTGACGCTTACACGGCGTGTTGAATACGCACTCATCGCGCTTGGTCAGATGGCCAAAGACGCGGCGCGTGTCTTTAGCGCGCGCGAGTTGGCCGAAAAATACGCGATCTCCGCCCCGCTTTTGATGAACGTGCTGAAGGAGCTTCAACGGGCCGGCCTGGTTCATTCGACGCGCGGTTCGCGCGGCGGATATCGGCTGACCCGGCCGGCGAAGGCGATCTCGCTGACTCAGGTGATTGAAGCGGTGGAAGCACCGGTGCGCGTCATTCGCTGTGCGGAACCGGCTGCTGACGGCGCGGTGGGATGCGAGCTGGCCGGCTGTTGTCCGGTTCGCGCGCCGCTGCGGCGGCTGCATGATCGTCTCAGCGATTTTCTGAAATCCGTGACCGTCGCCGACCTGGCGGCGGATGAGCAATATGTGGAATTAGCCGGCATCCACGCGCCGGCGAGGGCGATAGGCAAATGAGTGATCGAAAAATCTATCTGGACAATAACGCGACAACGCGCGTCGATCCGCGCGTGCTTGACGAAATGCTGCCGTTTTTCTGCGAGAAGTACGGCAATCCGGCTTCCCGCAATCATGCCTTTGGCTGGGAGTCGGAAGAAGGCGTCGATATCGCGCGAGATCGCGTTGCGTCGGTGATTGGGGCGGATGCGAAGGAGATCATCTTCACCAGCGGCGCCACGGAGGGCAACAACATCGCCATCAAAGGCGTCGCCGCGATGTATGGCGAGAAGGGCAAGCACATCATCACGCAGGTCACGGAGCACAAGGCCGTGATCGACCCGTGCAAGTGGCTCGAACAGCACGGCTTTCGCGTGACGTTTCTTCCGGTGCAGAAAGACGGTCGCATCAGTATGGATGCGCTGCGCGAGGCGATGACGCCCGACACGATCCTGGTCTCGATCATGCACGGCAACAACGAAATCGGCACGCTTCAGCCGATCGCCGAGATCGGCCGCCTTTGCAAAGAAAAGAGCGTGTTGTTCCATACGGATTGCTGCCAGACGTTTGGCAAGACGCCCATTGACGTAAACGCGATGGGAATCGATCTGCTGTCGTGCAGCGGCCACAAGATTCACGGGCCCAAAGGCGTCGGCGCGTTGTATGTGCGTCGGCGGAATCCGCGCGTGCGCTGCGAGGCGATCATTCACGGCGGCGGACACGAGCGCGGCATGCGCAGCGGCACGCTGAATGTGCCCGGCATCGTTGGGCTGGGCAAGGCTGCGCAGCTTTGCGCGGAAGGCATCAAAAACGGCGAAGTCGATCGCATTCGCGGGCTGCGCGACCGACTGATCGACGGCATTCTGTCGCAGCTCGACGAAACGTATCTGAACGGCCACCGTACGGAGCGCACGCCCAACAACGTGAATATTTCATTCGCGTTCGTCGAGGGCGAGAGCATGATGATGGGCTTTCCGGAAATCGCGGTTTCGAGCGGATCGGCATGCACGAGCGCTTCGCTGGAGCCGAGCTATGTGCTGCGAGCGCTGGGCGTCGGCGACGACTTGGCGCACAGCAGCATCCGCTTTTCACTCAGCCGCTTCACGACCCAGGAAGAGATCGACCATGCGGTGAACCGCGTCGTAACAGCCGTGCGGCGGCTGCGCCAGATGAGCCCGCTGTATGAAATGGCGCAGGAGGGCATCGATCTGAAAGAAGTGCAATGGGCACACCACTGATCGAGTAGGGATGACCAGAGATTTAAGCCAAAGTTGTGTTCGAGTTTGAGTAAACCCAGGAGAGACTGGCGATGTCGTACAGCAATCAGATCATCGATCACTATCAGAACCCGCGGAATGTAGGTTCGCTGGATCGTGCGAACTCGTTCGTGGGCACCGGCGTGGTTGGCGCGCCGGAATGCGGCGACGTGATGAAACTCCAGATTCAGTTTGACGATAACGAGCGCATTCTCGACGCCAAGTTCAAGACCTTCGGCTGCGGTTCGGCGATCGCATCCAGCTCGCTCGCGACCGAATGGGTCAAGGGCAAGACGCTGGACGAGGCGCTGGAGATCAAGAACACGGAAATCGTCAAAGAGCTGGCGCTGCCGCCGGTGAAGATTCATTGCAGCGTATTGGCTGAGGACGCCATCCGCGCCGCCGTTGCGGACGCGAAAAAGAAGATCGCGGAGCGCAATCCCGCGGCGGCCAAATAAAATAGGTGTTGGCGGAGAAACAAAATAACGCGCGCGGCTCCGAAGCTGGGAATGCGCGAGCTTATTGGAAAGGAACGCGAATGAGTGCGACGACATCCGGATCCGACCTGAACCACGCAACCCGCGAAAATAGCGTCGAGCAAGCGCCGGCACAGCAACTCTCTGCGCGCTCGCGGGCGCGAACACCGGCGGAGGGCGAAGGCGTCGTTTTGAGCGACAAGGCGGCCGAGACGATTAAGGGAATCCTCGAAAAAGACAATCACCCCGAGACGATGTATCTGTTCGTCGGCGTGAAGGGTGGCGGATGCAGCGGCTTTCAATATGTGCTCGACCTTCGCGACGAGGCGCATTCGCCCGTGGCGGAGCTCGACGAGGTGTTCGAATCGCACGGCATCACGATCGTGTGCGATATCAAGAGCTACGTGGGCGGCGCGCTGAGCGGCACGACGATCGACTATCAGGAAAGCCTGATGGGCGCTGGTTTCGTGTTCAATAATCCGAACGCGAAGCATACGTGCGGCTGCGGCAGCAGCTATTCGGCGTAGGTCAGAGCATGCAGAATTCAGAATGCCGATTGCGAAACGCTGAGACCGCGTCCGCGACACGGGCGTTCGTTGCGCATTTGAGATTCTGCGTTCCGCATGTGTGTCCGCCATGACAGCCGGCTCTCCGAACACGCCGATGCCCGTGAAATGCGGCACCTGCGAGCGTCCGATGGACGTTCCGGTGTTCTGCGGAAACTGCTCGGCGCTAGCGCTGGCGAACGAAGCGGATTATTTCCAATTGCTCAATCAGCCGCGGCAGTTTGACGTCGATCCGGCTCGCTTGCGACAGGCCTATCTGAACGTTTCGCGCGAGATTCATCCAGATCGCTTCGCGGGAAAATCGGACGACGTGGCTCAACTGAGCCTGCGCGTGTCGTCGCAGATCAACCGGGCTTTTGAAGTGCTGAGCGACCCGCTGCGCCGCGCGGAGTATCTGCTCGAACTATCCGGCGGCAAGTCCGCATCCGAAGACAAATCTGTTTCGCCGGCCGTTCTCGCCGAAGCGCTTGAGCTGCGCGAGGAGATCGATGACGCCCGCGCCCGGGGCGATACGGCGGCGCTTGGCGATGTGCGGCGGCGGCTGGAGGCGCGGCGCGAGAGGCGCACGGATGAAATCGCGGCGTTGGCGCGCGCGTTACCCGGAGACGAATCGCTCCGCAACCAAATGCGAATCACGCTGAATGATGTGAAATACGATCTGCGCATGCTGGAGCAGGTGTGATGGCCGGCGGCGATGATCTAATCGTGGGCATCGATCTGGGCACGACGTTTTCGCTGCTTGCATACGTGGATCGGTCAGGCGTGCAGGTCATCCGCGATGAAAACGGCGAGGCGCGTTTTCCGTCGGTGGTTTCGTTGCGACCGCGTGACGGCGGGGGAACCGGGATCGTGGCGGGCTGGGATGCCCGGCGCCGCGCCGTCGAGCATCCGCGCACGACGGTGCACTCCGCGTTGGGGCTCATCGGGCGGGGCCTGGCCGATGTGGAGGGCGAGCGGCGTTTTCTGGCATATGAACTGGCCGCCGGTCCGCGAGATTCCATTCAAATCCGGCTGGGGGACGAAGCGTTCAGCCCGGAACAGATCGCGGCGCATGTGCTGAGCGCGCTCAAGTCGCTTGGCGAGCGGCAGCTTGGACGGCCGATCCGCCGCGCGATCATCACCGTTCCGGCGTATTTCGACGATGCGCAGCGCAACGCGACGCGACACGCCGCGCAGATCGCCGGTCTCGAAGTCGTGCGCATGATCAACGAGCCGACTGCGGCGGCGCTGGCATATGGCATCGGATTGCGCGGAGCGATCGCGTCGTCGTGGGCGCCCTGTGAAAACGGCCTTGCATCGAATCGCGACGGACCGATCTCGCTGCCGCTGCCGCATTGCTCAGAGAACGACGGCGGCGCGGCGCTGGAGCCTCAGTCGTCTGACGCGGCGGCAGAAAGTTCAAAATCGGGAAGCGATCACGCAGAAACAGTCGCCGTGTACGACCTGGGCGGCGGCACGTTCGATGTGTCAATCCTGCGAATCGAGTCCGGCGTTTTCCAGGTGCTCAGCACCGGCGGCGACACGCACCTGGGCGGCGACGACTTCGACCGCGAGATCATTCAACTGATCGAGACCGAAGTCGCGCGCGATTTCAACCTTCCAATCGACTCTCCCGCGACGCGCCAGGGGTTGCGCGCGCTGTCCGAAGCGGTGAAAATCCGCCTAAGCGAGGCGCTCGACGCGCGCATCGAGCTCGACCTCGGAGCGGGACGCACATATTTCCGCACGCTGACGCGCGACGAATTTGAGTCCCGTATTGCCGCGCTCGTGGATCGCACGCTTCAAAAATGCGATCAGGCACTGCGCGATGCTCATCTCGCGCCCGAGCAGATCGACCAGGTCGTTCTCGTCGGCGGATCGACGCGCGTGCCGCTCGTGCGCCGCCGCGTCGAGGAACGATTCCGCCGCCGGCCTTACACCGCGCTCAACCCCGACGAGGTGGTGGCGATCGGCGCGGCGATTCAAGGCTCAGTGCTGGGCGGCGAACGACCGGACATGCTGCTGCTCGATGTTGCCTCGTTATCGCTGGGCGTCGAAACACTGGGCGGTGCGATGAGCAAGCTGATCCTGAGAAATACGACGATCCCCAGCCGCGCCACGGAGATGTTCACGACATTTGTCGACGGCCAAACGGCAATCCAGATTCGCGTGTTGCAGGGCGAGCGCGAGCTGGCCGCCGATTGCCGCGTGCTGGGCGAATTTGTGCTGGGCGGCCTGCCGCCGATGCCCGCGGGCATTCCCAAAGTCGAGGTGGAGTTCCTGATCGACGCGAACGGAATACTAAACGTCGCGGCCCGCGAGCTGCGCAGCGGCAGAGCGGCGCGGATTCAGGTGATTCCGAATCACGGCCTGACGCGCGACGAAGCAGAGCACATGGCGCGCGAGGCGATCAAGCACGCCAGGGCGGACCTCGACGCGCATCGGCGGATCGACCTGTTGAACCAGATCGCGTTCGACACCGCCAAAGCCGAGCAGATGCTCGGGCGCGTCGCGCACTTGCTTGACGCGGCGAAGCGCGAGACGATCGAGCAGGAGATCGCCGCGCTTCGCGAACTGGCCAAGCAGCCGCCGAGCGACCTGAACGACCTGCAGCGCGCCTTGCAGCGCTTCGGCCAGGGCACGTTGAGCCTGGCCGAAATCGGCATTCGCGAAGCGTTGCGCAGCGCCTGATCCAACCGTCAGACCGAAGCGAAGCCGCGGCGGCGACGGTCGCGCGGCGGATTGAACGAAAGCGGAGAAAGATCATGCCGGGTCAAAACCCGTACATCGCGCAGGGCAACGTCAGGTTGCCGACGCGAAAATACAAGCTGACGATCATCGACGAAAACAAACGCGAGCATGTGATCGAAGTCGATCCGGCCCGGATTCCGTACGATGAGCACGGCCTCGATGGCAGCATCCTCGGAACGGCCATGGGCTGCGGCGTCAGCCTCGATCACGCATGCGGCGGCGTGTGCGCGTGCAGCACGTGCCACATCATCGTTCGCAAGGGCTTGGAAACCTGCAACGATGCGACGGACGATGAGCTCGACCAACTCGAAAACGCCGCGGGCCTGACGGTGCAGTCGCGGTTATCGTGTCAATGCGTGCCGAACGGCGAGAGCGATGTTGTTGTCGAGATTCCAGCTTGGAATCGAAATCTCGCTCGCGAGGGGCACGGATGAGGGAAATGCGGAATTCAAAATGAATCATGCAAAAAAAGAACCAATGTCCCCGAACCAGCGGCGACGCCGACGCGATCCGATGGGTGGTGTTTGAAGCCCGCGTGTTGAATTCTTTTTTTTCATTTTGCGTTCTTAATTCCGCATTCTGATTTTCCTCCCATGGCTGCCGACGAACGAATTCAACTCCAGCTCATTCGCCTGCCGGTGTCCGGCGCGGCCATTCCGACATTTCGCCTCGCGGAGACGCGCTGCCCCTATTTTCATGATCGCTGGTCTGGCTCGCGTGTGGTTGTGGCGCATATACCAAGCTCCGAGCAATATCAGGAGATGATGGACATGGGCTTTCGTCGCTCCGGGGACGTGTTCTACCGCCCGGAATGCGCGTCGTGCGCCGCCTGCATTCCGATCCGCGTGCCTGTGGCCGAGTTTCGCGCCAGCCGCTCGCAGCGCCGCGCCTGGCGGCGCAATGCCGATGTCGAGGTGGAATTCGCAGCACCGCATTACTCGGACGAGCTTTACGAGCTTTATGAACGCTATCAAGAGGCGATCCACGACGGCGTCATGGCCGCGACGCCGGGGGATTTTCGCGAGATGTTTTTCGAATCGCCAATCGACACGCTGGGCCTTTATCTGCGGCTGGGCGGCCGGGTGATCGGGTTCGGAATTGTCGATGTATGCCCGCAGGCGTTGTCGAGCGTTTACTTTTTTTACGACCCCGATCTGCGCGAGCGGCGGCTGGGCGTGTTCTCCGCGCTGGCAGAGATTGAACAGTGCCGCCGGCTCGAACGCCCATATTGGTACATCGGGTTTTTCGTCGAAGGCTGCGCGAAAATGGAATACAAGCGTGAGTTTCGGCCGAGCGAATTATTGGATGCCGGCGGAATCTGGCGCCGGAACGGTGAATAAGCAAACACCGCGATTGTCCGCCCGTTATCCGGCCAGCCGGCGGTAAGCTTCCACATAGCGCGATCGCGTTTGCTCCAGCACGTCCACCGGGATCGGCGGCGGAGGCGGCTTCTTCGGCCAATGAATTGATTCGAGATAGTCGCGAAGGTACTGTTTGTCGAAACTCGGCGGGTTTGTTCCCACCAGATAGGAATCCGCGGGCCAGAAGCGCGACGAATCCGGCGTTAGCACCTCATCGGCAAGCAGCAATTGGCCGCCATGCAGCCCGAATTCGAGCTTCGTATCGGCGAGGATGATTCCGCGAGACTCGGCATATCGAGCGCCTTGGACGTAGATGTCAAGCGTGCGGCGGCGAGCTTCCCACATCGCGTCGCGCCCCGCCGAAGCCGGCATTCCGAGCGACGCTGTAAATTCGCCGGCAATTTCCACCGCCCGCTCGAACGAGATCGGCTCGTCGTGGCCGGTGTTTGATTTCGTGCTCGGCGTGAAGATCGGCTCGCCGAGGCGTTGCGCTTGCTGCAAGCCGGCGGGCAATTCAATCCCGCTGACGCGGCCGGACTCCTGATATTCCTTCCAGCCGCCGCCGATCAAAAAGCCGCGCGCGACGCATTCCACCGGCAGAATGTGCGTTTTCTTGACCACCATCGCGCGCCCGGCGAGCGAATCGACGGCTGCCTCGTAGCCAATCGGCGCGCGACCGGGTTGAACGACATAGTCGAGGTGATGCGGATTGCAGGGCGGAAGCAACTCCAGCCAGAAGCGGGACATTTGCGTGAGGATCACGCCCTTGCCGGGAACGGGTTGATTCATCACCACGTCAAATGCTGAAATGCGATCGGTCGCGACGATCATTAATTGATCGCCCAGGTCGTATAGATCGCGCACCTTGCCGCGGTGCAGCAGCCCCGGCAGATCGGTGTGCATCAACTCGGCGGGTCGGCTCATCGCGCGCCTCGCGCCGGCTGCGTAGTTGAGGATGCGTCGCCAGTTCCGTACAACTCGCGGCCGTCGCGCGGCTCCGGCTTGTACGGCGGGCCATAGTCCGCGGCGCTGGGGTGATTCGCGGCGTCGGTGTTATAGCCGGGCAGTGCGGCCACACGCGCGACCAGCCGTGCCAATTCGTCATGCAGTGTGACCAGGGCGGCTCGGATTTCGCGGTCAGTGCGCAAACGCGGGTCGTATTTCAAGCGAGCGGCCAGAAACGCGGCGGCAAGGCGCGCGTCGCGGACCAGCGCGGGTGAATCGCTGGTCGCCTTCGTCATTTCGTTTTGCTTGACGGTCCACTGACGAATTGTGCGGCCCTCGAAAGCGTGCGTGAGCAAGTCATTCTCGCGGGCCTCCAGCAAACGCCCAAGCGCGGCGGATTCATATTCCGTCACGCCGGTGAATTTGATCGCGCCCGGCTCGCTCGTGGCGAGTTCGATGCGCTTGGCGGCGAGAAACTCCGCCAGCGGCTGTTGCTTGCCGGCTCGGCAGGCGGCATCGAGCCGTGCGAGCGTCGCACGATCTTTCAACCGGGCGAGTTGCGACAAGACGCGCACGCCGGGGCGCATTTCGCCGCGATCGATCAGTTCGAAGGCTTCGCGCAGCCATTGGTCGTAATCCGCCTGGGGTGGGACGTCGTCCGGCTGCTGATCCGAGTCGTCCGCTTTTGGCTCGACCGTATCGCCGCGCTCCAGCCGCTCGACGGCGTCGCGTGGGAACTTGCGGATTTCGGCGGGTCGGTCGCCCGCCGCATCGAGGCGAAACAGATAATCCTCCCGCGTTTCGGCGATCAGCCTCCCGGAGAATTTGGAGCCGTCGCGGAGATGCAGAATGTCGCCGCGCGCGCTGCTCGCGAGGTACAATGCGAGCGACGCGACCGCCGTCCAGAGAGGGATTACGCGCGCACCAGCCACAGTTGAGCGATTATACGAAGATGACGACACGAGACAATCGAGCCCGAAGCGACAAACCGCTTCGCATCGGCCTGATCGCTGATGGCGAGCAATTGCCCGGCCTCGCGACGGCGCTGCGGCGGCCTTCGCTGAACGTGGTCGCGCAGGGCGGCATGCGCCAAAGCGACGCGCTGCCGGAAATTCCGTGGCACGATGACATTCGCGTGCTGGTGGCGCAGGCCGAGATCGACGCCCTCGTGCTGGCGGCGTCGACGCGAGGCAATCGCGAGATGACTCGGCACGCGCTAGCGCGCGGCGTGCATCTGCTGCGCACCGCGCCTCTCGCGCGCTCGTTCGCGCTGGCGATCGAGGAAGCCGGGTTGGCCAAGGCAAGTAGTGCTGTTTATCGCGTGCAATCGCATTGGCGGCATATCGCGGACGATGTGCGCTGGGCACTCGGGCTTACGCCAGGTTTTCGACCGCAATATTGTGAAATGCGCGTGGCTGCGCCGGGGCCGGCCCTGCAATCTTGGCGGTCGAGCGAGTCCGACTCCGCCGGGGGCGTGTTGGCGGTCGATGGTTATGGCCTGCTCGAAGCGTGGTTGGCTACGCGCGGTCTGACGGAGAATGTCATCGCGCGCGTCGGCTCGTGCCGCCGGCGAGTTGCGGAGCCCGCGCGCGAGACCGAGGACATCGCGCTGGTGATGATGCGCGATCCGGACGGAGTGCCCGGCCTGATCCGCGCGATGTGGGACATCGAGCCGTACGAAAGCGAGCTCGCGCTGCACGGCGTCGAGGCCAGCGTCATCATCAGCGCCAGCGCAGTGCGCGTGCGACTGGCCGATCAGACGCAGCTCGACGCCCGCCCAACGGCTTCGCCTGAAGACTGTTTGCGGGCGGAAATCACGCAGTTTGAGGCGGCTGTTCGCCGCCAGCTCGGCGGCGAGCCTGCGGGCGGCGATCCGCAGTTGCCGCTGCATCTGGCGGGCAGCGCGCTGTTGGAGACGATTTATCTTTCCGCCCGAACGAATCAGCCGGAATCACCCAAGAAGCTCTATGAGGTGCAGGGTTGGCCGCTTCCAGAATAGCTCCGCTGGCGGCGTGTTGGGCATTGTTGCCGCTGACGCTGCTAAGCGGATGCATGCCGCCGGCGCGATCATCGATTAGCGCGTGGGTTGTCTCTGGCGATCAGGATGTTCATGTCGATTCGACGCCCTCGCTGGAAAACGATGTGTATTCGGCCTCGCGCGGCACCGTGCGTCTGCGCGCCGGAATCCGCGACACCGCCGCGATACAGGTCGTGCTGAGCTCCATGCGCAGCGACGGGCCGTATCGCGTTGAGCTGCCGGACCTCAACGGACCGGCCGGAACACTTGCCAGCCTCGACGCGGTCCGCATGTATCGCGTGAATTACGAACACGTGGAACATTTCCCAAGCTGGTATCCGGAGCATACCGGCCGGCCGGCACTACCGCAGGATGTGCCGGATATTCTTGTGCCGTGGGATGCACCGCGCGGTGGCGGGCCGGTGAACATCGAGAATGCGCGAAACGAGATCATCTGGATCGACGTTTATGTGCCGCCTACCACCGAACCCGGCGACTACGCCTCGCGATTGCGCGTCGTGCGCATGAGCGACGGCGCGGCGGCGCTGGACGTACGCGTGGAATTGAGCGTGCCGTCCATCGTGTTCCCGGCGCAGCCCGCGCTGGACGTCATCGCTCGAATCGATCCGAACGACCTGTTTGTTGAGCACTTGCGCTGGCCGCGACAGGCCCCCGAAGGCATTCGCCTGACAATGGAGACACCTAGTCATCGCGGAGCGATTCGCATTCTCGATACGACGATGGAGCTGTTCAAGTCTCATCAGATGAATCCGGTGCTTTGGGCTTCGTTTCCTCGGTTCAGCCTGATCGGCGAGCGCGAAGTGTCGATCGATTGGGCGGCGTATGACGCGCTGACCGAGCGCTGGATCGACGGCACGGCGTTCAGCGATCTGACGCCGCTGAAACGTTGGATTTATCCCGCGTCGCTGGTCTACCCAAGCAGCGAGCGCAACGGCGGATTCGATTCGCCGCAGTACGCGCGATTATTCGCCGGTTATCTGGCCGAGTGCCGCGGGCATTTTGAGCATCGCGGCTGGGCGGAGCGTAGCGTGGCGCGAATCTGCCCGCCGGAGCCGCTTACGCAGGCGGCGCTTGATCGCGTGAGTCGAGTCGGCGGGATCATTCGCCAAAGCGAAAGCAACGTCGCGCTGCTCGCGCACGTGCCCGCGGAGTCGCTGCGGCCACTGGGCTGGTTCAACGCCCCGGTGGCCGAGCTGAACGACGTGCGCATCTGGGCACCACCGGCGATGCAGTGCGACACGGCGGTCATGAGGCGCCAGCAAGGAATCGGACGCGATACGTGGTTCATGCCCGATCACGCGCCTTACAGCGGCTCGCCGGCCGTCGCCGCGCCGGCGACTGACGCGGCGATTTTGGCCTGGCAAGCGTATCAATACGGCTGCTCGGGCATCTGGATCGAAGACGCGGCTCGCTGCGCGTCGGATCGCGCGGCGGGCCGGCGCACATATGGCTTGATCTACGCGGGAATGCCGTTTGGATTGATCGATGAACCGGTATCGTCGATCCGGCTGAAACGCCTGCGGCGCGGCATCAACGATGTTTCGCTGCTGCGGCTGATGGAGGCCGCGGGGAAGGAGAGGCTCGCGCGAACGGTCGCATCGCGCGTGGTGCGCTGGGCGTTTTCGGATGCATGCGAGGATCATCTGCTCAGCACCCGCGCT
>JAEUIR010000063.1:19262-20687 GCA_016795025.1 Phycisphaerales bacterium
ACGAAACGAAGGGTTGCAGCGATGCGGCCCTTTTTCGTTTCAGGCCGTAGCGCCCTCCGTAGCACACCGCTCGCATCGAAATCCGCGTCTTTCGCTACGGCGACGGATTCCGGCCCGCCCGCCGCAACCGCTGCTCTCGCTCGTGGCGGGTTTCCCGATGAGTTTGGCTGGCGCGGCGGTGCTGCGCCTCGCGCGGAATCTGATTTATCAGGAGCTGTCCAACGACTTTGAGCCGACCAAATTCGGCGCGTCGCAGCAGCTTGCAAATCTGGCGGGCTGGTCACAGGTCATGGCGCAGGAGTCGAAAGTCGTCGCGGATGTGGTCGGCGCCCGCATCAGCAGCGCCCCCAACGGCCTGGCGGCGACGGTGACACTCTCGACATCCAACGCCACGGATCGCGCTGTTTCCGGTGCGTGGCGCATGCAGACGCCGCCGCCAGGCTGGTCGGTAGCGCCGCCGCCGCCCGTCGTTGTGCCGCCCAATCAGCGACAATTCGCGGAAATGAGCATCTCTCTCGCCGGGCTTCCGGCGACGGCGGCCGGCGCGCTGCCGATGGAATTGCAGTTCGATTCCGACGCGCTTGGGGCTTATGCCGTGTCCGGCCGCCTCGCTGTTGCCGCGTGCCCGTACATTTCCGAGCCGATTGCGATCGACGGGGATCTCGGCGATTGGCCGCGCACGCCGAATAATGCGGCTGGCGATTTTCGTCTGGCCTGCGGCGTGGGAACCGCGCGCCTGGGCGACGATCGCGCGCTGCCGACCCTTCCAACGCAGGCTTTTTTCTGCATGGATCGGGATAATTTGTATGTCGGCGTTTTTTGTGGATTGCGCGAGGGCGAAAAGCCGGTGTGGTCGCAGGATAATCAGGTGCCAATCGGCGGTGCGATGCCATGGGGGCAGGATGTCATCGAGATTCTGCTTTGCCCGACCAACGTCGCGAGTGGAACCAGCGCCGATCTATTTCAGATGCAGATCAAGCCTAGCGGGTTGGTCGTGGCGAGAAAGGGCTGTGCCACCGAACCGCCGATGGGGCCGACAAGCGACTGGCTGTGTGACGCAAAAGTGAGCGTTCAGATCGGTCGGCAGGCATGGGTGGTTGAGGCGGCGATTCCGATCGCGTCGCTGGGTCGGCCGGCAATCCAAAACCGCATCTGGGGCGTGAACATCACGCGCATGGACGCGACTCGCGGCGAATACTCATCGTGGTCCGGGACGCGGGGAAACTGCTACCTGCCGCAAACGCTCGGGAATCTGATCTTGATGCGCGCGTATTGAACAAATGCGTGTGGCCGCTGAATTTGGCCAGGTCGGCCGCGTTATTTCACGCGCGATCCGTTCGGCATAGCGCCGCAAGCCGAACCGTCACAATGCGATGCACGCCGCCTTCCGACGACGGCTCGAAAATGTTGAACACACTTGACTTC
>JAEUIR010000064.1 GCA_016795025.1 Phycisphaerales bacterium
AAGGCGGCGTCGCCGGTAGCGTGCCGCTCTGTGCAAACGGCCGCGGCAACAGCACGCGCGCTCCGGTAAAGGGGTCAAACAACGGCGTGGGGACGCGGCCCGCGCCGGTGGTCGTAGCCGCGTCGAAGTCGGCCGAGCCCTGGTTCAATACGAAGTCAAGATCGACGCCGATTTCTTCGAGGAAGTTGTTGGTGACAGTCAGGAACCGGGCTTCGATCGCCACCTGCAGCGCGCGTGTTTCGCGAAGCTGGCCGAGCAGATCACCAATCTGGCGATGGGCTTCTGAGGTGTTGTAGACGATCAGGTTGCCGTTCAACTCGCGGAGCGAACCGTCGCCGCCGTTCTCTCGCCAGGAGTCCTGTTTCACGGTGCCGCGAATAATGTCCATGAGCGATTGGGTGATGGCGGGATCGCCGATGCCGGTGTTACGACCAGCGTCGCTGTTGTCGTCCTCATCCTTGAAGAACGTGCCGCTGAAGGATCCACCGCTCCCGGCGATCGTCATTCCGGAGCTGCCGCTGGTCCCGAAGTCATTCGAGGCGGGGTTGACATTCGGCGCGTTCAGGAAACGCGGGATTGCGACGAGCAGGTCGCGTACGTCGTAAACATTCACAAACTTGTAGCGATCGAGTTTCTCTTCGGTGGCGACGCGGATGCGGCCGTCTTCAACGCGGAAAGAGAGTACGGTGTCGCTTCCGCCGGCCTGCGCGAGCAGTTCGTTCAGCACGGTCTTGAACGAAACGTCATGCATGCGGATGCTGACCGGCTTTTCGGGCGGCACGCCGGCGTTTTTGAGATCATCCCAATCGACCGCGATATTGAGGTCTTTGCTGGCCTGCAGGTGCTCGACCACCGTCTCCAGCGGAACCTCGTCGAAGCGGATGTTCGGCATCACGTCCGACAGGCGCGAATTCAGCTCGCGATCCTCGGCCGAGCCGGTGACGGAGCCGGATTCGCCGCGTCTGGCGGTCAGTTGAAGCCAGTTCTTCGGATAGAGCACGTCTGAACTCCAAGGCACCTTGGTTTCCTCGGTGTCCATGATCGTGCGCTGGAAGTTTCGTTTGAAATCGCGGTCCAGATCGGCTTGCAGCGCGAATGATTCGAGATCTTCCATCGTCTCAAGTTGATCGCGAGCGCGCACGTTGGCAGGGTCGAGGTAAATGATCTCGCGCAGGGCCTGGGCCGATTCCGCGAAGCGCTGCTCTTGGCGAAGCTGCCTGGCGGTGTTGAATAGCTGTTCGATCTGCTCTGCACGACGCTGTTCCAGCAGTCGCCTGCGCTCTTCAACGCGCCGCTGTACTTCCAAGCGCTTGTCCTCGGCGTTCGTCTGCTCCCACGCGCGATACGCGTCTTCGACTTCGTTCTTCAGTTGAATCGCCATCGCCCGCGCGGATTCGTACTTGGAAGCCGGGTCTGCGTAAACGCGGGCGGCTTCGATGGCCTGATAGCCGTATTCCGCCAGGCGGCGGGCATCTTCCCAGTTGTTCGCTGCGACGGCCTCTTTGGCTTTGATCGCATTTTCCTGGAGCTTGGCGTAGGCACGTTCCCACAGCAGTCGGTCGGCCTGAATCTGCGTGTCGATGATCGTCATGCGCTGGTCGGTCGGAGCGTCCTGCGCGGTCGTCACGGCGACGACTTCGCCGGCGGGCGGCTGCGCGGCCGGGGCGTCATCGGACGCGGGGCGAACCGCACCATCCGGCTTGGCCGCTTCCGCGAGGCGGCGCTTTTCACCGATTCGTTCGATTTGCTTTGAAGCTGTGGTTTGCGATGCGGATTTGGCGTATTTGTTCGACGCGATGGCCTTGTAGAGCCGCTCGGCATCGTCCCATTTTCCGGCTTCGTACGCCTTTTCGGCGTCGGCCTGATCCTGGGTAGCTTTGCGCGCTCCGTTCACGGCGACGGGCAGGTCGCGCATGAGCGCCTGATAATCGGACTTCTCCGCATCGGAGAGTTTTGACTCGTCGATGGTCATGGCGGTTTGTTGAGCCGCTTCGTAATCCTGCGCGCTGAACTGATCGCGTGCCTTTTTGAGCGTCGCGTCTTGCGCCATGGCGATACTGCCGGCGGCGAGAATCAACGCCGCCGCGAAACCTGTGACAAGTCGGTATGTCTTGTGCATGGAGAAGATCCTCCGTTGTGGGGTACGGTCGCCGTTACCGCGTATCACGGCAAGCCGGCCGACGCTGCACTCAGCCATTGTGCGTGTCAGCTTGCTGACGCCGACCGTCCGGCGACGGTCGGGTGTGATGCTTACGAACCTCTGCAAAAACGCCCGTGTTCAAACGTGGCGGGAGTGTAGCAGCGGGGCGGGGGACAACGCAACCACTTTGGCGGACATCGACTCGACCAATTTTTGGAAGGGTCGAATCAGGCGGCGAAAACACCCGGTGCCACACACAGCGCCGCGCGCCAGCGGCGCGGCCGGGAGGTTAGACGGCCGGGGTTTTTCACAGTTCCGATTCGCAGCGAAATTCCGCGCTGGCGAACCGCGCCGGAGTTTTTTTCGCAAGCCCAGTCGAGCGATATAGTTACGGCTGATTTGCATCAAGCACGATGAGGCGCGACTCTCCACCTCGCATTTCCGCAACGCGGATTTTCCCGTCCGCCACGATCACCGGCGGCGGCAATTCGCACGAACCGGCGCGCGTCGCGACGATGAGATATTCATGGGTGGTTGTGCCGGGGGCCACCGATCCCGCGAATTCGATCCTGGCCGCGCGGCGGTCGCGGATTGGCACGATCTCCGGCGTTTTGGGCGGTCGTTCGAGAATGGAAACACAGTTGGCGGGCATGGATTGTTGCCAGGTCAACCGCGTTGCTGCGACGGGAATCTCCACTTCTTCGCGGACAAGAAGCACCGTTCCCGGCGTCAATCGCTCGGCGGCGGCGTCGATTGGCACGCGCAACCAATTTCGCCCGAAGAGGCGATCGTCAGAGGAACTCGGCGGCTGCACTTCGTCGGGATCGTCGGTGGGCTGCATGCGGATGAAAGAGCGGGTGACGCGAAAAGCGGTGCTGTCGAGTTCGGGGGGGGCGGATTCGACCACGCGAATGGTCTGTTGAACGGGGTTCGCTTCGCCGTTCGGGCAAGCCACGCTCAGCAAAGCTTCGCCGGCCCGGAGCGCTTCGAGCGTGACCCGCGCCGAAGTTTCCCCATCAACTGGAATCTGCAACGTGATTTCGGGTGCGCTCGATCTTGCCGGATCGCTCGAAACGTGGGTTAACCGCGGGCCTTCGAACGCGAGTAACCCGCCGGCGCTGAGCCGAACAGTGAGTGTTGCGCCGGCGACGAGACGTTTTGGATCCGATGCGGTGGCCTGCACGGCGATCTGGACGCGATCGCCAGGGAGATATTCGGCAGGCGCAAACACACGCAACGAATAGCCATCTCGGGCGATGATCGATCGCTCAAGCGTGGCGGGCGCGGCATCTTTTGCAGCCGCCAGCAGCAGCAGGCGATAACCCCCGGATGCTTGCGGCACCGGGACGTTCAGTTCAGCCCGGCCGTTGTTCACGTCGAGCACTTCAGTCCAGAGCGTCTGCCCGTCCGCGAAGAACAACTCCTGCGGAGAATGCGCAGCTTCGCGCTGCGACCAGTCGTCGCCGCCGGTGGACTCACTCTTGGCGTTCGGGGCGACGGAAACGTTGATCGCTTCCTCGCGAATCTCGCTATCGCGCCAAGGCGAACCAACCCAGTTCAGCATGCTTTCCGAGCCGACGGCCACGAGCCGGGCTACAACGCTGATGCGCCCCGCGTCGGGCGGCCCGTCCACGGCCACATTGACTTTGGCTGTGTCACCGGGTTTATACACTGCGCGCTCATGGTCCGCGGCGATTCTTAGCGCGCCCGCAAGGTTGGATTCGACGCGCGTCTCGGCCAGCCTGCTTAGTCGGCCGTTGCGCCACCGCGCCAAGAGCGCGCGCGAGGGAATCTCGCCGCTCAGCGGGACGGCTGCGGCCTTTCCTGCGGGATCGAGCGCCACAATCATGACCGGGTCGGCTGCCCCAAGCAGCACTGCGGCGAGCGGCCCATTCGGCGCAGCCGCCGTGAATTCAAGTTCGCAGACAGGTTTGCCATCGCGTCGCACGACATGCGCGTGAAATTCGCCGCCTCCAGCCGAGCCCGGCTCGATCGGCCGGACGGCGACGTCGAATTGCGCCATCGCTGTCGGCAGGTGGGATGGCGAATCCGTTGGCCAATGCAACGTCGCGGTGTACTGGCCGGGTTTCGTGGGTTTCCATTCGATCGTGCGCACACCGCGCGGGTCGGCCCGCAGCGGAAGCTCGATAGCCGGCTCACCGTCACCTGAAACGCGGACGCTCGGCCAGAAATCGCACGATGCGTTTCCGGGTGGAATCCAACCGGCTTCAAAGCGCATGGACTCTCCGGTACCGACGTGTGGGGGGTCGGCCGTCAGCCATGCGTGCGATTCGTGGGGGCCGAGCAAAAGCTGGCGAAACGCCGGCACGCGTCGCCCGTCCCATCCGATTGCCGTAGCCCATACACCTAGGAGTCTCGGGCTCATGGGTTGGGCCGATTCGCAATCGACATGAATGTACTTCCGTCCCGCATCATCGAATACGCCGCGATCGCCCGAAACGTCGGGGACGCCCCACGCAGACGATTCCGCAGTCGGCAGGTGAATCAGCCGCGAGCCCCAGGAAACACGGGCCCGCCCAATTGGCACGCCCCACGGGTATCGTGATGACAGTAGAAACTGCACATTGCCAGTCGCGTCGACCGGATTGGGAACTCCAAGGCCGATTTCGAGTTGTGCGTCGGACGAATCGTCCGGAGCGCCCGGAAGTTGGAATCTGCCCGCGCGGTTGGCGAGGCTGCGTTGGCCGCGGCGCAAGACAGCGGTGAGATTGCGGCGCGCGCTGACATCTGAAAGGTTCACATCGCTCGCGAACAAGCCGGACTCCGTCACGCGAACGGGTGCGCTGGTGACGGGTTCGCCGGTGGGATCGTTGACGACGATGACATAGGATTCCGCCTGATTTGAGTTCGCCGCCCCCGCTTCGCGAAGCAGGGCACCGCTCAGCGTTAACCGATCGTTCATCAAGTTCGGGTCCGTCGCGCCTGTCAGCATGTATGCGCCGGCATCAGCGGAATCATCGCGGCCGGCGGGAAGCGCGCCCTGGAGCAAGAGCGGGCCGCTTTCGCTGTCGATCAGCATTGCCCAGCGGCGATCGCGCAGAACGCGAACTTCGCCGGGCAGCTTGAGTTCACCGACGCCGGCTCTTACGTCGAATTTCGTCGGTTGAAACGAGCCGAACATCCAGAATCGGCCTTTCACCTCCCGCGGAACAGGCTGATCCGTTCGCGATATCAACCAGACGGCAGCGCGACTTTGACCGATGAGCGTCGCGGCACGCAACGTGCTGACAGTGATGAGCCGCCTGATAACGAGCGGCTCGCTGCGATCACTTACGCCGACGCCGCGTAACTCCAGAACATAGGCGCCGGGCTCCGCCGGTAATTGCGGCGAGTTGTCCGGTGGCGAATTCCACCAGTCGCCCGCATTTTCGCTGGTCGGCGTCCACTGGTGCGACGAAATCGCGCTGCCGCTGTTGGGTAGTTGCGCCGGGAGAAAGCGGCCCTGACGCTCTTGAAGCCAGACGCCCAGGTCAATGCGGCGGATTTCGACGTCAAGCCGCGCGATGTTGCGGGCGCGCACCGCCAGCGGCGCGGCTGGGCCAGGTGCGATTTCCAATTCCGAGACGATCTCGATCGCGGGTTGATTGAGCGCGGCCAGCCGATCCTGCGCCTGGTTCGCCAGTGCCGGATCCTCGCTGTTCGCCGCCAGTTTCAGGACGCGCAATACATCAGCGCGGCGGCCGCCGGCGTCATAGGTCTCGGCCAGCGCTAGCGCGGCGGTGGCGGCGACGCGATCGCTGCGCTCACCGCTGACGAGCCTTTCGAGCGCGGCTTCGGCGGCCGCGCGCTGATCGGCGTTCGCGAGTGAGGCTATGGCTGTAACCAGTGCAAGTCGCTCCGCCG
Organism: Phycisphaerales bacterium; assembly: GCA_016795025.1. Lineage (GTDB taxonomy): Bacteria > Planctomycetota > Phycisphaerae > UBA1845 > Fen-1342 > JAEUIR01. The sequence goes on from JAEUIR010000064.1 coordinate 6,005, forward strand.
CGCCGCTCAGCGGCAACCTGCCGGATCGAGTCTGCAACGCTTCGAATTGTTGCCGGCGGATCGCGCGAGTCTGCTCGGGGCCGGCCGGCGGCTTGATGTGGAAGCGGGGCGGTGTGCGCTCCCAGTCAGCGTGGCGCACCCATGCGGTCGCGAGGTGCTCGATCGCGTCTGCGAACCCGGCAGCAGCCCCGCGAACCTCGAAATTGTCGGCCGCGACGGAAAGGTGCTCAAGCGCTGCGGGCGTGTCGTCGAGCGCGAGGGCTGCGATGCCCAGCGCCAAGCGGCATTCGCCGCGCTCGGCGAGCGGCGGATGCTCGGCGAATAGCGCGTAAAGCTGCGTCTGGCCTTCGATGCGAAGCGCGCGCTCAGGCTGTCGCAGCGCTGCAATCGCGATGATTGACCGCAGATCGACGCGCGCCGCCGCGCCGCGCTCGCCGCGAAGTTGAGCGGCGGCCAACTCGCCGGCGCGCGCCGTCTGCCCGGATTGAATCAGTTGCAAAAGCGCAGCCGCATCGGGCGTCCAATCATCAGCCAGCGCGGCGCCGCAAGCCGCGTGAAGAGCGGCGCAAATGCAAGCTGCGGCGAGTGTGTGATTGGCTCGCGAGCGCGATGTACTGCGATAAAACATCATTCGAGGCTCCGTTCGGGGGGCCGGGGCGCGAGTCGTCCGAGACCGGCGGCCGCGGATAGCTTCCGTGAATTATGGACCTCGTGTCCAGTCCCGTGGGCTCGGCATCGTAATTCATTGATATTTCTTTACTGACATTCAGTGCGTGGTCGCGAGCGTCGATGCAGGATGGGGTCAATGGGTGTGGCGGGGCAAGATGCGCCGAATCCGCGCGTACGAAGCGCGGCGCGTCGATCGTCTGGCGCCGATTGGGCACGTTGACTTTGCGCGGAAGGCGCAAAGCGGGAGGATTACACCCTTGATTCTGGATAACATTCGCCACACCGCGCTGGGGTTGCTGACGCGGTCGCGGGAAGATGCGCACACCGCGTTGAGCGTGCAAGTCGCGCTGGACCGCGCCGCGACGGAGCTGTATCACCAACTAAACTATCTCGCGGATATCAGCGCATGCGCGCGCGAGATCGCGGATCGGCTCGCGCCGCTTGACAGCGATGATCTCGCGCGGGTGAGCAACGAGTTGATCGCGCTGGCGCATTCCGTCGCGACGGGCTGCCGGGCTTCGCTGGGCGCATGCCGCCGGACGCATGAGCTGCTCGAAGATTCGCTGCGATCATTTGCCTCGTTGCGCGAACGATTTGATCGGTTGATCGAAAGCAGCCGGGGGATCTCAAAAGTCGCGGAGACAATTGATCTGTTCGCGCGGCAAAGCACGATCTTGTCGCTGAACGCGCGCATCGAGGCGGCCCGCGCCGGCGAGCATGGAGCGGCTTTCGCGACCGTTAGCCATGAAGTTCAGGTGCTGTCCGAGCGGATCAAGACCGAGTCGGTCGCCATCCGCACAGCCGTGAAAGAAATCACAAATTCGGTGGACGCCGCCGGGGAACTGGTCGAGGCTCAGGCGCAGCGCAGCCACGATCAGGAGGGCGCCGTTGCGGAGATGATCCAGCGCAACAAGGAGCTGCTGGAGCAGGGCGCGCGGTTGCCCGAGATGACGGCGCTGCTCGATCGATGCCTGGCGCGGGTGGAGGATGCTCGGTCGTCGACCGAAGCGAACCAGATGATTGGGATCGCCACCGGCAATCTGGAACGCAACATTCGCGGGATTCACCGGTTGCTTCGGCGATACGCGCAAGCGAAACACCGCGTGGTCGGCAGCGAAAAGGGCCCGGTCGAGTTGTTTATCGATCAATTTGTGGATGTTTTGGTTTCCGGCCGCGAGACGCCTGTGCAGCCGTTGGTTCAAGCGATGTTGAACGCCGGCGTCGCGCCGTTGGCGTGCCTCGACGCCGTCGGCAAAGCGGTGCAGGCGGCGAATCTGCGGCAGAAGCATCAGCATGTTTCGGTGGGCGATTACTACCTTAATTTTCTGGCGGTTGAAGCGGCGATGGCGTATTTGCGCGACAGGCTCCCATCCGGCTCGCCGAAGGGAATGAAAGTCGTGCTCGGCAACGCGCGAGGCGACTATCACAGTCTTGGGCGCGAGATGGTCGGCAGCTTCTTGAGGGCAAACGGCATCGAGGTGATCGATGTCGGGCTTGGAGCCGAGGCGGAGAAATTCGTTTCGGCCGTTGCGGAAAGCGGGGCAAAAGTGGTCGGCGTTTCGTCGCTGTTGATCGAATCCGCCAAGGAGATCGCGAAGATTCGCGCGGGGCTGGATCGGCGTGGCTTCCGGGACACCAAGATTGTCGCTGGCGGCGCGTGCTTCACCGTCGACCGGGAACTGTATCGCGAAGTGCGGGCGGATTACGTGGCGACGGCCGCGAGCGACATGGTGAACCTGGTTCAACGCATCTACGAACATGATCCATTAAGCAACGAGGTGGCGTGATGAACTCGATCGAGCGGGTGATGGCGGCCCTTACATTCGGGCGCGCCGACTTCGGCGCGCCCGACCGCGTGCCGGTCTTTCCTGTGCCGCTGATGCAGGGGGCGCTGGTTTACAACTGCACGGTCGCTGAATACTTCGGTATGAGCGCGGAGCGCATCGCCGAGGCGCAGATCACCATCAACAAGATGTTTGATGGGATCCCCGACGGGCTGGCTGGAATTCCGAATGTCATTGAGGACGTGACCGCGTTTGGCGTGGGGCTGGAGTTCAAATACCCCAACAGCTCGCCTTGTGTATCGCGGATGCGCATCCGGAACTATGAAGAAATCGGCGGACTGACATGTCCTTCGCCGCTGAGCTCGCCGCAGCTTCACAAGACGCTGGAGGTGATCTCGACGCTCTCCGCGCGGATGGGCAGGGAGAAAGTTGTGATCGGCGCGGCAATCGCGCCATTCAGCCTGCCGAGCATGCTGATGGGCACTTCGAAGTGGATGCGGTTGCTGTTCACGCCGGCGCTGCGTGATAAGTACCTGCGTCGCACGCTGGATGTGTGTGCGGAGTTTGTTGTCGATTGGTCCAGGCAGCAGCACAAGGCGGGCGCACATGTAGTGATTTTGGCCGACGGAATGGCCTCCTCGACGATTCTCCCGCGGGGGATGTTTGAGCAGTACGCGCTGCCCGTCATTCGCGACGTGATCCGCCGCATCGGCGGCCCGGTGGCGTATGAGCCGGTGGGACGCATGGAGCCGTTCGCCGATCTTCTGGCGGACATCGGCGCGCTGGCGATCCTGATCGGCTCGGAAGATGACATTCCGTCCTGCAAGAAGGCCGTGCGCGATCGCGTCGCGCTGATCGGGAACATTAACAATATGAAGCTGCGCCGCTGGTCGCCGGCGCGCATCGAGCTGCAGGCCCGCGCGGCGTTGCAACAAGGCATGTCGGGCTATGGGTTCATTCTCGCGAATCAAGGACCGGAGATTCCGTTCGACGTGTCCGTGGAGGGAATTGGCGCGCTGATTCGCGCCGTGGATAAGTACGGACACTACGCCCCTGGCGAGGCCGGCGTCGCGCATGCCGCGGCGACCGCGATGTAGTGTTTTGGGCACGGCGAGCGCGTCTATAGCGTTTTCAGAAATGCTCCGTCGTTTGGCTGGGGAGTGCGGGCATCTTGCCCGCACGAAAAGCGGACTGGAAGCCCGCGCTCCCCGCAAGAGCAATTTTGAAAATGCTCTAATGACTAATTTTGATTGGTGCGAATGCCGTTATCGTCTCCGTTTGTGCGTGAGCCGTTATCAAGCAAGTCGCGAATACGCCGAGCAAGTGTCGCCAATGTGAATGGCTTTTGAAGGAACGAAGCCCGGTTGAATGTGCCAATGATCGCGTCCAGCGATCTGTCCATGTACCCCGATAAGAACAGCACCGGCAGCTCCGGGTTCAACTGAGTCAATTCCTGAGCGAGCTGCGGCCCGCTCTTTCCCGGCATTACCGAATCCGTGACGAGCACGTCGATCTTATTCACCTGGTTCTGGAAAATCTCCAATGCCTGAGCCGCGCCGCGGGCAGTCAGAACCTGATAGCCGAATTCGCGCAGAACGCTACTGGCTACTTGCCGAACCGCATGGTCATCCTCGACGAGGAGGATTGTTTCCGTGCCTGTTGGCGCGAAATCGGATCCGGCAACGGCATCCGGCGAGACGACTTCGTTGACAGCCGGAAGGTACACGCGAAACACGCTGCCTAACCCAGGCTCGCTGTACACGTAGATATGTCCTCCGGATTGCTTGACGATGCCATAGACAGTGGCGAGTCCCAGGCCGGTGCCCTTGCCGACTTCCTTAGTTGTGAAGAACGGCTCGAATAACCGGGACTGTGTCGCCTCGTCCATGCCGGTTCCGGTGTCCGAGACCGACAGTGTCACATAACGCCCGGGCGGCATTGCTGGTCTGGTGTCACGCAGTTGCTCGGCGATGGCGAACGACGACGTTTCGATCGTCAGAGTTCCGCCCTCGGGCATTGCATCGCGGGCATTGACCGCCAAGTTGATGATGATTTGCTCGATTTGCACCGGATCGGCTTTGATATTCGGCAGTTCCGCCGCACATTTGACGATGATTTGGATGTTCTCGCCGATCACCCGTCGCAGCAATTTCTCCGCATTCCTCAGGAGCGCGTTCAGGTCCAGCACCCTCGGGCTAAGCAGCTGCTGTCGGCTGAAGGCCAGCAATTGCGCGGTGAGCTGCGACGAGCGGTCGCCCGCGCGCAGAATCTGGCGGACCATTTTTTCATTTGAATCGGTCAGCGTCCCGCTGCGCAAGAGCAATTCGCAATAGCCATTGATCGCCGTCAGAAAGTTATTGAAATCGTGAGCGACGCCGCCTGCGAGTTGGCCGATGGATTCGAGCTTCTGCGATTGGCGCAGCTCGTCCTCGGCTTTTTTGAGAGCAGCTTCGGCGCGGCGCCGCTCCCGAATGTCGTGAAACGCGACGACGACGCCGAGCGTGTTTCCATCGATGTCGACAATCGGCGCGGCGCTGTCGTCGATTGGAATGATCGTTCCGTCGCGCGCGATCAAAACGGTCGCGGTTGGTAGTTGGATGACAGCGCCGGTCTCCAGCGCGCGGTCGACGAGGCTCTCGATCCTGGTACGCGACTGCTCATCTACGAGATGCAGCACACGCTCCGCCGGCAACAGATGTGCGTCGCCGTTGCTCCAGCCGGTCAGCTTCTCCGCGACTGGATTCATGTACGTGACGCGTCCTTCGCGATCCGTGGAAATCACGGCGTCGCCAATGCTGCCCAGTGTTGCAGATTGTCGCAACTCGCTTTCCCGAAGCCGGCGCTCCAGGCTGTGGCGCAGGATCGCCATTTCCACTGTGATTTGCAATTCGCGCTCGTGGATCGGCTTTAGTATGTAACCGAAAGGCGCCGTTTCCTTTGCCCGCTGGAGAGTCGCGGGGTCGGAATGGGCGGTCATGTAGACCACCGGGACGTTGGCGCGTTTGCGAATTTCAGCGGCCGTGTCGATGCCATCCAGTTTGCCTTTCAACCGGATATCCATCAATACCAGGTCGGGCCGCGCTCGCTCGACGGCATCCAATGCACTTTGGCCGCTGGCCTCGATGCCCACCACCTGAAATCGCATTCGTGTGAGGCGATCCTGAATCTCCTCGGCGATGATGGCCTCGTCCTCGACGATGAGAATTCGTGTTCCGTGTGCCGGAGCGATAGTGGCCGAACGCATGGCTAGCGCACCTCCAGTATGAGCTTGGCTTCGGTGCCGGGGGCGATGCGGCGCAGTTGAAATTGAGCATCGATCTGGCGCGTGAGCGAGCGCACCAGCCGCAGTCCCAGCGTCGTGCAATTATCGATTTCAAGCCCGTCTGGGATTCCGACGCCCGTGTCCGTAACGCTTAATTCGCAAATTCCCGCCGCGCTGCGCCTCAGACCGATGCGAATTTCACCGCCCGTTCCGTCGCAAAAAGCGTGGGTCACGGCATTGGTGATCAATTCGTTCAAAATCAAGCCGCAGGGAATGGCGAAGTCAATGCCCATCGGGAAGCTCTCAAGGTCCGTTTTCAATCGTATTCCCGCCTCGGGCTGAGTGTAATTGCGGATCAGGCGGTCAGACAGATCGCGCGCATACGCGGCAAAGTCGATAGCCGCCAGATTTTCCGAACGATACAGCGACTCATGCACCAGCGCCATGGATCGCACGCGATCCTGGCTCTCGCGCAGCAGTCGAAGCGTTTCCTGATCCTGCGTATAGGTGGATTGCAGGTAAAAAAGACTGGAAATCACCGCCAGATTATTTTTTACTCGATGATGAATTTCCTTCAGCATCAGCTCTTTTTCCTGCAACGAATCCAGCAGCCGTTCGGCGCGCTTGCGCTCGCTGATGTCGCGAATCGCGGCGGATATCAGCACGCCCTCATCGGTTTGAAGCGGGCTCAGGCTGATCTCGACCGGAAATTCCGAACCGTCGCGACGTAAGCCGTACAGCTCCAGCCCCACTCCCATCGGGCGCACGCCGGGCGCCTCAAAGAAACGATCGCGATGCATCGTGTGCGCGGATCGGTATCGCTCGGGCATCAGCAACTCGACGGGCCGCCCCAGCAAATCCTGGCGCGAGTATCCGAATACGCGCTCGGTCTGTGAATTCACGAGCACGATTTCGCCGCGATCGTTGACGATCACCATCGCATCCGGAGCGGATTCCAACAGCGCCCGAAAGCGCTCGTCCGCCCGGCGGCGGTCAGTGACATCGCGGATGACGCACAGAACATCAGGAGCATCGGTCCGGTCGAGGGGGCTAAGCATGATATCGACAGGAAACTCGCTTCCGTCGCGTCGACGCGCATGAAGCGTTAACCCCGCACCCATCGGCCGAAGTCGCGGCTCGGCATGAAACCGCTCTCGATGGTCTCGATGGCGCTTGGAAAGTCGTTCGGGAATGAGCGATTCCACGGGCGTGTTGATCAGTTGGCCGGATTCATAACCGAACATTCTCTCTGCCTGCCCATTGGCCAGCATGATGCGACCATCGCGTCCGACAACGAGCAATCCGTCCGGCATGAATTCGAAAATGATTTGGTAGCGTTCCATGCCCCCATGATCTCCATCGACCGCCTTGTCTGAGTCCTTCGGAGTTCGGCTCACTTCGTCGCGCAATCGAAACCCCCGCAATCGTGAAGGCCGGCGTCAGTTTGTTGCTTTTGTATTTCTCAATCGGCAGCGCCGCTGAAAAAACCACTTTAGTCGGATCGCGAATCAGGTTGCAACCTTGCAAGAATTAAAACCACTTAACATGTGCAAGATTGCCTATCCATTTTTCGCTCGCGCTGATGGCATGAATGCTTGAGTGGTTTCGGGTGTTTGCCGGGCTGACGACCTATAGATGCTTTTCGTGCGCCCGGGCGCGGCGCCTGAACAACTTGTTGCTCGTGCGTACGATTCAGGACTTCCATAGTCAGGCGGGCGCCGCCGCCGAAATCGCAAAAGCCGAAATGAGCTTCATTCGATCGCCATCGCAGGCCGGATAAACATCCGTGAATGAGGCGAATTTCTCATGACACTGCCTGGCGACTGGCCGAATTTCGAGCGAGGCCGTTCAAAATTCCGTTGACAAATTAATACCAAACAATATCCTAACTTATATGGGCGGAGCGGAGACAATTTGTCGCGCGCAGATGAGCCGTGCGCTACGCGATCAGCTGGACGCCATCGCGGCGGCCGCATCGCATCACCCGCTCACGGGATTGCTGCGCACCGGTTGGGATGCGATTGACGCCGCTTTGCCCGGCGGGGGGCTGGCGCGCGGAATGACTATCAGCGTTCTTGCAGCGATCGACTTTATCAATGGGCTGTTACGCCACGCGCATCCCCGGGAGTGGGTCTCCGGCGAGAGGGCATTCTCACTCATGATTCTCTCGCAATTGGGTGCGAATCACCAGCGTGCCACAACAACGCGACTGTCCAAGAACTTTGCTGCGGCCTCGTGGCAGAGAACGCGCACGATCTAACCGCGCCTCTTGAGACTTGGCTCCTATCATTCACACCCGAGCGAAAAAAGCGTTCTGTAATCCCGCGTGATCAGATTTCGATTCGCTCTCGTTCCGCTGCAACGAAGGCTGCGCTATTTATGCGGCGCATCGAACAGATCGCTGCGGGGAATATCGAGCTTGTCGTTGCCCGGATCATTCAAAATCCGCTCCACATCGCCAGGCTTGACGCATTTGTGCATCTTCTCGTTAATGAGCATGCACGGTCCCCAGTCGCAACCGGCCAGGCATTCTTCGGTCATATATGAATAACGACCGTCCGCCGTTGTGGCGTGGTCCGCGACGCCCAATGTCTTCTCAATCTGCGCTCGAACGGCTTTGCCGCCCATCAGCTCGCAACTGATGCCCCGGCACAGCACAATCGTCTTCTTGCCCTTTGGGTGCGTCCAAAAGTGCGTATAGAATGTCACCACGTCCATCACGGCCGCTGGCGGCACTTCCAGCAGGTCAGCGATCTCGCGCATCGCCCGAAGCGAGACATAGCCCAATGCCTCCTGAGTAATGTGCAGCGCCGGCAGCATCACCGCGCGCTTGCTTGGGTAGCGCGGGAAAAATGTGCGGATTTTGGCCTTCACGTCGTCGGAGAGGCCCGGCCCCAAATCGCCCTGATCCACCTTGTTGCGATCAATCGTCTGCCAACTCACGCCGCTTCTCCCGCTGAGCCGTTCGCGTCCGTCGCGCCCGATTCGTTCAAGGCCTGTGCCGCGGTTTCTGCCGATCGTCCGCGCGGCATCGTCAGAAGCGACAAAGCATACAGCGCCAATCCGACCAGGTACAGATTTCGGAAGCCCAGCACCATCGACGAGTATTCGCAGATGCCGCCAAGGATCGCGCCGAGCAGATTGCTCGACATCGCCGCCGGAACCGACGCGCTTGATCTAAGCGAATTCGTGAAAATGAGCGCGGCGAAAAACAGCGGGATCACCAGTAGCGTCGTGCCGACGACAGCCGCGCCCGCCGTACCGAGCGCACCAAGCGCGCTCAGCGGCACGAAATAACCGACGAGCAAGCTGACGGCCAGACATGTGTAGAACACCAGCGGCCTCGGACGGGGCCAGCGGGAGACGATTAGGCACGCCAGCAGATTCAGCAGCAGGATCGCGGCAATGACGATCGAGTTGACGATCCACGTTGTTCCAAACAACAGCGCGAGCTCGGTGATGCCCTTGATCTCGATCAGCAGAAACGCGCCGCCAAGGAAAAAGAAGTGCGGACTGAACGCCGAAGCCCTGCCGCCGCCGGCCGAAAACGACTGACGAAGCACCCAGCCGATCGACACGGCCGCAAGCATGCCGGTTAACACCAGGTAATATCGCGGAATATCCGACCAGCGCGGGCTTTGCAGATAAAGAAACGGCCAGTTGTCCACGGCCGGTGCGACACCCGCTTGAAGCTGCACGACCGTGCTTTTCAGCGGCGTATCGTGCTTCGGCCCGCCAGTCGCGCCCGGGCCGGTCACAAACGCCATGCCGTCGTCATAGCCGAGTTCGTAACAACGCGGCTCCTGCTCGAACACGGTTTTCAGCATGTCGTGAAGGCGCGTGCTCAGGTAGCCCGCGTTGCCAGTCGCGAAAGACAGAACCACCACGCCATTCGGCGCTAGCACGCGGCGGGCTTCGCGCAGCGATTCAACCGTGTAAACAAAGTTGTCGAGCCGCACCGCCGACATGCCGCTCAGCAACGTATGCGAATCCAGCAGACCGAAGACGATCAGGTCGTAGCGCCCGTCGGGCGCGTGCCGCAGAAACGATCGCGCGTCGTTGATGTGAGCCGTCACGCGCTCGTCGTCATACGGGCGTTCCGCGTGATGCGCTTTTCCGATTTCGAAAATGGCAGGGTCGATCTCGACCGCGTCCACGTGCCTTGCGCCGTGCCGCAGCGCAGCGGCCACGTCGTTTCCACCGCCCGCGCCGACGACCAGCACGTTTGCGGCGTCGCGCATGAACGCGCCGCCCAGGCCGTACGCGGCGGCCATTTGCCCCAGGCGCTGGAACTCCTCGCCGTGCGCGGCGACAAATGCCGTGCCGAGATTTGCGGTGCGAAGGTGGTAAGCCTTGTTCGCGCTGATCAGCACACCGGATTCGAGCCGCTCGCCGCGATCGTTGTAGACATAAGCGCGTTCGAGGTCCAATCGTTGGTACGGCGAATACACGCTCCAGCGAGTCGGCGATTGCTCATGCACGCCAAGAACGCCCAACAAACCTAGAATAGCGATCGCGCCGGTCAACAATCCGCCGGCCTCATGCCGCATGAGAAACAGGAGCATCGCGGCGGCTGCGACAAACCACACGATCGGCGGCGTCCACAGATACGAAAGCGCCGCGAATAGCAGCACCCCGGCCAAGCTTCCAAACACGTTGATCGTGTAGGCCCGTAACGGTGCGGCGCCGCGCATCAATCGTCCGGTGAGCTGCCCGATCGGAACGAACACGATGATTGTCGAAATGTAAAGCATCGCGAAGAAGCCATAGAAAACCCCGGATTGAATCCAGAATTTCGTTTGCTCATTCGCGGCTCGGGACCAATCCCACTCGGCCTGCGCCGCGCCCCAGATCCACTCCGAACCCGATGGCAAGCGCAGGAATGCGTCCGCGTCGCGGAGGCTCAGCACCGCGAGCAATATGCATTGCGCCACTAGCGTCAGCGGCGTGATCGCCAACGGAATACGCGCCCGGCCGGCGGCCCCAAAACCCAGTCCCAGGCCGAGGAACGCGGCGAGCAGCGATACGTTCTTGAAATACGCCGACACCATCAGCTCGCTCGAATGCCAGCGTATGAGCATCACTTCCAGAAAAAGGCCGAACACGCTGGCCACTAGCAAGTCGCGGTGGCGCGACGATTCCGACTGCATGTCGATCGCTTCGGCCATGATACGACCGTGGCCAACCACGAGCATCTCAAGCCGCCTCGCGGCGATGAGGCCGAGCAGCGCCATCGCTCCAAGCGGTACGCCGATCCATAGCGCCGTAAATTGATGCTGCGAGAGCGCCGCGGCGGCCGCACCGCCGATCCAGCCCGCTCCCCAGCCGATCAGCGCCGCGCCAAGCAGCAGCGCCAGCACGCATGTGAAAATCCAACGCCAATCGATCACGAGAAATCCGTGTGAGGTTGCCGCGCCGCATCATCGCCGTCCGCGCCGCGATGCCGGTCGCTAGTTCGAACGCGGAAGAATACGCGAGAACTCCCTCTGCGCGAATGCCGGAGATTCGCCGGCCGACAGAAGTTTTTCTTGCCCCCTTGTCTATTTATTTACTTGTTCCCCTGCTCCTTCCCTAGCCAGCAGCATCACGAACGGATCGATGTCGCGGGGAGCGTGGGCATCCTGCCCGCGCCGTTGTCTCCTTGGTCCCTTGCTTCATTGTCCATTTGTTCTCTTATTCGCTTGAGTCCTTGGTTCTTTGCTTCCTTCTCACTCCCCCGCGAGCAGGATCACGAAGGGGTCGATGTCGAAGTTATTCAAAACCCCGTCCTCGTTGATGTCGCCGATGATGATGGCCGCGTCTTCGGGGATGTTGTATGTCGCCGCGTAGCCGGGTAGGTTGCTGAGCGCGAAGACGAATGCGTCGATGTCGAAGTTGTTGACCAGGCCGTCGCGGTTCATGTCGCCGGGGATGTACGGTGTCAGCGCGGTCACAAAATGATCGCCAAATGGAGATGACTCTCGCGTGAACCAGACAACCCAAATTGTGCCGGTTTCGTCGTAGGTCATCGGATCTCGCACGAATTGGCGAGTTGCTTCGGCCGCCCATTGCGGCGTTATAAATTCCTGCGACGGGCCGAGTGCGTTCCACTCGTCGTCGAACAAGCGAATGCGCAACGGATTCGGCCAAGGAAAGCTCAGCTCGCAGAATCTCCCGCTGCGCAGCGCACGAGACACAATTTGAGCGGGATCGGTTTGCAGCGGCGCGCCGATGGGTACGCCGGAAGCGTCCACTTCGATCACCTGTGGAATCCAGTCATCGGCCTGACTGTCATACCGATATTCGTTCAACATGTAACCGCCGGTGGCGAGGTCCGATGCCAGTCCCCTGCCCGCATCTTCTCGCACAATCGCGGAGTCCAACTCGAAGGTATCAGTTATTCGCTGTGCGAATGAACGATACACGCGTGGCGTCGCTGAATTGCCGTATGTCAACAGAGCCGCACCATCTGCCTGAAGTTCAACAGTCGCGCTGTAAAATACACCGGATTCTGGCGTTGCGACTTGAATCAAGTCATGAAGAGGCTGCGCGTCTAGCCCAAATGGACGCGCATAAATTCGGCCAATCCCATTATCTTCCGGCGTCGCGCCAACTGCGCATACTATAATGCGATCGTCCCCAACACTAATGTAAATCGCATTGCTCGGAACCGCAACGGCATCCAGTGCTAAGGTAGGTTCCGATAGCGGCGCGCCGTCGCTTGTGTAAGAGCGTAGCCAGTATCGATGTGTGAAGGGTTCGCGAAACAAGACGGCGGTTCGATCGTTGTGACGTGCAACCTGCACAACGGCCTCCCCCGCGATGCCCGGCGCGAATTCGACTCGCTCGTGCAGTTGGCGTCCCCAGCGATCGAAATGCAATACAAACGCCCGAATGATCCCCTGACCATCTTCGCTCTCGTCCACATACGCGACGGCAGCGATTTCATCGCCGCTGGCGATTGTCACGTAATCAAGTGCGTCATCGATTACTGCCTCCGAGCGGATATAGTGCGCGCCGTGAAGTAAATAACGATCTCGATAAATGTCTGGTATTGGCGGCCCGGCGTTCGCCACGGCGTAAAAAACCAGGCAAACCACAAATATTAAGTTTCTCATTTTGCAATCTCCAGCGAGGAGTTGTTTTGAACGATTGAATTCCCATCGCCGCATGCAATGAAGCCGATCAAGCAAAACGCTTCGCTGTGCTTCGAAGTGACCGCTCCCTCACGGTCGCGGCTCTGTGTTGCTAGGCGCGCATAGGCTTTTCATCGCCCAAACATCGCGCGCAGTCGCGCAAAACCCTCGCTTACGCGCTCGCGTTCCGTCTGGCGTTGACTGGTTTCCTCTTCGCCTGGCGGCGCAGCACCTTCTTCAGGATCCATACAGCAGAGCTCATCCGGGCAGATCAGAGCGTAGGCGCAGTCGATGTCGTAGTTGTCAAAGCGACCGTCGTTGTTGCAATCACCGACGCCTACTAAATTTATGCCGAATGTTAGGCCAAACCCCTCATCCGGCTGCGGGCCAGCGTTCCATGCGCCTGGATCACATAACGCCAGAACAAACGGATCGAAATCCATGCAGTTTGTTTCGCAGTCACCGTTAAAATCGCCAAGCAACGGGCGTAGCGCCAGTACATAGCCGCGATTGCACACGATCAACGTGCCGTCAAGATCGATTGCGACTGGAGCCTCGAATTCCTGAAGCAGATTGTGAGTTGCGATTGTCGGCGGTGTATACTTGTCTTCGCTCCATGCGTTAAGTATTCGAGGGAGGTCCGGAGGTTCTTGTGTTTCTGTCTCGTTCTTGAACGCCCGCACGACTCTAGAGTCATCATCAGGGCCGTACGTCCCCGGTGTTGCAACATAGAAGCGATCCGCCGAATCCCCCGCAAATTGCGACCATTCCCAGGTGCCTTTGTTGACCAGCAATTGCAATACGCCGCGCTCTGCCTCACTGGTCGGGTCGTCGCCGTTAAAACGATGAATCGTCGAAGCTTCGTTAATCCAGATGACATTTCGATCCGGAAAAACCACGCTTGTGCCCGAAAAGTTCTCGCCGGTTTGCCCAAAACCGACGCATTCGTGATCGAAGAGAATGAGATCCGAATTGACGCCGGCGACGTTGTCAAACGCGTATGCACAGGAGTCATCCGACGCGATGACGAAGCTCGCTTCGCTCACATCGTCGTAGTGATGAACTCCAGGTGAACCATATGACCCCGATTGAACTTGTGGCCCCAGCGTGATATCCGCGCTGGAATCCGCGCCAAGACCATCGGCGCGAAAAGCGTGCAGATGACGATTCGTCGGTTGCGCAGCGCCAAATGCGGCGATATATATGTTGTTCCATGGATTCACGGCATCCGGTCCCACTGCGGGCGTTGATAGTGGTTGTGTTTCGGCCCAGATTTCGCGCTGCCATACTCTCTGGCCTGTAGACGGATCCAATGCAAGAAGTCGGCCCCGAACTACGGGCGGATCGCCGTCATCGCGGTCATTTGCGTGAATGAAAATGTAATCCGCGCCGGTCCCGTCGGATTCCACGTTGCCGATCGTGGGTGAAGCCGAGTCTAGCGGAGGCCAACCGGAGGGCGAGGGAGTGAGCGAATACCCCGCGCTGTCCGCCGGGTATTCCCAGTCCAATGAATAACTCGACGAGCTACATGTGAGCTGTGTGATCAGGAAACTACGCACACGCTTGTTCGTCTGAACAACGACGCGCCACACTTCCTGATAGGTGTAGTCCACGTCGGTTAGGATCAACGGCGTCGACATGATCCGTTCTGCCGGGTTTGGCGCGTCATCCGCGATGACAATCGTCAATAGCGGACTGGCGGGTTCGCTCGGCGGATCGTTTCCGGTTGAGCAGGGATGAAAGCGAAAAAACCGGAGCACGGGTCGAATCCCGGTATGTCCCGATACTTCGGAATTCCCGGGTACCACG
>JAEUIR010000065.1 GCA_016795025.1 Phycisphaerales bacterium
GTCGCCGCGCGAGCAAGCGCGGCAACAGGTGTGAAATCCACCGGCGGGACTCGAACCCGCAACCTGCGGTTTACAAAACCGCTGCGCAGATGAGCTTAACGCTGGCACCGACAATGAGTTACAAATCGACACCGAAGCTGTCTTGGCGCGTTGCTTGGCGCTTTTTGATCGGGTACGGCCCGCTTTGGCTGCCGTGGTGCGGGCCTGGGACGGGCTGCCCTTGCCGATCCATGCGGCCATTCTGGCCCTCGTCGCGACGGCCTGCAGCCGCCGAGTGTAACGCCGCGGCTGGGCATCCCTAACCTAGACGCGAGGGAACCCTGGCAACGGGACAAGCCATCGCACACACGCACGGTCTCGACTCACGCTTTGATGCGGCGCCGAATTGCTTCCGCAAGGCGGCCCGTGGGCGTCCCGCCAATTGGATCGCGGCGCGCTGGAACGGTGGCAACCCGAACTCTAACAGGCGCGCTCATCGCCTAACACCCGCGCTGGCGACCATCCGGCGACGAATTGGCGTATTGTCGCATCGCGTGCCAGCTCTACGAGACCGAGGGTGCTCGATTGCCTGACGGCCCGTTCGACCCCCGTTTGCCAAGGATAGCAGACTGCGCACCTTGATGCTCTGCGTCGTCAAGAGATCGGAGTAGCGGAAGGACGCCATGAGACGTTAACGAGCGAGGCGTCAAGACCATAGCGGCTGCGTATGCAAGGCGCAGGGGCGCTAAGGTTGGCGCCTCCGGGATCCACAGATTCTTTGCCACGCCCCCTGTCCGCGCGTCTCGGAATCCCGCTAGTTATCTACGCCCGCCGAGCGACGGTCCCGGACGGGAATCTCTGGAAGCTGCCACCTTTAGTAGGCAAATGCCCTCTGCGATGGATGCTCAGGCGGGGACGAATGCACTCCGCCCAAGTCCGAACGTCGCGCTACGGAGAAGAAAGAAACGAGGCCGCGCGATAACGCGGCCCCGCCGTTGAAATTGAAGTGTCTGCTGATTCAAGGGCAAGACTGACGTACAAGGCAGTCCACGAACGGGTCGATGTCAAAATTGTCGATCCGGCCGTTGCGGTTCATATCGAGGGCGCACAGTGCGTCACACTGATAGAACCCCGCCCAAGCTTCGATACCATTAGAGATTCCGAATGCGAACGGGCCGATGTCGAAGTCATTCACCAGACCGTCGCAATTGGCGTCGCCGCCTGCGACGAGCTGAACTGCGACGCATTCAGAGTCGCCGCACTCGTTGCGTGCGCGCGCGAAGTACGTCACGGTAGCATGCGGCGAGGGGATCACATACGTTTCGCCTTGAAACACGGGCGGTCCGTCGCAGGTTGTTGACCAGATGCACAGCGCACCGTTTGCGTCGGCGTGCAGCGTGATGGCCTCGTCGCCGCACGCGTTTCGCGGCGTGGCGTCGACGTTGGTCGGGGGATTCGGCCGCGTTCGGACAGTGACTGACGCGCAGGCTGGAGCGGAGCAACCCTGCGGACTGGTTACGTTTAGGCACCATTGCCCTTGAATCGGCGGGGAAACATGGATTTCCCTGCTTGTGTAAGTCGTTCCATTCGGCGCGGTCCAGAGATAGCTGGCCATACCCGGAGGCATACCGGTCAAATGCAGGGTTTCCTGAACGCAGACATTCGTGTCGCCTTCGATCGCTGCCGCAGGAACTGCGTTCACGACAATGCTGGTGGATGCAGAATCCGTGCAATTGGTGCTGCTGCGCACCGCCAGCGTCCACGTGCCGGCCGCCGGTGTGACATCGATGCGCTGGCCAGTGTGCTGCTGCCCATTGGGTGCGGTCCAAGTATATGCGGCCATCCCATTTGGCCGGCCGATCAAGGTTAACGTACCGTTGGCACAGATGGGCGAGTTGGACTCGATCGAGGCATCGGGAACGTCGTACACGGCGACGGTAGTCGTCGCACAAGGCGACTCTGAGCAACCTGGGTAGTACCAACGGGCGTAATACGCCGTGGTCACCGTCGGGGCGGCAACCGGTATGCTGACGCCGTTGCCGATGTGGTTGACGCCGCAACCTCCTGTGAACCACTGGACGTCCGCTCCGGAGCCACCGGTGGCGGTCAATTGAACTTGTGAGGCTGTACCGCGACAGAACGATTGCGGGTTTGCAGAAGCCTGAGAAGGCTGCTGCGGAACCGGAACTTCGTAGTCGACGATCAGCTCAATGGAAATGATCCTCAAGTAGGAGGTCGAACCTTCGCGTGGCTCCCCACCCACGGGGACGCGTTTGACGGCCCAGAGCATCGTGTTGTTGTTGAAATCATTCGGCGTCCAGGCGTAACGGCCCTGTAGGTCGATGGTCAAGCAATCATGAGCGATACAGTCTTGGCCGCCATTGTTGCGACTTGGTTGCGTAAACGCGCACGAACGATCTGAGGTTACGGTGCCGTTGAGCGACAAACGCCAATCCACCCGGCGGCTGCTTCCATCCAGGTCGTAGTCGTATCGGCCAATCATCTTGACGCGAGGGTGGAGGTTGATCGCGCAGGGCGGTATCGTCAAATTGGGGAAGCCGACTTCGAGCCACGTCGCGTTGCTCGGGTTCTCATGACGCGTGTAGGGTGCATTGTCCGTTTGGTCGCAGAAGCAGCGATTACACCCGGGGTCGCCGCGAACTTGCTGGGGGTCCGTCCAGCCGGCTGATAGGGTTACCACATTCGCAAATCCCCGGTCCTGATCTGCCCTGGCGGCATCGTGTGCGATCACGCTCACCAACAATAAGATGGTCGCGAAACATCGTCTTATTCGATTCATCATCTTCTCCTGATGTATGCGCTCCCTGCGATGACGTATTACGAAGCGGCGACGTGCCGCCAGTACCGGATCGTCTGAGGAAGCGCCCTCCGCATACATCCGCAATCGAGAAGCCGGTTAGGTTTTTTCTGCGTTATTTTCCGGTTTCGGACGGATTGGCGCGATCGGTGGGCGAGCGAAATCGCGTTGACTTGCTGCACAACGAAGTAAGAATCATTTCATCGGGGCGGTGAAACCAACGCGAAGGACGGACGAGCCGGAGGTGAGCATGGTCGTTCCCTTAGTCGATTTGACGATTTTCTTTGAGCGACTGCGGCGGGGTGATCCAACAGCATCTGATCAACTGTATGAGATCGTCTATCAGGAACTTCGCAGCATTGCAGCTTCCTGCATGGCTCGCCTGGGCGCTAACCATACCCTTCAACCGACGGCGCTCGTGAACGAAGCGTATCTGAAGCTTGTCGGTCGTGCTGCTTCCGATTGGGAAACCCGAGCACACTTTTTTGGAGCAGCCGCTCGTGCAATGCGGAATATTCTCGTCGATCACGCGCGACGAAAAGGGGCCAGGAAGCGGGGGGGCGACCGGGATCGTGCTGACGTGTCGCCATACAAGCTTGCGGGCGCTCCAGAGCCGGTCATTGATGTTCTTGACCTCAATGGCGCTCTCGATCGCTTGGCTCAAGTGGATGCATTACAGGCAAGAGTCGTTGAGCTTCGATTTTTCGGCGGCTTATCCGTGTCTGTGGTGGCAAAGATGCTGCAGCTATCGCCATCTCAGGTTCGTCAAGTCTGGGGCGCTGCTCGCGCACGGCTTCGAACAATGATGCGGGGGGCACCATGAACGATGAAACGACGTGTACGGCTGGTTCGAACGGATCTACAGACTCGTTCCTTGGTGACCGCCAGCGACGCGCCATGATCACCGACGTGATTACCGACACGCACGATTTCAACGGTGCGGTAATCATGGGTTGCGAGATTATCGAGCACATCGGTCAAGGTGGCATGGGTCATGTGTTCCTCGCCCAGCAGTTGGAGCCCCAGCGAATTGTTGCACTTAAGGTACTCGGGCCGACGCGACTCGGTCCAAATCGCGAGGAAGCCGACCGGCAGGCGCGATGCGAACACGACGGGATTGCCCGCGTTTACGACTCCGGAACGGCACCGACCCCCTGGGGAGAGCGATACTGCATCATCATGGAGTATGTGCGAGGAAAACCGATTACCGCAACGGTTGCGGAATCACGGCGCGACCACGAGCGCATTCTGAGATTCATTGTTGCGATTTGCGAGGCCGTCCAGCACGCGCATCAAAAAGGGATTGTTCATCGCGACCTGAAGCCAAGCAACATCCTGATCGACAACAACGACAAGGTCAAAATTGTGGACTTCGGCATCGCTGCCCCGGTAGACGCTGACGAGGAGCCAAGCTCGTGTGACGGAGTCCAGCTTGCCGGGACTCCCCGATATATGAGCCCGGAACAAGCTGCCGGCCGTGGCAAACTGGATTTCGCAACCGATGTGTACTCGATCGGCGTCGTCGCGTACGAGCTGCTGTCGGGGATCTCGCCGTATGGCGAACTGGATCACATGCTTCTGCACGAGCTTCTGGCCGCCGTCGAGGAAGCGAGGAGCCGGAAGCTTGGGAAGGTCGTGCGCAGGTATCGCGGAGACGTGGAGATCATTGTCGCAAAAGCGATGGAAAGGGACAAAGCGTGTCGCTACTCCTCTGCCGACAGAATGGCCTCGGACATTCGCCGTTATCTCAATCATGAGCCCATCGAGGCGCGGCCGAAGAGGACCATCTATACGCTGCGGAAGTTTGTGCGGCGCAACTGTGCTTTAACACTGACGGCCATCATCGCATTTGTTGCGGTCGGCACCTATGCTGTAATGGAACGAGTGCAGAGACACAGGGCCCAGACGGCCAGCCTCGCAGAGCGCATTGCCAAAGAGGTTGCTGCCGAGCAGCGCGATGCGCTGAGAAAAAAGTTGCGAAACGTACTGATCCACATGGCCCCGGCGGTGGGCGGCCAGCCGCAGCCGGAGCACGTGTCGCTGGCCCGAGCGCTCGCAGACGCCGCAGAATGCGCTGTGACGTTCGGTCCCCACGACCCGGCGGCGATTGATACCGCCATCGAGCAGCAGTTGTTCCTCGTACGTTACCTGTCCGTCAGCCCGTCGGGGATCGGGACCTTTACAGAACGTCGAGATCGCTTGCGGAAAATCGCACAGCACGTGGCGGACCTGCGCGCCGCGAGTACTGATCCGATTGTTCAATTGCGTGCTGATTTCCAAGGGGCCAACGCTCAAGACGAATTGGGAAGAATTTGCTTCGAAGAGAATGATTGGATCGCCGCGGACCAGTACTTCTCGAAAGCACTCAGTCTGCTCGATCACGCAGAAACCGTTCTATCTCAATTGCCATCGGCTATCAGTGGTCCCGTCGTGCCCGTCGTCAGCCTACCCATTCTTTTGGACAAGAAGCTCGGCCTTTGGGTCGCTAAGGCGAAAATCGCAAAGCAGTTCGGCCACTGTGACTCCCTTGTCGAATGCGTAGCCCGGGTTTCCGGCACCGTCGATCTCACGGAGTCCACCGCTACGGAAGCGTTGCCTCCTACGCTATTTCTGTGGAAATTGTTGGGCGCTCTGGACGTCATTGAGTGCGAGCGTAGGATGAGCCAACAGAACACCAGCGACGAGCGTTATGGCACGCTTTTCGAGGCCGCCGCGCAATTGCAGCGCGCAGCAGCTCAATTTCGGCGCCTCAACGAAGGCGGGGCAACAGTCGCAGAAGCCACGCTCGTTGGGGCTTTGAAGGTAGTTTCGGCGCGAGCCGCCGTGGGGGTCATCCCGGCCGATGTCGAGGAGCGCATGAAAGCCATTCTCAAACCCTCGTAGTAGGCCGTTTTTTCCACTGAGCTTCATGAATTGCGCAAGAAAAAGCACTTGAGCCTGCCGCATTTTGCGGATGTAGGGATGGAATGTGCCGATGTCGGCCATCCAGCACTCTCAACCAGAGACGGAGGTTCGGCCATGCGAGTGATCTTGACGGTACTGGTTTCTGTTCTTGCAATCGCTCACGCGATCGCACAAACGGTGCGTCTCGACACCCAATTCGACACGATTCAGATCCCGTTGCAACAGGGAGACACCGTTCTCGACGGGGCCGCAACCTTCGAAGCGCGCATTTTCATGAACTCGACCTACAACGGGGCCGGAACAATCTTTCGAGAGTGGCAGTTTGTCTACATGGACCGGTCGCTATCCGCAGGTCCTTCACGTATTTCTGCCCATCTCAACGGTCTTAGCGCGAGCGGTGAGCTCACCTACACCGGGCCGCTCAGCTTCAACCGGTGGCACCATATTGCATACGTCTATGATGGTAGCGAAGATCGCCTGTATTTGGATGGTGTGCGTGTTGCTCAGCGTGCGAATTCGGGCAATCCACCGGAACACAATCCGAATTCTTCGTCGCCGCGCAATACGTCGATCGGCTCCGCGGCGGAAGGTGGAAGCGGGCAGACTTGTACGCCCTCATTTCGGGGCTACGTGGACTGGGTTCAGATCAGTAGCATTGCGCGCTACGCGGAAGAGTTTTGCCCGCCAGAGTCCGTTATTGCGGACGGCAGCACGTGGCTACTCTATCAGTTCAACGATCCGGTCGGCAGCTCAAGCGTTCACGACGACAGTAGCCGACACCGGGACGGGCTAGTCGGGTTCAGCCTCTGTTGCTGCGAAACCAGCCCGCTGCTAGGAACGTTACCCTCCAACGTCATCACGCCGCCGGTGGGCGACGCCGATTGCAGCGGGTTTATCAACAACTTCGACATTGACGCTTTCGTGGTCGGCCTCACGCAAGGGGCTGCGAGCTGGCTCGCCTATCAAGGATCACAGAACTGCGCGTTCGAATGCGTGTGCGACACCAACCAAGACGGCAGCGTCAATAATGCGGACATCGATTCGTTCGTGGAGCTGTTGTTTCAGTGATGCGGCTGTTCGGACGGGCACACGAGCGGCCGAAGATTGAGCGACTGCGGCATGGCTGATGCGTCGACGGCATCAGCTGTGCCGCGCGTTCCGTAGGGCGGTCGTCGTCGCGGGAGCCGGATTTCGGCGCGTGCGGACGGGGCCCGTCGGTATGGTAGAGCAACGCCGCGGGGATAGTTTTGGCCGGGCCGCTGACGACCGGTAAGGCGGCCTGGACGTTGGCCACTCCAGCGGGCGGGGATTGGATCGCCGCCCGAGTTGCAGATGCGTAGTTTGTGGGGGGGCTAGCGCCCTTCAGGTGTTACTTGGAGCATGTCGAGGGGCGCGCTCGTCGATACAGCCCGTGGTGGAGGAAGCCGGTGCCGGCCCACGGGGAAAGCATGGCCTGCCAGCGGTAGCTGTTGACGGCGGCGAACTTGGCTTTCGTTCATCGCTCCATCCATCAGTGGAAGTGTCATTCTTTGACAAGTGACTCTCAGGTGGAGTGCTAGCTTAGGCGTAGGCCGAAGGGCGCCAATCTGGCCGCCGCTCTGTAATCCCATCCCCGAACGCGAAAACCATCGACCTCGACCCAACCGAAGCCAAGTACGTAGTGGCGGGCGGTTTTTTCTACGAGTTCAATCGACGAACTCTCTTGGACGCTTACGATGCCCGCAGAGGATCGGACCGGACCGATACCTAACCACGTCGGACTCTTTGCGAGATATGTGGTGTCTCAAACGCTCAGTTCCCCGTATTTTCAGGTTCGACTAAAGCTCCAGGTACCGGGACCAGTCATGCCACGGAGGAAATACAAGCCGCATAGACTCATCACCGCATCGCGTACGATTCCCTTACCATTTGCCCCGTTTCCGGGTTTAATCCTGAACTTTGAGGCGCCTCCACTTCGACGCCGCGGTCACGCTAGAACGGTCTATTTGCGTGTACGCACGGTCGAGTGGCTTGTGTCGGCGCTGGAGTTTTTGTGTGTCGTCGATGAGATTTCCATATCACTCGACTCGATGGAGCTGTTCGAAGTCCGTGGCAGTCCCCTAATCGAGAAGCACTTCAAGGAAATCGAAGCCGATTTACGTTATCTTGGTTTTGAAATCTCGACTGAAATGGAATCACCTTACTGGGCCATACACAAGACAGCGTCTGGACGTGATATGCGCGACGTGCCCGGCTTTTCCTGAGCTTCATTGTGCCAGACACGGGCTGGTCGACCCGGGCTCTGACGACGTCTCCAAGTGAGTTATGGGGTGTTCAAAATCCGGGATGCCGATCGGTTACACTCAGTTAGCACAGCTCTGCAAACCAAATAAGAAATGAAGGGCGACTTCCAGGGATCTCGCAATATGGCCGACCAATGCAGCTACAGTGACCTTGGAACACGCCAACACGAGCCGTCAGCGTCCACACCATCCACTCAACACGACGCGTTTCGCTTTCCAGCGCTTCGACCAGCAGCTAGCCCTGAACACTACGCACTACACGTCGGGGCTCTTGAGTGGAGCCTAGACGCGCCGATCACAATCCGGAGCGAAGCGGACATTCAGTCCCGACGGGAGTGGACGGGGCGGTTCGAACCATTTGCACACCAAATTCGGAATCTGATTACGTTCTGTCGGCGCGCCCCGGTTGCTTTGTTGGCCGACGACGTGGGATTAGGAAAGACGATCAGCGCCGGCTTGATTCTTAGCGAACTCATGGCGCGCAAGAAGGTTTCACGCGCATTGGTAGTTGCCCCCAAACTCCTCCTGCCACAATGGGTAGAGGAGCTTGGGGTCAAGTTCGGAATCCCCGCTGAGCCCGCTACCGGGGGGCAACTGGGTAGTTCGATCAAGCGCCGCATGGCGGTCGTTGTCACCACGTATCACAGTATTAGAGCCTATCCCTAAACATATTTCACCAGCAATAGGATCGTCGCCAGATGAAGGAATCCCCGGTAAAGGGTCGAGCGTTTTTCCCAGCGAATGCAGAGGCGGCGGAAGTTTTGAAGCCAGGCCAGGCAGCGTTCTACCTTCCAGCGTCGTTTGTAGCGCCGCAGCGGTCGGCCGTCTTGGCCAGAATTGGGATTGTTCGCCCACGGCGGAGCGATCAATTCCACACCGCGCTCGGCCAGCTCGGCCGCGAGCGGAGCGCTGTCGTAGGCTTTGTCGCCGATCAGCCGCTCGGGCATTTGCTGCGGCAGCATGAAATCCAGCAGCGGCTGCACCATCCCGTCGCCTCCGCCCTTGGCTTTCACAAACGAACCGTCGACAAAGCACTCGTAAATCCGGTACCCGCCGCGATCCTCGATCAACCGGCCCATCTGCCGCAGGATGTTCTCGAACACACCCTGCTCGACCCAGCGCTGAAAGTAACGATGCACCGCGCTTTTGGCGCCGAACTCCGGCGGCAAATCCTTCCACTTCGCGCCGTTGTCCAGAATCCAGAATATCCCCCGCAGCGCCCGCGCCTTCGACAACGGCGGCCGCCCGCCCTTCGGCTGCGCCTTGTGATCCGGAATCCACTTCGCCAGCCAGTCCACAATCTCTTCCGTGAGCTTCATGGATACAATATACTGTCATTCCTAGGATTGCCCAGTTGAGGGATAGGTTCTAATATCGATGTGGAGGTCGACCACCCCAAGAGGTTGATCTACATGGAAACCAAGACAGCTCCTCAGGCGCGAATTGCGATCCGGCAAGCGCTTGGACAGTTGCTTGAGTATGTGCATGACCAGCAATCCAGTCGAAGGCGTCACCCTGAACTATTCGTAGTTGCACCAGCTCCTGCTTTGGATATTCAGAAATACCTGAAAGTACTTGAACGAAAATACGGTCTCAGGTTGAAATATCGAGAGTTCAATCTCGGTGAAGACACGTTTCGCGTGTGAGAACACATGGCCCAACGTCGCCGGAGGGGTCGCCTCCGGCGTTTTGCGAGTTGCGATTGGTCTCGAGGTGATCGCTCGGTATGATCCGCGGACGATCATTTTTCGCCTAGATCTCGGTGCCCCACGTTATGGGGTCGTCAATTGTGGAGTGGTAATCCAGCGCGGTTGCAATGCCGGGAGTACGTCAGTGGCGAGGAAGCCGGGTCGCAAGAAAAATGATTGTCATGATGCGGTCGTCGAAGTCTCGACGTCCAACCCCCCCGTCGGCGACTACCGCCATGCCGCGAAGCGTAAGAACAACCCGCCGGCGAAGATCGCGGCCGAGGGCACCGTCCCGGCCATCCCGCGCGCCCAGTACGCCTACAACCCGCACCTGCCGCCGGTCTTACGGTTTGATCAAACCGGCCAGAAGGACGTGCTCGAAACCCGCTTGTCCCAGGACGCCGAAATACGCGCCGCCGAACTGCTCGCAGCCGCCCAGCAGCGCACCCTGAAACCCGCCGAGGCCGACGAGCTATCGAAGCTGCTTGCGACCGCCGCCCACGCCCGCGTCGCCGCCGACCCCTGGCTCGAATGGACCGGCAAGCGTGAGACCAAATCCTTCGAGGTCGATCCCGTCGCCTTGCACATCCACGAACGCATCAGCACGCAGGCCATTCTGAAGGTCGCCGCCCGGCAGGATGTGCAGCGGTCGCTCTTCGCCGATCCGCAGCAGGAGTACCACGAGGCGGTGCAGTTCTATCGCCACGATGTGGACTGGGCCAACCGGCTGATCCTGGGCGACTCGCTGGCGGTCATGTCGTCGCTGGCCCGCCGCGAGGACCTGGCCGGCAAGGTGCAGATGATCTACCTCGACCCGCCCTACGGCATCAAGTTCACCAGCAACTTCCAGCCGAGGTCGGCCCGCCGCGACGTGAAGGACAAGGAGCAGGACCCGACGCGCGAGCCGGAGATGGTCCGCGCCTACCGCGACACGTGGCACCTGGGGGCTGCTCGTGGTTAGCAACCTCTTACGTTGGCACCGGCAGATTGAATGCCGTCGAAGATGAAAGTGGTCATTGAATTGTCGCCGGCCGGGGCCAGCCCAAGATACTGCATCTGTGTATACCATTCTTGCAGGGCGGCTTGAGCGTCCGCATGTGTGCCGTTCAAATGTGGCCCTACAACCTTTATCCAAAGGTCGATTTCGGACGCCGTAACCTCTTTGTCGCGCGCCAGCAGTGCAGCCGTCGCGACGAGCGTGTGAGCAAGCTTTTCGTCGATCACACTGGAGGGCTCTGACCAATGCGCGCTGCCTAAGCAATCAGTGTAGAAGCCGATTTGCTTCACCTGGTCTAGAACGTGTGGATGGTCCGACTTTTCGTCGAAGAGTTCCGCGAAATCGTGCAGCCGCCGCGCACCTTGACCCACGAGCTGCGGAAGCAGCCAGAGGACGTTCTTGGCAGTGTGCGACCGATACTCTCGCCACAGTTTTCTCGCGTCATCCTCAGTCGCAGCGCAAGCGATTCGGCGAAGAATCGAAGCCTTGCCCGATTCCTCGATGGACAGCGCAGCAAGGGAACACGCCGACGGGAAACGACTATTGGCCAACAGGAGTTTGGCATCCTCTACCAGCCGCATCGCGTTCCGATTAGCGCAGTTGATCCCCTCAGCGATCTGCCCCGCTGTAAGCGTGCCCCGATACTGGTCAAGCCTCGTAGACATTGGTTGTCCGTCGCAATTTGCGAATGACCGCTCTCAGCGCAGCGGGCAAGCCGACTGCCGACTTGCCCGCTCGGTTTCTCCATTATATTCAACGGGCAGCAGCTGCCTACACCCGCGATTTGCTTCGCTCAGGGTTGCCGTTTCTATTCGGCAGCGTCTTCTGCACGACGCGACCCTCGACCGTCGAAGGCGTCGCCTCGAACGCACCCGGTTGCGCGCCCTGCATCACGCTCGCCGTCACCTGGCCGCCCGGCAGCCGCCCGAAGTTCACGGTGAAGATCGGACTCAGCGGCCCGCTCGAATCGGCCCGCTGGCCCTGCACGGTGTACTGGACGCTGTCCGGCCCGGCGACCAGCGAATCGTCGACGAACTCTTTCTTGCCCGACACGCCGATGAACGAAAATTCGCTCTCGCTCGGCAGCTTCCGCCGGATGATGTAAGACGTGCCGCTCGTGCCGGTCGGGTTCGACGCCTTCCAGCGCAGCATCAGCGCCCCGTCGCTGGCCCCGAGCGTGACGGTCAGGTCCGTCGGCTGCGCCGGCGGCGGCGCGGGCGACGGCGGCGACGGCGGCGGAATCTGGGCCGTGTTGTAGACGACGTCCGGCTTGGGCTGGCTCTCGGCGAACGCGCGGATCAGCCGCACGGTGTCGCCGGCGCTGGAGCGCAGCGTGCCGAACGCCCCCTCGGCCTGCTGCGTCGCGACGCGATACGCCTGCTTGGCCTGCTCCTGCGCCAGCAGCGCGGCGGCCCCGGCGGTCGTGGCGGCGGCGAACGCGCTGGCCTGATTGGTGGTTAGGCCGATCTGGGCGGCGTTGGCGGTGAAGACGGGGGCGTGCGCTTCGCACCATTGCAGAAACGCGGCCCGCGGCGAGGTCGGATAAGCACCCATGCGTAACTCCTTTTACGCGTAACGGTTTCCGCCCTGGGGCAACGCGCCTCGGCGGATGCGCTGCGAAACGCATCGGCATCGTGCGCCGAGAAAATGCTGCGGGACTGCAATTTACGGGCGAATCGCGATCACTCTTGCGCGAAGTGCATCAGATTTGCGCGGCGCTTGGCCCCTGCGCCGCGGAATTCCGTCCATGCGCCGCGCTTTTCCGTCCATGCGGCGGAGAGTTTCGTCCACGGAGCGGAGAGTTTCGTCCATGCGCCGCGCATTTGCGTCCATGCGGCGGAGAGTTTCGTCCACGGAGCGGAGAGTTTCGTCCATGCGCCGCGCTCTTGCGTCCGTGCGCCAAGGCCAATCGTCTGTGATCGGTTGCGGCGTGCATGCGTTTAGGGTGATAATCACGTTATGACGGACGCCCAATCTTCGGTGCCTTCGCTGAAGGCGCTTGGCCGCGTACTCCTCGAAGATGCGAAGAACGTGCGCGCCCGCGGCCAGACCCTCCAGACATCGGTACTCATGATTGGAGTGTTTGCGGTAATCGTCCAAGCCGTGCCGCCGTTCTTCGGAAAGGCCGAAGAACTGAGCTGGCTTGGGCCGACCTCCAAGTTCATTGCGTACGTATGCGCCTTGCTCTCGCTTTCATTCCAGGTCTGGCGGTGGTGGCTTCAGCGGGTTGGTGCCGACAAGCACTCACTGGGTAGCACGATCAAGCGCCGCGCATTGCTTATCGAATCACTAGGGCCATCAAGCGAGCAGTTGGACATTCGATTGCTTCGCGAACTGGCCGGTGCAGACGCGGAGCGAGAAGCGCGGGTCTATCCCATGCCCGAGTCCTACTATGCAAGCACTCTCGTGCCCGGGCTGGAGCGACTCCGCGAAAATCTACAGGAGTCTGCGTTTTTTTCACGCGCGTTGTACGGAATGGCCGCGCGGTCGGCGTTTATCAAGTTCGGAATAGCCGCTGTATGCGTTGTTGTCGGTCTCCTGGCAGTCGTCCTGCTCGTGCCGCGTGAAATTGGACCGGTCCTCGCGAACTGCGTGCTCTCATTTATCGCGTTTCTCGTCAGCACGGACCGGTTGGGGCAGGCGATGAATTTTCTTTCGGCCGCAACGGCCGTCGAGCGAATCGAGCGGCGACTGGCGAACATCGCCCCGAATGGTGTGGAAGCGTACTTCGCGGCCTTCGCGGATTACGAGGCAGCGACCGCTATGGCACCTTCAGTTCCGACGGCGCTGTATCAGAAGGAGCGACAACGCCTCGATGCCCTGTGGCGCAACAAGACCGGTCAGTAGTAGTACGTCGGAAACTCGTCGTTGTATAACAGTCTCCACCAGTCAAATGCGTCGCTGATCTTTCCGGCTTGCTCTGCATCACGCGCCTTCTCAGCGCGGGTGGCGGCGGTTCGCAGCTTGCTCCAGGCTTCGTCTCGTTGAACCTGAGTCTTGCACGGCTGGATATACCCGGACACTCCAACCGGGTCTTGAAGCGCGGCCATCTCTCTACTCACCAGCCGCGCGAGAAACTGTTTGACGTCGATGCTGTAGAGAATAGACGATTCTCCGCTGGCGTATTCCGCGACTCGCATTTCCAGGTAGAATGACGAGATTGGAACCGACTGATAGAATTTCCACGCCTTGATGTATCGAACGAGCGGACGCACTTTGCCACCGAGTCGATCATCCTGCTTAACGACATAGGCCTTGTGCGCGTCGGGAGCAGTATCCATCCACCCGCCAGAACAATCAGCGATGTTGTAAATGACGTGGCCACTGGATTTTCGAGCGGTATCGTCCCCAATCACGACTTCGGTTGTATCCTTCGAATTCGTTCCAAATGGCACTCGCACCGCTGGGCACCGGACGCCGACGCCCGTATTCGGAAATCGGGCGTCCAGGACGTCGCGAAGTGTGGTCAAGCTGTATGACGAGTTTTCCTTCAGGTTGCCGGTCGCAACCTCGGCGAGATAGTCGACGTCACTGTGGCCCGAAATACTCGTACCGTTCCCGAACGAGCCAATACGTACAAAACGATAAAGCGTGTAATTCTTCTCGATACACGCCTTGATTGATGCGCGATGGCTCTTTGCCGCTTCTGACTCCGTGCTTGACGGGGTCAAACCAGACAGGAACTCACGAAACCCTTCATCAATCGTCCGTGGCATACAGACCAGATTGAACTTTCCGGCACGTAATGTCAAGTTCGCCAATCGAGGCATCACGCCGCTCCGGCCAGGCCGCGGTACATCTTGCGGGCCGCGGCTGCCGGGCGAAGGCGAATTTGCGGTCATCGGAGTTAGTACGAGGGCGTCACGCCGATCACGCGCGAGCTGCTGCGTTTCTGGACGTCGCCGGAGCGGTCGCGGCGTCTGTTCTTCTGCCAGCGCGAGGCGGTCGAGACGGTCATTTACCTGGCCGAGATCCTGCGCAGCGGCAAGCGGCCGCGGTTCAAGACGCAGATTCCGCTGGCCGACCTCGAAAAGCTGGTGGACCAGCCGGCCAACCCGGACCTGATGCCGCTGACGCGCTTGGGCTGCAAGATGGCGACCGGCTCTGGCAAGACGGTCGTCATGGCGATGCTCATCTCGTGGGCGTTCTGCAACCGCGGCCGAAACCCTGCCGACGAGCGCTTCCCCAGCGGCGTGCTGGTCTGCTGCCCGAACCTGACGATCTACGAGCGGCTCCAGGTACTTCGGCCCGAACGCCCGGACAACTACTTCGCCGCGTTCGACATCGTGCCGGCCAAGCTGCGGCCGCTGATGCAGAACGGGCGGGTGCTGATCGCGAACTGGCACAAGTTCGCGCCGGAACCGGAGCATGCTGAGGGCGGACGGACGTTTGGTGTCGTGAATAAGGGCGCGGAGTCGGCGGACGCGTTCGCCCGGCGTGTGCTCGGCGACCTGTACGACCGCATGCCGATCATGGTTCTGAACGACGAGGCCCACCACTGCTACCGTCCCGCGCCGCTAACCGACGAACAGCGTCGCGATTTGACGCCTGAAAAGTTAAAGCAAGCGCAGGATGACAATGCCGAAGCTACGGTTTGGGTTGAAGGATTGGACAAACTGAATAACGCTCTAGGCGGACGCGCCGCAGGTCAAACCGCCCCGGGCATCGCGCAGTGTGTTGATTTGTCCGCCACGCCGTTCTATATCGGCGGCAGTGGCCACACCGAAGGCAGCCCGTTTCCGTGGCTGGTGAGCGATTTCGGGCTGGTGGATGCGATCGAAAGCGGTATCGTCAAGATTCCGCGCCTGCCGGTAAGCGACACGACCGGTCGTCCCGAGCCGAAGTATTTCAAGTTATGGCAGACGATCAGGGACGGGCTGGAACCCGCCGAATTTCTGCCCGGAAAGGCCAGGAAACCCAAGCCCGACGTCGTGTTCCGCGAAGCCGAGCCCGCCCTGAAGCAACTGGCCGGTCAGTGGATCGAGCGGTTTAAGTACATTCGCGACGCCAGCCCCGGGCAGGTTCAGGTTCCGCCTGTATTGATCATCGTCTGCGACAACGTGGACATCGCCGAGGTCTTCTACCGCAAGATCAGCGGCGAGGAGCCGATCGAGGTAGCTACTGAGGAGGATGTCGCTGAAGTCGAGGGCGATGAGAATGGCGACGACGAACCCGGCGTACCGTCCGCGAAGAAGGCGAACGGCCGGCCGAAAGTCTCTTATGGTCACGGCGTCATATTTCCCGAGTACTTCCAGAACTCGTCGGGAGTGAAGCACACGATTCGCATCGACACCGACCTGCTCGCCAACGCCGAAAGCGAGGACGCCAGCAAGTCAAAGAAGGTGCTGGCCGAGGAATTGCGGCGCGTGGTTGCGACCGTCGGAAAGCGCGGCGAGTCGGGCGAGCATGTGCGGTGTGTCGTCTCCGTCGCGATGCTGACGGAAGGCTGGGATGCGAACAACGTCACGCACATCCTCGGCGTTCGGGCGTTTGGCAGCCAGTTGTTATGCGAACAAGTGGTCGGTCGCGGCTTGCGTCGAATGGACTACAGCGTGGACAAGGTGACCGGCCTGCTGCCCGAGGAATATGTGGATGTTTACGGCATCCCGTTCACCGTGATCCCATTCAAAGGCCGCGCAGCGCAACAGTTGGAGCCGGACGACAAGCCCAAGAATCACGTTCGCGCAATGCCGGAACGCGCGCACATGGAGATGCGCTTCCCCGTCGTCGAGGGTTATGCCTTCGCGCTTCAGCACAATCGCGTTCGCTGCGATCTGGACGCCATGCCGGTGACGGTGCTGGAACCGAACCGCGAACCCACCGCGACGTTTCTGCTACCGACCGTCGGGTATCAGGAGGGCACTCCGTCGCGAACTTCGCCGTTCGGCTTCGCCAAACAGGATCGCGAGGCCTACTACGGCGCTACGCACCTGCAGGCGATCAAATTTCAGATTGCGCAACTCGTAATCGCGCACCTGGTCGGCGACCGCGGCGAGCGCTCCGACGCCAAAACACGCGTGTGGAAACTCCGCTCCAGGCACCAGCTCTTTCCGCAGGTCTTCCGCTTCGTGGACGAGTACACAAATCGCAAGGTGGACTATCGCGAAATCAACCCATGCGAACTTGGCTTGCAGAAATACGTCGAGCGGATCGTCGAGTTGCTCTGCGATGCCATCGTGCCCGACCAGTCCGAAGGAGAGGTGCCGCTGCTTCCGGTGCTGAATCGGTACAAGCCGTTCGGTACGACCGCCGAGGTCGAATTCACGACCACGCGGCCGTGCCATGGAACCCAGAAGAGCCACATCAATCAGGTTGTCCTGGACACGCAGACGTGGGAAGCGAGTGCCGCCTTCCGCCTCGAGCAATCCGATGCTGTCGAGTGCTACGCACGCAACGACCACCTCGGCCTGATGATCCCCTACGAGTTTCAGGGCGTCGATAACCATTACGAGCCCGATTTCATTGTGCGGTTCAAGAACGGCCTGCTTGTGGTTTTGGAGACGAAGGGCTTCGAGGACGCGAAGGCCACGGCCAAGCATAACGCCGCGAACCGCTGGGTCGCCGCGATCAACAACGCCCGCGAGCATGGTGTGTGGGTCTTCCACGTCTGCCGCGATCCACAGCTGCTGCAAGAAGAGCTAAATAGGCTAATTCAGGCGACTTCTGGGTGATTACAATAGGCAACCATGCCAATCCAAGAGTACTGGCTCTGGCCAGTTCATCCCTTCGACGGCGAGCCGAATAACCGCCGGCACAGTGACAAAGCCGTAAAACCGGGCTCGACTATTGATGTCGTGCTTAGAGTCGATCACCATCGAATGCCCGGACGCAGGTTCGGTCCGCATGGCCGGGAAGATATTGTCCACGTCAGCAAACGGGAGCGGCGCTACTATCGCCCGCTCCTCGCCGAGATCGACACGGTTCGCGCGTGGAACGGTGATTGCGACCCTAAAGACCCTCCGTGGCTCCGAATCCGAGCAGTGCTGCGTGCGGATGGGCGCCTCCAGGCCGAGCTTGCCCAAGCAACGTCTTCAGAACTCGTCGTCATGCTGGGCGAAATGACCACACGTCGGACTGGCAGCACCACGGGCACCGACCAAACTGCAGATGCGACGGCAGACGCCCGCTTATCCTTGCGCATACGCCAGCTTCGCGGTCTTATCCGAGGACTATCAGTTGCAACGAATGGTGGTCGGCGCATAGGCAATAGCGTTGACGCCATGTCCATCTCCGAGGCCGTCAACGAGGTATACATCGCCGCCTCACGATTTGCGCGATCGCACTTCGACAGGGTGTCACGCCCCTTGGACGGATTCCCGCATGGCTGGCAGGTGATGGAGGCCGACTCACTCGATGGACCAGCCACGCCGGTGCGAACCGATGCGGTTACGGTGTCGGTTGCGCCAATAGGACCAGGTGGTATCGCCGCCCGCGTCATCTCCATACTCGACCGCCTCGCCAGGGCGCTGGGCTTCTCGGTAGACGAGTGGAACAGGATGCAAACAGCGCGGCCGGGAGGCGCCCACTACAGATTCAAGGCCAGCGACGTGATACCGGCCGAGGCATTGCTTCATTTGGAACAAGCAGTGCAGGTTCTTGAGCCTGAGAAACATGCGGATCAGCTTGAGCCGAGGGCACCTGCGCCTGTTTCTCCTCTGCAAAGAGAGAGCGGCACCCAACCGCGAGAGGCTGTGGAACTGCGAGTGAGCGAGGCCGCCCGGTTGCTGACGCGGGATGTGCCCGGACTGACGCTTAAGCACGCAATGGCACGGGTCTCGCATGCTGCAAACAAAAAAAGGTTCAAGACAAACGGCCAAAAGAGGCAGAAACGCCGCATCGATCACGATAGCTTTGCTGCCTGGAGACTCGAACAGCGCGACCGCGACCTAGACGCGCACGACCGCGAGGATACACCCTAGCCGGTGATGACCGTAGCGGCGTGCCTAACCAGCGCGGTGTTGCGCGGTGTACACCGCGCTCGTGGACACAAGCTGGCCCAACATCGCGCAAAACAAGCAATACTTGCAAACCCTAACCCGCGTTGGTAGCGTTGTTTACGTGCCTCGGACGCTTGGCGTCCCGATTTGTAAACCGCAGGTTGCGGGTTCGAGTCCCGGTGGTGGCTTTCACACCTGACGCCGCACTCGCTCGCGCGGCGACGCCTTTCTCCGCGTGTGTCAAAGACTTACGCGCGTCCGCGATCGTTGCAAGGCCTTTCCCCGCCTGTACCAGAGGCCTGCTCTCTCCTTTTTCCGCTGGTTGTCGAGACAGCGATCCCGATCTCGGCTTCGCCAGTGAATCCAGTCGGATCGCCCGCGCGGCGGGCCGCGAGAAGCAAGGAAGCGAGCGCATCATAGATTATGATTTTGCCCATGGAAATCACGCGGGCCATTTTCAAGCAGCAGTGCAAACCGCGCTTCGGCCGTACCAATCCGGAGCGTATGAATATGGCGCATTGGGAACGGGTGATTCGCACGAGCGACGACACATTCGTCGCCAGACAAGGCTTTGGACTTGAACCGAATTTCCCGAGGCGCAACTGGTTTGGCAAAATCGTCTACGACGGCCCGGATTGGTGCTTCTTACGCTTTGGCGCAACGCGTACACGCATGCCCGATGGCCGCATCATCTGCGTTGGCGGAGAGCATGAGGACTTCTACGACCCCGACTTTTGCATTTACAACGACGTTGTCGTACTGCGGCCCCATTCAGGCCAGATCGGGGTCAACATCGACTCAGGGAGCGTCGAAATTTACGGCTACCCGGAGCGGGTTTTTCCACCGACGGATTTCCATTCCGCGACTATCGTGCAAAATAAGCTCTATATAATCGGTCGGCTTGGATATCAGGGAACACGAAGCGAAAGCGAAACGCCAATCTCGACCCTCGATTTAACGACCTATCACATCGAGCCGATCCAAGCGCGGGGACCGGTGCCGGGATGGATTTACGAACACTCCAGTTGGTACGACTCGAAGCGTCACGCAATAGTTGTTCGCGGTGGGAAGGTCTGGCGAGCTGACACAAAGGACGAAACGCCGAACCGCGCCGCGTACCGACTACACTTGGCGGATATGCGCTGGGAGTGCCTCGCTGAGCGCGAGACACGTCAATACTTCGTCATTCGCCGCACGGGACGGGAATTGTTCGACGCGGATTTGGCGGCGTTTCGCCCCAGCGTGCCCCACGAGTCCATTGTGTTGGAAGAACAACGCACATCCAACAATCAGTTTATTGTTGAAGGCGTGCGCATTACTCTCGAAGACTGGGTCAACGAAATTGAAGCCACAATCGAGGGCGAACTCGCTCCGGACGCTCGCGACCTGATTCTGTCCGAGCTGGTCGAGTATCTTCGCGGAAAAACAGAATGCGTTTGGATTCCGGAAGAGTTGCCCGAGGGTCAGCTCCCATCGAAGCAAAGGCTTAGCGGATTACTTAGCGACGACTAAAAGTCAGTAAGCGTTCGGCCAACCCCGTCTTTGATTTGGCTCGCGGCGTGATGACGATGTCTCCATCAGAATGGAGGCAATCATGGCACGCGTTGCGGGTCGGGATCTGAAGAAGGAATCGTTTTGGCGCGAGATGGTGTGCGGGCAGTCGGGCAGCGGGATGTCGGTGCGGGCCTGGTGTCGGCGGCACGCGCTCACCGAGCCGGCGTTTTACTGGTGGCGCCGCCGACTCGCGGGGCCCGGCGGAGCGAATGCGACGGCAGCGTTTGTACCGGTGCGTGTAACCGACGATGCGATCGTCGGAGGTGCGGTTGCGACGGACGGGGTTGCCGCGGGGGCGGGGCGGATCGAGATCGTGCTGGCGGATGGGCGGCGCGTGCATTTGATCGGCCCGGTTGATCGGCAGGCGCTGGCCGACGTGTTGGCGGTGCTGACGAAGAATGGCTTTGCGGGCGAGGCCGGCGGTAACGGTCGGATCGCGGAGGCTGGCGCGTGCTGACGCTGCCGAGCCTGGGCGAGA
>JAEUIR010000066.1:0-6924 GCA_016795025.1 Phycisphaerales bacterium
ATACCGCGATTCAAGCAGTCTCGCCCGCAGATTGCCGGTGATGCGCATGTTGCGCTCAAGCGTGGAGGAAATCGAAAGCACATCACGGCAGCTCGCGGCGCAGATCGAATCCGATCTGGGCGAATTTGATTGCATTGTGTCGGAAGATGAATCTTATGCGGGCGGCGGGGCTTTGCCGGGATTGAAATTGGCCACATGGACTGTGCGGCTGAGCCATGCTCGAATTTCGGCGGAAAGACTGGCCTGGGCATTGAGGCAGGGCGAGCCGCCTGTGGTCGCGCGGGTGCAGGATGCCCGCGTCGTGCTGGATTGCCGGACGATCGCCGGGGACGAGCCGAGCCTGATCGTGGCGGCGCTTGGAGCGGCGCTGCGCGAGTTGCTGGAATCGTAATGTCACAAGCGGGGCGGTGTGGCAATTTCGACCCGTTCGCGTCGCCGACCGCAATGGCCCTGGTGATGCTCGTAGCGCTTGCAGCGGGATGCGCGGGCTGCGGAATGCGCGTCACCGCCCCGTCGTGCGTCGGTCAGCCGGTGCGCGTAATTCTGATCGATTATGGCTATCACTCGTCGATTGTGCTGTCGGACGAGTCCGGCAAGGGGCGAGAGTTTGCGTTCGGCGAATACGCATGGTTCGCGGAAAATCATGACGGCCCGCTGGATGTGTGTCGGATCGCGCTGTTGCCGGGCTCGGGCACGCTGGGAATCCGGGATTATCCCGCTCCCCTTTCGATCGCGGACGTTTCAGCCAGAACGATGTTTGAAGCCGCGTATGAGCTGAACGTCGAGCGCGAGCGCGCGCTCTTGTTGCGTCAGCAGCTTGATGAACGATATCGCGCGGCCATGTGTGGGGGCCGGGCAGCGATTTACAACCCGGTGGTTGATCTGCATTTTGTGCGCGTGGAGCGCGTGTACTGGTGGGCACACAATTGCAACCATCAGCTTGCGGAATGGCTCGAAGCGCTGGGGTGCGAGGTGGACGGGTGTCGGGTGCTTGCGGAATTTCGGATTCTCTCCTCAAGGCCCTCTTCCTCGGCCCCGCCATGACACGGCGGGTGTGCGTTATTCAAGGCGCCGCCTGGGTGCGCCGACAAAATCGACATGGACCGAACCGCAATCCTGGCGCAGCCTCCGGGGACGTTCGTGGTGACGGTGAATCGCACCGCGCTCGAAATCGTCGTGCGAGAAGACGGGTTTCGCCTGGCGCGTTATCCGCGCCAATGCAGTGTTGATATGAAGCTCTCCGCGTGGCAGCGAGGCAATGTCGTGCTCGGAGCGCTGATGGCGCGGCTCGGAAAATCGAATCTGACCACGTTTCATCGCTGGATCAACGCGGCGACGAACACCGACCAGCGAATTCTCCAGGCGTTGACGCGCCAGGAATCGCTGGAGATTCAGGTCATTTGGGATGCGGGGTCGCGGACGTTTCCCTGGCGCAACACACTTCAGGCGGCGGCGCGTGCCCTGATATCGCAATCTCAAAGCGGGAAACCGTGGACGCCCGCCGATTTCGAGCGGGAGCGAAGGTTGATCGATCATGAACTGCCGACGGCGCATGCGGCATGGTGGTCAGAAAAATAACGAATGCGGGCCTCGGAACCCTGAACGAAGCGACATGTGCGCCGCGTCAGCGCTGGCGGTATTGACCTCGTTCGCAGGCCACCACAAAGCTTTCCGCCTGACCTTTCAACGTTTCCCATGATTGGCGAATGCGAATCGCCTCATCGTGCGAGATGGTCCCGTCATTTTCGGCGCTACGGCTGACTTCTCGAAGCAGATCGCCGAAATCCTGCACCATTCGCTGTGTGGCCGCCAGCAACTGCTCGCCCTGCTCGCGTGGCTGAACATGCGGGTTTGCGACGTAAAAACCGTCGGCGATATTGCACAGCCAGTTCGCGATGCGGGCATCCTCGGTGAGTTCAAGAATCGTCTTGATTCGATCGAGCGGATTGAGCGCGCCGGAGGAATCGACGTCTTCCTGTGTCGGCTCCTGGCACCATTTGTAAACCATCGCCGTGCTGAGATTCAGTCGAGCGGCAACCGCCTTCACACCGACACGATCGACCGCGACGCGCAGCACTTCCCAGCTTTTCACGGCTCACCCGCCTGGCTTGCGTTGATAAGAGGATGAAAGTACGGACCGGACATTTGTCGCATTGTCGAAAGCCGGCGACGCGGCGTCAACGCGATTCGCCATCGAAACTTCGCACCGGTTGTCGATTTTTGGCATATTATTTGTCCGGTGTTCGCTGCCGGGGCCTGCCGTACGCGGGCGAGATCAATCGGCGCGACGCCACGGACGATTGCCGAAGAGCCATGTACGCAAGGAGCCAACAATGGCATACACGCTTCCGCCGCTGCCATATGCACTGAACGCACTCGAGCCGCACATCGACGCTCGAACGATGGAAATCCACCATACCAAGCATCATCAGGCGTATATCAACAACGTAAACAAAGCGCTGGAGAGCCATGCCGAACTCGCGGCCAAGCCGGTGGAGCGGTTGCTGCGCGAAATCTCGACTGTCCCGGAAGCCATCCGCCAGACCGTGATCAACAATGCCGGCGGGCACGCGAATCACTCGTTGTTCTGGCAGATCATGGGGCCCGGCAAAGGTGGCGAGCCGGGCGGCGCATTGGCTGACGCGATCAAATCGTCGTTCGAGTCGTTCGCGAAATTCAAGGATCAATTCGCGAACGCGGCCACAACGCGTTTCGGCAGCGGGTGGGCCTGGCTGGTGATCGACGGCGGAAACAAGCTGACGGTCTACAACCTTCCGAACCAGGATTCGCCGCTGATGCAGGGGCATGTGCCAATTCTCGGGCTGGATGTTTGGGAGCACGCGTACTATTTGAACTATCAGAACCGTCGGCCGGATTACATCGCCGCATGGTGGAATGTCGTGAACTGGGATCGGGTGGCGGAGCTATTTGCCGCGGGACGCAGGTGACCTTTCGCGCTTTTGCGTGGGGAATTCAACCGCGCAGAACATGCCTGCAACATTTTGAATGGCACGGCGCGACGAGCGCCGTGCTTTTTTTTCGGGCGGCAAATGGTGTGTCGAATCGTGCCGATACCCGTGCATTTCTCACTGCTTGAATGGAGGATTGATCCGGCCGATGCAACATACGGTTTGCGCGCCGCGAGTGCGGGATTCACTGGCCATCGCGCGGCCATTTTTCGGAGTCAGCCGATGGCAGTCACGGTTCGAGCGTATTATTTGGATCCCAATCGCAACGGCTTTGCGGGGGTGCGATCCGCATTCGACGCGCTCGATTCCGTGGTCATCAGCGGAACATACGAACAGTGGGAAACGCTGCAAACGGCGATTAGCGCTCAGGAAGCCGATGCGATCGTGGTTCGCTGGGACGCGTTGCCGAATCCGGAGCTGATCTGTCAACGCATCGCGGAGGTTGCGTCGAAAACCGCGATCGTTGCGCTGAGCGCCAAGGCCGATCCTGACACGATTATCGCGGCGATGCGCGCGGGTTGTTCGCAATTTGTGCGAGTTCCCATCGATGCGCAGGAACTGAGCGGGGCATTTGAGAGAATTCGCGCGTCGCTTTCGCCGGCAGCGAGCATCGTTCAGCAGCGCTTCGGGATCATCGGCGCGGCGGGTGGCGCTGGATGCACCACGCTGGCGTGCAATCTCGCCGCGGAATTGGCGCATCTGGCGAATCGCCCGGCCGCGATCGTGGATTTGAATCTGGAGCTCGGCGACGTGGCCTGCGCGTTTGACTGCAAGCCGAAATACAGCATTGCCGACGTGTGCCGCGAAGGGATCGAGGTCGATCGCGCGATGCTGGAAAACGCGATCGAAAAGCTGCCCGGCAACGTATACATGTTGGCCCGCCCTGAGAAAATCGAGGACGTTTATCAGATCACCGCTGAAGGCATTGAGGCAATGTTGGGGGTGATATGCGAGGTGTGCCCCTTCGCGGTGGTGGATCTGCCGCGAGTCATGTTTTCAATCACTTCCGCGGCCGTGAACAGAATCGACCGCTTCCTGATCGTGACGCAGCTATCCGTGCCGTTCGTGCGCAATTCGTTGAGGATTCTCGAGTGTCTGGTGCATGCCGGCGTTCCGCGCGACCACATCGAGGTTATCGTGAACCGGGCCCAGGCGAGCCATGAGCGTTTTACGCTCGAGGAACTGGAAAAGCACATCAAGCAGCCGGTGTTCGCCGCTATTCCGAATGATTACAAGCGCGTGACCGAATCGCGCGATCTGGGGCATCCGATCGTGTATGGCGCTCCGAACAGCCCGGCGCGCCTCGCGATTCAGCAGGTCGCGAAGAAGCTGATCGGTGGCGATGCCGCCGCCAGCGAGAAGCGGCAGGGCGGCGGCTTGCTCAAGAAGCTATTGGGTCGCAAATAGCGCGGACTGTGGCACTTCCATCATTCGCGCGAAGCCCACTCCTGAGCTTCGGCAGCCTCCTCAATCGGCGCTTCGGACGTTAAATCCGCGAGTTATCGCACTTTTTTGACGGTCATTAGCCACCACTCGTATAATCGCCTCGGCAGAGCGGGTCTGGTCGCGCTTCGCATGTCGCGAGCGTCAGCCGGGCAGCGCGGGCTCTGCGTTGGTTCGAGTCCCGATGCAACGAACGCTGTCCGATCTCTGCACAATTTTGCGTAAGTACGGCATGCAGCCAGAGCTGGTTGGCCGCGACGACGCTACTGTTCGCGGAATCGCCACGCTGGAAGATGCGACGGATGGCGACGTTTCATTTCTCGCGAACCCAAAATATGAGCGTTTTCTCGCTTCCACGCGCGCGAACACAGTGGTGGTCAAGCCGGATGTCGCCGCGCCGTCGCACCTGACACTGATCCGCGTGGCCGACCCATACGCGGCGATCACCGCCCTGATCGTCGATATGTACGGGTATCGAAAGCACGCGCGTCCGGCGGTTGAGCCGTGCAACGCTTCGATTTCGCCCAGCGCCGAGATTGGTGAAAGCGCGACGATTCATGCAGGCGCGACGATCGCGAGCGAGGCGCGCATCGGCCGCAACGCCGTGATTTATCCGGGTGTGTACATCGGTCCGCGCTGCCGCATTGGGGATGATGTCGTGTTATACCCCAATGTGGTGATATATGAGGATTCGATTCTCGGCAGTCGCGTAACAATTCATGCCGGTACAGTGGTTGGCGAGGACGGTCTGGGTTACGCGCCCGTGAACGGCAGGTGGGTCAAAATTCCGCAGATCGGCATCGTCGAGATCGGCGACGATGTCGAAATCGGATCGAATTGCTCGATCGACCGCGCGACGCTGGGGCGCACCCGCATCGCCGCGGGCACAAAAATGAGCAACCTCATCGCGATCGGACACGGGGCTCAAATCGGCGAGCATTGCCTGTTTGTGGCGCAGGTGGGCATCGCGGGGTCCGTGCATGTCGGCGACCATGTGACGATGGCGGGACAGGCAGGCGTCGTCGGTCATGTGCGAATCGGCGATCGCGTGACGGTGGGCGCTAAAGCCGGCGTGGTGAATCATGTCTCCGACGGCGTGACGGTCCTGGGCGCGCCGGCAGTTCCGATTGCCGAGGCCAAGCGCCAGTTTTTCTACATCGCTCGATTGCCGGAAATGAGCGAGAAAATCCGCAAGCTCGAAAAGCGAATTTCAGAGCTTGAGTCGCAACTGAAAGCGCCCATCGCGCCGGATTAAGCCAAAATATCGCGATGGATTTCAAGCCCTATTCGCTAAACTGAACTGCGCGCGGTGATGGTGCGATGGCTGCGGTCAACATCGTCTGGCGAGGGAGATTGAACAATGAGATTGAATAAGGTTCCGCGCGGTCTGGCGATCGGGGCAGTTTGCTCAACATGCTGCGCGGCGCTTCATGCGCAGCAGCGACTTCGTGTTTATCTTTCAGCGGATGGCTGGACGACGCCCATTCCCTCGCCGCAACCGATTCCCGCCCAGTCGATCCCCGCGTTTCCCATCGGCCAGAATCGCATTTACGTCTGGGCGCAGGCGCTCGATGGAACAACAACCATGCGCTGGTTCGCAATCAGCGTCCGCGTTCGTTACGACGGTGCGACATCGCTGCTTGACGCGGGCGCGTTCAACCCAAGCGCGATCGTATCGGGAACGCCGCGCGATCGCTGGAGCACGGCGCAGGCTCCGGGCGGCGACTTCTTTCTCTTGTCCATCCTGCCGACATACGGCGTGCGGCGTTTTCCGCACGACGATGGCTTTGTGACGGATGATGTCGAAGGCGGCCACGTATTACTGGGTTGGGTGGATCTGTTGTCCGTCGGGCCGACGACGGTGTGGCTGGAATTCGGCGAAGGCGGCGTCGATTGCAACACGCCGCCGGTGGATCTGGTCGAATTCGGTTTCGGCGATGCCCCCTTATCCGGCAATTCGCCGGCGGGGACGCGCTCCGCGAGTTTTGATGCCTACATCGGCGGCGGCCCGCCGCAGGACGGCGCGTGCTGTTTCGCATCGGGCGATTGCTCGATTGTCAGCGAGGCCGACTGTGTGTCCTTCGGCGGCGCGTTTCAGGGCGGTGGCGTGGCTTGCATCGTCGGGCTGTGCTCTCAGCCACCCGGCGACCTGAATTGCGATGGCAATGTGAATAACTTCGACATCGACCCGTTTGTGCTGGCCCTGACCGATCCCGATGCGTATGGCGCCGCCTTTCCGGGATGCGACGTCAGTAACGCCGACGTGAACGGCGACGGAATCGTCAACAACTTTGACATTGATCCGTTCGTGTTGTTGTTGACGGGCGGTTAATGCAGATTTGCCGTACATGGATTAGGAAGTGGCTCACAATAATTTAACCGGTTGGAGGGGAGCATCGGCGTCTCGCCGGTGCGAAAAAAAGCTTCCCCCACCGCGAGGAGCCCATTCGCCCCGGTGTTTAGTAAAAAATTAATAGCGGCGAGACCCCCCAAAGGCGCGCGCAGTGGAAAA
>JAEUIR010000066.1:6933-19986 GCA_016795025.1 Phycisphaerales bacterium
GCGAGAGGCCGATGCTCCCACACCGGCTTCCGCACCGGCGAGACGCCGATGCTCCCGGTTGATTCGTACAAGTATCTTCGAGGCTCTACGCCAGAACGGAGCGCGCTGTGAAACGAATCCTCAATACACGAATTCTCATTTTCGCATCCAGCGCTGTTCTTGGATCGGCGAATATCCTTGCCGACTCGGCGAATAACGGCGAAATCGTCGTATGTGCGGGGGATGGCAATGCCATCGTCTCGCCGGAAGCTGACGCTCGGTTGGTGCGATTCGACTTCGATCCGTGCGAACTGGCGAATGGGGGCGATTCAAGCGACCCCGGCGGCGCAGCCGGAAACAGCATGACCGCGTCATTTCTGACGACGGCGCTGAACGGAGAAGGCGATTCGCCTTCCGCGGTCGCGTTCTATCCCGACGGGTCGAGGTTTATCGTTGCGCATCGCGAGACGCGAAACCTCGTCTTGTTTGACGCGGAAACGCAGGACGTCGTTGCGGACATCGCCCTGAGCGGTTCGCCGCAATCAGTCGCCATCTCTTCGGACGGCCAATTCGCAATCACCGCAAATCTCTGGGAAGACACCGCATCAATCGTCGATCTCACGTTGCTGGACGAAACCGCGACAGTTCCCGTCGGCGACCAACCCGGCGTGGCGCGTTTCCTGGTCGGCAATATTGCCGCGATCGGCAATCTTGTCAGCGGAAGCGTGTCGGTAATCGACGTGGCCGCCGCGAGCGAACTGCGGCGCATCAACGGCGTTGGTTTCACCGGCGGATTGGCGGTGAATTTCGAAGCCGGCGCGATACAGTTTTTCTTCAGCGAATTCGAGCATGTCGGCGGCGGCGTACTGTTGAATCCGGATTACTTCAATAACCGGCTTCAATTCATCGACACCAACACCGGAGTTGTGAACAA
Source organism: Phycisphaerales bacterium (assembly GCA_016795025.1). Taxonomy (GTDB): domain Bacteria; phylum Planctomycetota; class Phycisphaerae; order UBA1845; family Fen-1342; genus JAEUIR01. The sequence goes on from JAEUIR010000066.1 coordinate 7,847, forward strand.
CGTGCCGTCAGCCGCTTCTCCGCGCGCCGTGGCAGTCAATCCGAGCAGGTCCAGGGCTGCCGTCGCGCATGCGGGTTCAGCAAATACAGTATCAGTGATCGACATCGCGACGCAGAGCATCGCATTGACGATTAACGTGGGCGCAAACCTGTCCGGCCCGATCGCGATCAATCATGCCGGCACAAAAGCGATTGTCGTGCTGCTGAACGAGTGCCGCATCGTTCAACTTACGACGGGGATGGTGTCGCCGAACATCAACACGCTCAGCGTCAATCAACTGCTGACCACCGCCGACGGAAACTACGCGCTTTGCGTCGGGTTTGCCGGCGCGGTCGTGAGCTACGCATCCGAAACGCTGGTCGCCAACACGAACAATCGCGTCAGCACGGCCATTGGGGCGCACTCGCCGGTGAACGCCCGCGGGGTGATGGTCGCGACGACGTTCGGCGAAGACATGCTGACCGTCAGCACGGATGGCGCCTCGTCCACGCTGGAGAGTTGGCTGCCATCCGGTCCGCCGCCCGAGTTTGACAAAACGCGCACCGCCGCGATTTCCGCCGATGGGACATTTGGCGCGGTCGCCGGAATACATAGCGACTCAGTCTGCTTGTTTTCGACCGATCCGCCCGAAATGTCCGGCGTTTCTTTCGCTTCGGGAGATCGTCCGGGCGAGGTCGCGATCACACCCGACGATTCGAAAGTCGTCGTCGCCAACCTCGACTCAAACTACCTCACGATATTCGATCTGCCATCGCAAATTGCGGTGGAGTCCACGATTTCGCGCCGCGGCTCTGAAGTCGAGATTTCGCCCAACGGGCAATACGCGTATGTCGCGGTCGTGGCGGATGGCGATGGCGTATGGCGCGTCGATCTCAACACGGCTGCGCCCGTCGGCGGGAAGTTGCTCACGGGCAACATGGGGGCGGTCGGCTATCTGTATCAGCAAGTGAGCGGAATGACGCTCAGCCATGATGGCGCGACGCTCGTAACCTGCAACTCATTTGACAACAACATCAGCATCATCAATACGGCGACGTGGACCGAGTCGCGGCGTCTGTCCGTGGGCACGTTTCCCGCGCGGGCTGTATTTTCGCCGGATGACTCGCGCATCTACGTCGCCAATAAAAACGACGACTCAGTTTCAATCGTGAGTAACGCGGGGGCGGCGTCATCCGTCATTGGAACCGTGAATGTCGGTGATCAGCCGTTTGAGCTGGCCGTCGCGCCGGATCATTCGAAGCTGTATGTCTCGGAGTTCGGAACATCGCGCATCTCGGTCGTATCGCTTCCGGCCGGGGCGGTGACTGGTTTTGTGGCGTTGCCCCAGTATTTCGCGGGGATGCGATTGTCGAATGACGGCACAAAGCTGTACGCGACCGGTGGAAATTACACAGTGTCGATCGGTCCCGGACGGCGCGTTGGCATGACCTTGACGGGGTATTACGTCAAGATCGACGCCGCCACGATGGCGATCGAGGAGCAGCTTGACACGGGGCGGCCGGTTTCGATGCTCGCCATGCATCCCGCGCTGCGGCGCGGCCTGGCGCCATCGCCGAATACGGACGGCGTTATTGTGGCCAGCGATTCGCCGTTCGCGGCGGGTGACATGAATTGCGACGGGGCGGTGAACAATTTCGACATTGATCCGTTCGTGTTGGCGCTTACGGATGCAGTCGCGTATCAGAACGCGTTTCCGAATTGCTCGCTTTCAAACGCCGATGTCAACGGCGATGGCAATGTGAACAACTTCGACATCGATCCGTTCGTGGCGCTGCTTTCGGGCGGGTGAGAGTTTTTCCCATGAGTACGAACAGAGCCGCGCCCGTTACATAAGAACCTATCCCCAAACTCCGATCAGAGCCGCGACCGTAAGGGAGCGGTTGCTGGAATACACGCTCGTTTCCAATACGACAGGGTTGCGTTCCGTAGTTTTGGGATAGGTTCTAAGTGGTTTCGCGCAGCCCCGCGATCGTTTTCTTACGATTGTGGTTCTGTTCAACAGATCAGATCTCCGATTCAATCTCGGCCGCGACTTGACTTCACAACGATGGTGGGGCTATAGGTTATAGGAGCATAATCGATATGGCTTTTTTGCGATCGGAATCATGCCGCTTTCTCAATCCCGTTGTTCCCTCGTTGTGGGGCCGGCGACCCGGTGAGATCAACCTCCGAACGCGAACGTCGCGCCTGAGCGATTGTGCAGCAATTGATCTGGGAGTGGCGCCATGATGCGGAGCAGCCTGATTGCGTCTCTCGTTTACGGAATCGTGGGAGCGTTGCCGCTCTGTTTCGCCGAGATTTTGGTCCGCTACGACGCGGATGTGTTTCCTGAAGAGCAAGGGTGGGAGCGCTGGCTGTTCGACCCTGATGGGGCGGAGGTGCGAGAACTGTCCGACAGTACTCTACGTTTGGACACGCGCGCGTCTGAGTTGATCAGCGATACGTACAATTTCTATTTGGGGAATGTTGAGCCCAGCGAGCGAAATCCACTGCGCATTAGCTGGCGAATGCAGACTCTGGAGGATCACGGCGATCTCTTACTGACGGATGTCGTGCTGTTCCTAGCAGCACCTACCAGCCAAGCGATCGAGTTCATTATTGGAACGGATACTGTGACAGAAGGACTTGATCGTGGTGGACGAGTCCTGCATGAGTATGCCATTGATTCCGGAATGGCGCACGACTATGAGATTTTGACGGCGAACTTTCAGACGTATTCATTCTGGGTGGACGGCGAATTCGCATTCACTGGCGAGTTCCGCGGATCCGCCTGGGGACAAGTGCCGCGCATTGCCTTTGGCGACGCGATTGTAGGTACGTATAGCTCGCTCTCCGCGTGGGATTTTGTCGAAGCGGCGCTTGTTCCTGAGCCGCATGCGTGTTTGCTGCTTGGGACATTACTACTTTGGAGATGTCGATGAATCGTTCTGTACTTGTTGCATTCGTTGCTCTCGCCTCACTTGGAACATTTGACTCTTGGGCGACCGTACTTCAGTTTACGACAGGCGGCGGTGGGTATGTTGCGTTTACGCGAAACGCCCAAAACCCGCCGAGCAACGCATATTCCTTTGATTCACAATTCGGTATACTGACATTAAGGTGGCCTGGTCTTTGGTATATCCGATACCAAGATTTTCCGGTTTTTGGCGCGGGGAATCCAATCGACATCCGTGGCGTTCTTACGACATGGGTTTCTGGCGCCCCGAGTGGACAGTTGATCATCGATCTTCAAGGGCGTGATGTCGTTGGCACGGTCGATCTTGATTCGATGGCGAACGCCGATCCATTTGGTCAATTTGAGCTAAAACTGACCGGCTCGATTCCAAACGGCGTCACGGTTTTTGCAAGCAGTCACAATCTGGGTCGATCTTATGTCAACGGCAATCTGGCCGGGCGTCTCAACATCTACGATTTGATCCATTTGCCAACCGGCAACCAATATGATTTGGATATTGGAGGTCAAAATCACCTCATCGGGTGAAGTCAATATTGGCCACAATCTTGTGGACAACGCGGATTTTCGAGTCGTCGCGGCGCATGCGGGCACAATTCGCGTTGTCAACGAGCTGCGGGGAATTGCAGTTTGCTCGAATGACGTTTCGGGCAGGATCTTGGTGCTGGGGAACCTGGTCGGCCAGATTCGCGTGAATCAGTCGCTATTGAACGGCGTCTCCGGGCCCGAAATCGACATTGACGGCGCAATGGCGTCAAGCGCAGCGATCGCGATCGACTACGACGGCTGGGATGCGGGGCACGATTGGCAAAGCGGGGCGACCGTAACAGTCGGGTCGAGCAGTCCATACACCGGTAATGGACAGGGATTTGGCATCTGGGAGATCACCTGCTGCCGGGGCGATATGGACAACAGCGGGCTTTTGAATAATTTCGACATTGATCCATTCGTCATGGCGTTGACCGACCCGCCGGCCTATGACGCGGCTTTTCCGGGTCTCGACGCAAGCCGCGACTGGCATGCGGATTGCAATGCGACGGGCTGGTCAACAACTTCGACCTCGACCCCTTCGTAGAGCGTGTGAGCGCGGGCTGCTGCTCTGACGCGTGTCCGTGCAGCGGCGCGTGCGGCGGCGGCGAAGCGGCGGGATTGGGAGGCGGCGCTCCGTCAGCGAGCGCCACCGCACAACTTCTCTCCGATGGCGTGTCTCCGCACTGGCGCGCAAATCTCGAATACGCGATCATCGGGCTTGCCGCCACGCACCCGGAGGGCGAGCGGCGCGAGTTCTGGAGCGACGTGTTGCGGGAGTGGGGCGCTCGCCGGCGCTGATCCGTATCGAAGGGTCGCCCGATGGGAAGCTCGAAGACCGGGCGTCGCATGCGTTCATCAACCGCGGCTCGCCTGTACCCGAGATTCGAAAATCAACCGCGGACGGCTGGCTGATCCTGGAGACGTGCGCTCAAGCCTCTGCTCTTGCATCAATCCGTCATCACCGGATTGGGCAACATCTATGCAGACGAATCGCTCTTCCGCGCCGGGCTACACCCGCTGAGCCGAGCCGACCGCGTCTGCCCCGATCGTGCCCGACGCCTGTGCCGATCGGTGCGCGCGGTGCTTCGCGAGACGAATCGTCGCAACGGCACGTCGATTGATTGGATTTACCCGGATGGCGGCATGTAGAATCACCCGCGGGTTTACGGGCGCACGGATGAGCCTTGCCGCGTGTGCGATAGGCCGATTGAACGAATCGTGGTCCGGACAACGCGGCACGCACTTCTGTCCGCGAGAGCGCAATCGATGCCCGAGTTGCCCGAAGTTGAAACCGTCGTCCGCACGCTTCGTCCGACGATCACCGGCCGACGCGTGTGCGATTTTCGCTCGCTTTGGCCGAGGCAGGTTTCGCCGAGCGTTCGCCGCGTGCAGTCTGCGCTGGTTGGCCGCGTGGTGCGCGAAGTCTCCCGGCGGGGAAAATACATCGTTTGGCGCCTGGACGACGGCGTTCTCCTTGTGCATTTGCGCATGAGCGGGCGAATGGAGTGGGCGCCCGCGAATGCCGCGCCTTCGCCGCATGTGCGCGCGATCTGGGAATTCGAGCCCGCGGCGGCCGGCGATCGCGACGAGAGCAATCTCCGCCGCCTGTGGTTTTGCGACGCGCGAAAGTTCGGGCGGATTCGGTGGATTTCAAACCTGGCGGAGCTCGACGCTGAGCTTGGCGTCGAGCCGCTTTCGGACGAATTTACGCCGTCGTATCTCGCCGCGCTGCTCCATGCGCGGAAGCGGGCCCTGAAACCTCTGTTGCTCGATCAAACCTTGATCGCGGGTCTTGGCAATATCTATGTGGATGAGTCTCTTTTCCGTGCCGGTTTGCACCCGCTGGCGCGCGCTGACCGCGTTCGGGCCGCCGGCGTTCAGCGGCTTTGCCGCGCGGTGCGCGCGGTGCTGCGCGAGGCCATTCGCCGCAACGGAACGTCGATCGATTGGATCTATCCGGATGGCGGCATGCAGGACCATCTCCGCGTGTATGGCCGTGGGGATGAACCTTGCCGCGTTTGCGGCGCAGCGATCGTGCGAATCGTTGTGGGGCAGCGGGGCACGCATTTTTGTCCACGCTGTCAGGTCGGATAGTGCGTCGCGAAAATTGATTCGTGCCAAGCGCTTTCGCGATCTCCAATCCCCAATTATGTTGCCACACGTCCAGCCGTTTTTTTGCAATGTCAGGCTTTTGATGATCGAGGCGACACATGCAGCAACCGCTCAAGCACGTCCGTAGTTCCGCCGCGCTCGCGGCGTTGATCGCCGCAGCGTTATTCGTAAGCGCCGGTCGAGCTCAGCAGCCGAAAGCTGATCCAGCAGCCTGCATCGTCGTCGATCACGCTCGCTTCAGTATCCTCACTCCCGCGCTGATCCGAATCGAGTGGGCGCCGGACGGCAAGTTTGAAGATCGCGCCTCTTATGCGTTCATAAATCGTCAACTGCCCGTACCCGAAATCAGAAAGTCGACTCAGGACGGTTGGCTGACCATTCAAACGCGCGATCTCAAACTGCGCTACAAACTCCAGAGCGAGGCGCTAACGGCCGACTCGCTCTCGATCGAGCTGATGGTCGCGGGGCAAACGGTCACATGGCGGCCGGGGACGCCGGAAGGCCGCAATCTCCGCGGAACGACGCGCACGCTCGACGGTGTTTCCGGCGCGTGTCCGCTCGAACCGGGTCTGGTATCGCGTGACGGCTGGGTGCTGGTGGATGACAGCGCACGCCCGTTGTTCGACAGCTCAGACTGGCCGTGGGCCATCGCGCGGCCGGCGCCGACGACAAATTCTGATTGGTATTTTTTCGGCTATGGCCATGACTACCAGCAAGCGCTCCGCGATTTCACGCTTGTTGCGGGCAAGATTCCGCTGCCGCCGCGCTATGCGCTGGGCGCGTGGTGGTCCCGCTACTGGGCTTATCGCGACGCCGAGCTGCGCGAGTTGGTCAATGAATTCAACGATAACCACGTGCCGCTCGACGTGCTCGTCATCGACATGGATTGGCATCTTGACGGCTGGACAGGCTACACCTGGAACCCCGGGTACTTTCCTGATCCCCCCGGATTCCTCGCGTGGGTGAAGCAACAGGGTCTGCGGGCCACGCTGAATCTCCACCCGGCCGAAGGCGTGGGCAAGCACGAGACCGCATTCACTGATTTCGCGAAGGCTCTGGGATTTGATCCCGCAACGATCGAGCGCATCGCGTTTGCTCCGACCGATCGCCGCTATGTCGAGGCTTACTTCAAATATCTGCATCATCCACTCGAGCGCATGGGAATCGACTTCTGGTGGATGGACTATCAGCAAAGCCGCGAAACCAACATTCCGGGGCTCGACCCGCTGCCGTGGCTGAACTATCTGCACTGGTCCGACATGGAGCGCAACCCAGATCGCGCGCCGCTTCGGCCGATGCTGTTCAGCCGCTGGGGCGGGCTCGGCAATCACCGCTACCAGATCGGGTTTTCGGGGGATACCTATTGCGACTGGCCGTCGCTGGCGTTTCAGCCCTATTTCACGGCTACCGCTGGGAATGTGGGGTTTACATTCTGGAGCCACGACATCGGCGGACACCAGCCAGGAAATGTCGAGCCGGAGCTATACACACGCTGGGTGCAATGGGGCGCGCTCAGCCCCGCGCTGCGCACGCACACAACAAAAAATGCCGAGGCCGAGCGGCGCATCTGGAAATTCCCCGAAGAGTATTTCCACGCGATGCGCGGCGCGTTTCACTTGCGCTATCAGCTCGTGCCATACATCTATACCGCGATGCGCCGCTGTCACGACATGGCGGTTCCGCTCGTGCGCCCGCTGTACTACGCCTGGCCTGAGCTTGATGAGGCGTATGAAAACGGTGGGCAATATTTGTTCGGCGATCAGATGATGGTCGCGCCGGTTACACAGCCGCGCAGTGATTGGAGCCGGTGCGCCGAAGTGCGCGTCTGGATTCCGCCGGGAGAATGGACCTATTGGCACAGTGGGCGTCGATACGAAGGTCCGGCTTATGCGTTGATTTTTGTTCCGCTCGATGAGATTCCGATTTTCACGCAGGCCGGCGCCATCATCCCCATGCAAACGTCGCGGCTGCGCGTCGACGAAGCGCCGCTTGACCCGTTGGTGCTAAATATCGTCAACGGTTTCAGCGGCGCGACCAGCATCTATGAAGACGATGGCGTCACTTCTGATTATTTGAATAAGCGCTGCGCATGGACACCGATTCAACACATCGTCGATCAGGGCGCGCGACAGGTTGTGATCGGCGCAATGAGCGGCGATTTCGACGGAGCGCTGAAGCAACGCCGCTACGAATTTCGTTTTCGGGATTCGCTACCGCCGGGCGAAATCAGCGTGGATGGTCAAATGCTGGCGCGGACTGATGGCCCCGGAAAAGTGGGTTGGTGGTACGACACGTTCTCGCTCGCGGTCGTCGTGCACACGCCGATGTTGGCGACTTCGCAGGAGCATAAGGTCTCCCTAAAATTCACCGGCATCTGGGATGATGAAGCACCGCTGGCGCGCGGGATTCGCGGACGGCACGATTTCGCCAACATCCTGCTGAGCAAAATGGGGACGAACGCGCCACAAGCGCTGCGGGACTTGGCCGCGCTCGGAGGTGCGCTGGCTGGCGAGCCTTCCCAAGCTCGGGAGTTGCTGTCACGGGCTGATGCGCATTGGCAAGAGGCGATTCGCGCGGTCAGCCGAAGTGAAGCACTTTCAGCGACGGATCGCTGCGCCGCGTTGTTGCGCATGATGGAAATTCCGATCGCGGTTCGATTTTCGGAGCCCCGTGTGAGCGCGTACGGCGATTCAATGCGTACGACGGTGCAGGCGAATGTGGACGTGGGCGCGCCCGCGTTCGACGCCGCCGGCGATTTGACATTCAACGTGGCGGCGGAAATTGACGCGCCGTGGCGCACCGAGCCGGCAGACGAGAAGCGAATAGCGCTTTCAGTTGACAGTCCGCCTCAAACGGCCGTCCTGCGCGCGAGCGTCAATTTGTCGCTGGCGGACACGAAACTGATCCTGCCGATTTCGCGCACGATTTTTCCCTCCATCAATCAATGGTGGGTCATCGGCCCGTTTGATGCGAATTACGAAAAGTCACTCGCAACACCCTATCCGCCGGAGCAAGGCATCAATCTTGCTGCGGAGTACACGGGAAAAGACGGCGCGCCGCTGCGTTGGCGCGAGGTGACGCGGCCACTGAACGAGAAATCCAATGTCGCGGATGAGTTTTTCGTGCATCTGCACACCGTTTTTGGCAAACGCATTGACAACGCCGTGGCCTATGCGGCGACTTCGCTCATCGCGCCGAACGAAATGCAGGCGCAGCTCGCGCTGGGCAGCGATGACGGCGTCGTCGTTTGGCTGAATGGCGTCGAAATTCACCGCAATAACATCGGCCGACCGTACGCGCCAAAACAGGACGTGATTCCGATCCGACTGAAACAGGGACCGAACACGCTGTTGCTCAAGATCAATCAAGGCGGCGGCGATTGGGGCTTTGGTGCGCATGTCGAGACGGCGGCTGGCAAACCCCTAACGCTCGTGACAACCGGAAAGCCGTAACCCGAATCCGGAAATCCTGCGAAAGGATCGCATGGCCCGATTGTCCAGGCTCTTCGCCGCTCAGGAATTCGGCCTCGTGGCCGTCATCGTCGCGCTTTGCATATTGCTTTCCGCATTTGGCGGCAGCGTGCAGAAGCGCCAGCGTGATCCGCAGACCGGCGAAGTCCGTCAGGTCGAGGTGAATAAGTTCTTTCAACGCGCGAATCTCGATAACGTGTTGAAATACTGCTCGTGGACGGCTGTGATGGCGGTCGGCGCGACGATCCTCATCATTGCCGGCGGAATCGACCTCTCGATCGGCGCGATTTATTGTCTGGCCGCCGTGTCCGGGGCATTATTTCTTCAGGCTTATGGACCGACCAGCCCGCACGGCGGCGGTGCGGCTGGTTGGGTCACGGCCATCGGCATCGCAATCACAGTGGCGGTCGGCGCGGCGTGCGGCGCAGCAAACGGGTTGTTGGTGGTTTTGCTGCGAGTTCACCCGTTCATCATCACGCTGGGCACAATGCTGATTTTTCGCGGAATCGCGTTTGTGCGCACCAAAGCACAGGCCATCACCGATTTTCCGGAGCAGTTCGGCGTGGTCTTCCGCGGCACATGGTTGGATATCACCTATTTTCCGCTGATTCTGATGCTCTGCGTTGTCGCGGCCGGTTTTGTTTTTCTGCGATATACCGTCGCCGGCCGCAAGAATTACGCCATCGGCGGCAACGAAGTCGCGGCGCGCTACTCGGGTGTGCATGTCGGACGGGCAAAGGTGCTGGCGTACACACTTTGTGGGCTGTGCGGAGGCATCGCGGCGGTCATCGCACTCGGTGTTTTCGGCTCGGCCGATTCGTCCACCGGGCGTGGCTACGAGTTGGACGTGATCGCGGCGGCGGTGGTGGGGGGCGCAAGCCTGACGGGCGGCCGCGGCACGGCCATTGGCGCGCTGCTTGGCGCGCTGGTGATTCAGCTCATTACCAACGGCATATTGGTGCTTGAGATCGACATGAACTACAGCGAGATCATCAAGGGCGTGGTGATTATCGTCGCGGTCGTGCTGGATCGCGTGAGCGCGTCGCTCAACGAGCGGCGACTGCTGCGCGCGGCATGACACGCCGCGCAGCGCGCAGTCCTTTGAGAGTCGCCCATTGCACAGCCGCGCACAACCAAAAACCGAAGAGCCCGCCAAATACGACATCGCTGAGATAATGCATTCCAAATGCGCACCGCGCCACAGCCGTCGCGATCGCCAGAGCGACGAACACGCCTTGCAAACGCCGAAATTCGCGGCTCAGCAACCAGGTCATTGCGCACGCGGTTGCGACTTCGCCGGAAGGAAAGCCGGCAGCAATTTTGTGACGCAATCCGCTCAGTGGCGCTGCAAACTCTCGGCCCGTCTGTGAATGATTTGGCCTGTAACGCCCTACGGCTTCTTGGGCAAAGTGAGCGGCAAATGCCGAGAACAGTCCCGCCGCGAGCGCCACATTCGCTCGTCTGATTCCGTTTCGCCGGACGGCGACAATTGCAACAAAAGTAATCGCCGCACCGACGATATGCGGATAAAAACGAATCGCGTCCCAGATGGGAATTGTCAGGTGATAAAAATCGGAGTCGGTCGGCGACGGCGTATTGAGGCGCAGCGATATGTTTTCATAAACCCACCGATCCAGCCCGAGAAATCCACCGGCGACCACGCACAGCGCGATGCCGGTTAGCGCGACTCGTCGAGCAGCGCGCTTGCGCAGCCACGATAGCGAGGTCGAGTTCAACATTCCATTTGAAGCGACTGGGCTTCGCAAGATGATGCCTCAATAGCGAGTATGACGATCGCTCGGAACCGAGAAACCCGCATATGCGTCGCAAGCAAAGACGGGCCACAACTGGTATCGCAGACCGTCCACGAAATGTTCGATCGTCGCAATCTTGCGCAACCCTGGAAGCGCTGCGTGCTTGCCGCCTTCTTCGGTGACGCGAGCGTCTAACTGACCGACGTAAATGCAGGTCCGGCCGATGAACTGCTCCGCATCACGAATCGGATTGGGCCAGATGTCATACTGAGATTGTCGCTGGCCAAGGGCCGCTTGCGCGCAAAACACGCGTGGATGACTCGGGCAATAGAAAGCAATCTGGCTGGCCAATTGATAGTCATCCGTCATGATGAATGGATCGCGCCCGTCAGCGGCTTCGTGAGCCAAGATACCGTCGATGGCGGCAAGCTTCGACCAGCCGCGCAGACGCGAAGTCGGATCGAATTTGGCGGCTGGCGTCAACTCCCATGACGGCGCGGCGCGCGCGGCAAACCGAAGTAGCGGAAGCAACAGCTCGGTTCGATGCAGCACAAGGCCCGTAAGCAATCCGGTCGCCGCGCCCGTTATCAGAGTGCTTCGAAACGCCACGAGCGAGTCGGTGTTCTTCATGCGCCGTCGCCCCCAGCCGATTACCAGCGGAATCGCCGCGATGGTTGCCGGCGCCGGCCAATTGGGTTGAATCTTCGTGACAAAGCTGAACGGCACAAAGAATAGCCAGGGCACGATCGCCGCGGAGAGCAGATAGCGCATGGAATGTTCAGAGTGAGTTTCGTCCGCGCGGGCCGCCGGACGTCGAAGCCACTCTCCGATTGCCGGCGCTAGCAGAAGCAGCCAAAATGGATTGAGCACGATTGCCTGTCCGGCTACATACTCAAGAAGTCCAAGCGGACGCAGACCTGCCCCGCCCACACCAGCCTGACCGGCCATATGCCGAAAGCTTACCCAACCGTGTTGCATGTTCCAGATCAGTATCGGCACGAATCCCGTCAGTCCGATCGCGGCGCATACGTAGATGCCGGGCTGCCGAAGACGATTCCGCAATCGCGGAGCCATCATCAGCGTCAATAACACGACGGGCGCAATCAGCACCATCGTGTATTTGGCGAGAATGCCGATGGCTATGAGCATGCCAGCGGCGATCCACCCGCGCATCCGGTTTGTGTGAAGCGACCGTTCAATGAGCACCAGCGTCCACGTCCAGCAGGCGATGAGCGGCGCTGGATCCTGTTCCTGCAGCCATTGTCTGGCCTTCTCCAGGCCACGCGAGTTTTCTGCATACTTGCGTCTGGCTTGTTCGTT
>JAEUIR010000066.1:19996-20275 GCA_016795025.1 Phycisphaerales bacterium
CATCAAGAACGAACCGGCCACCATCAACGGAATCGTCAACAGCGACGCAACTGCGACGAAAGCCGACCAGGAAGATTGAAGGCAATTGCGAGTGAGCACATATATTCCCGCGCTGGTGCATGCGGAAAGCAGGATCGCCGGCACGCGCACCGCCAGCATTTCGCTGCCCACGATGCGCATCGACCATTCGCCGAGCAACGCTCTGCTGCCCGCAATGATGTAAGCCACCAGCGGCCCCTTGCTGTAATAGCTCCAATCGAGCCGGCGCGACCATTCCCA
>JAEUIR010000067.1:0-18681 GCA_016795025.1 Phycisphaerales bacterium
CCTTCGAGACCGGGGAGATACAGCGGCTCGTTACGCACATCGCCGACGATAATCGCCTTGCCGGTCGCGGCCACCCGGCCGGAAATGCCCTGGCCTGATTCTTCGGCGCGAATGCACAGATTCCGCGCCTTCTCCGACATGCCGCCGCCGACCACGCAATCCAGGTGATTCGTCTTCGGATCGAGTACGCGAATCACAAAATGGTCAAAATGGAGCATATCGCGGCAGTAGCGGATGATCTTGTCTTCCAACACCTCAAGGCGTTCTCCGACTTCCATCTGGCCGAATGCCTCGGGATCGAGACGAACGAGCTCCTGGCCGGCGGCTTCGATCGCGTTGATGCGCTGTTGAATCAGGTGGTCGTCAGTCGTGTCGCGGATCAGCGTGAGGAAGTTGTCGGCTGCGGAGGTGGGGTCGGTGTACGGGCAGGCGGTGATTTCGAGGAATCGCGTTTGATTGTTGTCTGTGATTCGACACCAACCCACCGCGTACATCGCGCCATGCTTCGATATCTGAGAGATCAGCTTCTGAGCCTCGTGTTGAATCGCGTCGCGGGCTTGCTCCGGCAACGCGGCCACGATTTCGTTGGCCCATCGGAAGCCGTTTTCCGCAGAGACTAGGCCCAGCCCGCGCCCGAGCCGGGTGAGGATGCGGCCGGTGAGAACAATTGCCTCGGGATTCGCTTCCGGGTCGCGCCGGGCGGCGTGGACAATCAGGTCGAATTCGCCTGATGCGAGCGCTTTCAGTTCCTGGTCGTTCGTGCGCACGGTTGAAACGTCGCCGAGCGCGTCAAGCGCGCTGAGCATGGCGGGATCGGCGGTTTCGCTCGATTCCACCAGCAGGATTTTGCGGATTAACTGGGCAGCCGGTTGGGCGTTCATTGATTACAACTCGTTACGCTGAAATTGGTTGCGTCCAATGGCCAACTTCAGCGCTGATTTATACAAGTATAGCGGGCGAAACGCGGTTTCGATAGGGAACTTTGCGAAGCGCCGGCTCAATCCGCATTCTCCGCGTTTCCAGCCGAGTACGTTCCAGTCAGCTTACTAAGCACGGACTAATCAGTAACTTATCGGCCATTGTGGAAGCTGCGATGAGCAACCAAGCGTAGTCCGGATAAGCAACTTCAATTCGAGAAAGCGTCGGTAGCCCGTGCTGGGCCGTGCCGATCAGATCTAATGCGCGCAACGTGTAGTGCTCTAAATTTCGTGCCGCAGCTTCATTTGGCGCAATACTTCGAGCCTTGCACGGTCTTTGGGCGTCAGCGATTCTAATCCGTCTTTGCTGATTTTCGCCAAAAGCTGGTCCAGTTCTCGCTCCGTCGCGACGGGGCGAGTGTCCCGGCTTTCGAGCTTGTAAGACAGCGTTGGTTCGGGTGGATGAACGATGCGCGGTCGCCGCCGCGGAAGCCGGATATTCAGTTGCAACGGCTGAAGGATCCCGGCGGCTCCGCCCACAACCGCGGCGACCAGCCAACCGATCGCACCAAGACCGCTCACTGCCAGTGCAAGTAGGACCATGATTCCGCCGATAGCCGCGATGACATGGCCGACGCGCAACGGCTTGCCGACAATCATAGTCATTTCGTGTCGGGCAAGCTGCCAATACAAGACCAACCAGGCGATGCCTGCTCCGACAGGATAGTCAAGCGGCTGCCCGGTCCAGGATGGCCGAACCCGCGCCACGCTCCAGAACACAGCGCCCGCGGCGACGTTTCCGAGAAAGTACGACTGCAGCAATCGCGTCCGGCCGAAAATTTCCTCGATTCTGGGAGCGATCACCCACAGGATTAGACACGTGAGCAACACACGGAAAAAATCAACGCTGGCGAAAGGATGAGTCAGAATGGTCCACCAGGCGGGATCGGGGGCGGCAATTGCGAGCTGAGCCGCCCCCAGATTCGTTCCGGCGAACATCAGACTGAGAAGCACAACCGCCGCCGCGATGTGGACGATGAGCAGCGCAAGCGCCGCGCGGTTTCGCCGAATCGGGCGAGCGGAAAATACGGCCGGGCCGTCGTCGAGGTACTGCGAATAATCGCGATCCTGCCAACCCACGATGAACCCGCCTGGGCACAATTCCACGCAACGAGCCGAATCCAACTTCGGCGTCGTTATGCTATTGTAGCAATCGATCGATCACGGCCGCACGCTGTTTTTTGTGCGGCCCCCGTCATGTGGCCGTGACCCGGAGGGCAGAAAAAAAATGACCAACCCCGTTGTGATAAACGAACCGGGGGCTATTGGCATGGACGCTCCAGCTTCGGACGATCGGACGAGAGACGGCGCCGCCCGCGCGGACAGCGCGCCTCCGCTCGAACCTGTGGAGTTTGTGCGGCGATCGCTATGGAAGCGCTTTAAGGCGGTGAGCGCACACGAAGCGAATCTGCATGGCGAGGAATCGGCCGAAGCACTGCATGACATGCGGGTCGCCACGCGCCGGCTCCGCGCGGCACTTCGCGTGTTTCGGCAGTTTCTGCCCGAGAAACTCGCGAGACGCTGTGAGAGGCGGGTTCGAAAATTGACACGAGGATTAGGTTCGACTCGCGAATGGGACGTGCATGCTGAGTCGCTCGCGCGAATCCACGCCGCAACGATCCGCGTGCCAGAGCTCGCGGCGATCGAGCATGTTCTGGAGTTAATCGATGCCCGGCGGGGGCAGGAGCGCGTAGAGATGATGCAGGCGGTCGGCGGGTGCGATTTGCATGGCTTAGGCCGGCAGATTCGTGACCTGACGCGGCGGGCCGAAATCGCCCAATCGCACAATGCGCGAGTCATGGTTCAGGAAGCGCTTTCGCCGATGGTGCGGACGGCATTTGACGATACGTCGCGGCTGCGAGAGCGCGAGGTAGCCGAAGAGCTGCACGCGCAGCGCATCGCGGTTAAGCGGTTGCGCTATGCGGTAGAGCTTTTGGAGCCGATGATCGCGGGCGGCGCGGCGCGGCTTATGGCAAGGCTCAAGCATCTTCAGGAGCTGCTGGGCAAACATCACGATCTGGTGTTGCTTGAAGAGCTGCTGGCGCGCGTACTCACGCGGCTGACGGACCATGGGCGACGGACGCTCGCGGAAGGGCTGGTCGGCCCGATTGATCGCCTGCGTGTCGAGCGGCGCGAGTGTTTTGATGATTACTTCCGCGCGACCGATGATATTTCGACCAACAGCGTTTGGGAAGAGCTTGGGATTTAGCGCACGGCTGCGGCGATAATTAAGAACTCGTCTTTGCCCAGTTTTTCGACGCCGACCAGCACGAACTTGCCCCGCTCGGTGGTCAGGTCAGTCTTGAGCTTGGTCTTGGGCTTGCCGTCCTCGCGCCGCGTGACTTTCAGATTCATTTTTACACGGTCGTCCTTCAACTCGCGCGGCGTTACTTCGGCCGAATAGTTTTCGATCAGTTCCGCCTCAAACGCCTTGTCGATTTTCGCCTGGCCGGCAGCCTTTTTTTCGAGTTTGAATCCCGTGTACTTGAACTGCTTGCTGAGCTTTTCAGCCAGATCTTTTAGCTCCGGCGAAACCTCGCTGTTCGCGGTGGTCGCGCGAATGGCGAGAATCTGTACGTCGAAATCCTTGTCTTCGCCCGCGCGGATTGGCACGGGCGCAAGCAGCACGCAACAGATCGCGACCAAGCCGGCCAAACGCCATCGAGGTGTCATGACTCGTCTCCGTTTTCGTCGATCACCCAGATGAACGGCAGCATGTCATCGCCACCGCTCGATACGAAGATTCCGGAATGATCGTCGAAGACCTCGACGCCGTCGACCTCCACCCAGCTCGCGGCTTCGAACCCCCACGCTTTCTGAGGCGCGGGCTGAAGCCCGTGCCACAGCGTCACCATCAGTGCGCACGCGGCGACGGCGGCCAAAGGTGAGCCAAGGCGTAATCCGCGGCGAAACAGCCGCAGGCGCGCCGCTTCGGCGTTCGCCGTACTGACGGCGCGCCAAATCCTGTCGGCGTCGCGAGCGAACATTTGAGGAGCGCTCTTCGCGGCCAGCGATATCACGCTGTCCGCGTCGTCGTTCGCGCGGACGCCGGCCAGCGCGGCTGCACACCGCGGGCAGTCGGCCAGATGTCGCCCAAACTGCTCAATGGCGCGCGGCGCAATTGCATCGAGCGCCCCGCCAGAGAGCGCTGCCAGCGTTTCGCGATGCTCGTTGCAGCCAGTGGTCATTGCCTGCCTTTCGCCGGCGCGAGGTCGGTCAGCACGGCGGCCAGCTTCTTTCGCGCGTGAAACAAACGACTCATCACGGTTCCAATCGGGATCTCCAGTGCCGCGGCGATTTCGCCGTACGACATCTCCGCGTCCGCGAACAGCGTAAACACCACGCGATGCTCTTCTGGGAGAGCCGTGATCGCCCGCCGCATTCTCGCCAGCGTTTCGTCGCGCTCTAGATTCGACCCTGGCGCGGGATCGTCGGCCGTCGGCTCTACCGGATGCGGGCCGCTCTCATCATCGCGATCGATCGAAACCGCGAGCCGCACCTTGCGGGCCCGCAACAGATCGAGCGAGCGATTGGAGGCGATACGAACGAGCCAGGTGCGAAAGCCGGCATCGCGTTGAAACGTCGCGAGATTTTCGAACGCCTTGATAAAGCTGTCCTGGACGGCGTCGAGCGCGTCCTCGTGTCGTCCGGTAATCCGCAAGGCCGCCGCATATGCCGCATCGCGGTGCAAATCGAACAGCTCGCGCTGCGCCGTGCGATCGCCGCTCGCGGCGCGTTCGATTCGGGCCTGCTCCTCTGCATCGACGATTCGGCCGGTCACTTTATTCACACCCATTTTCCGCGCATTTCTCAGGCGCAGCATATCCGGGAGGTTGACGAAAATCCGCACGCGCCGCGATGAATATTTGCGGCCCAGCTCGCGTCGAACACACCGGCCCGCCGATCGAAGCGCGGGCGAATCGAATGAAACCAAGCGACCGGGAGTCGAACCATGAAACGCATGTTGATGAACCTGGCAGGTGTGGCGCTGAGTTTGAATATGGCATCGCTTGCGGGCGAAGCCACGGCCGTGTCGATCGCGTCGAACGGCGGCTCGGCGCAGGCGACCGCGACGGCGTCGGGCAACGCGCGATCGACCGCGATCGCCGGCGCGACTCGCGGCGGACGAGCGGACGCCGACAGCAATGCGACCGCGCGGCGCAACGCGATGGCCGACAGTCGCGCGGTGGCGGTTGCGGATCGCGGCGTTGCGCGAGCGACCTCGAATGCGGATGCTCGAGCGCTGCGGGGCGGCGCGGCGCTGGCGGACAGCGAAGCGGTGGCGACGACCATCGGCGGCGTTGCGGACAGCAACAGCGAAGCCATCGCCGATGGCGTGTTCAACGGCATGGCCAGCAGCCGCTCGCTTTCCGAATCGCTGAGTGAATTTGGCGAGGCCCATAGCGACAGTCGCGCGATCAGCCAGGGAGCGTTTGGCGGCGATGCGAACAGCGTGAGCGAATCGGTTTCGCATAGCTGGTTCGGCCGATCGGATAGCCGCGTGCAGGCGATCAGCGACGCTCGGTACCACGCGCGGGCCGAGAGCGACGGCGTGGGAATCGCGATCAGCGGTCCGGTGCGCCGCGGTGTGGCCAATGTGCATGCCGAAAGCCGGGCGTCGCGATTTGGGCGAAGTCATTCGCGCGTTTCGGTTGTCGAAGTTCGCCGCTGAGGTCAATCAAGAAATGACGTCGCGGCGGCCGCTGAAGGCTGTGTTGACTGGGTTGATTTGATTGGTCCTGTGTGTCGCGTCGCAAGGGGCGTCGGGCCGGTTGTGCTCGGCGCCCCGATTTTTTGGGGGGCGGGCAGGCGCGACCGCTTCGGCGCGTTAATAAAAAAGGTGGGAATATTTTCCTGAGCGGAGGCATAAGGTAAGAAATTTTGATACCAGAGTGCCGCCAATGAATCCAAACGACCTAACGACCGAAATATCGTGATTATTGGGCATTCATTCTGTCAGCGCTGGTTGATTTGCTTTTTGAATCGCCCCTCATCATGAAGCTGGCAGCGCGGCACTTACAAAAATCGGAACCAACGGCAACCAAAACCGTGCGCAAACTTGAGACGGCGGGGCTGCTTCGAGAATTCACAGGTCGACAACGGGGCCGCGTCTGGGTGTGTGACGAGATACTGAAAATCGCAGTCGCGCCCGGCTTTTCAAGCCCTTGATTCGCTCGCCGGCGATTGTCGAGCTACGCCGGCGCGGTGGAAAGCTCAGGCTCCGCGATCACTGGCGCGGGGGCCGAGCGCACTTTTTCCTGATAGGCTTTCATCAGTTGCCGGGTAAGCGGCCCGATCCTGCCGTCGCCCACGGTGCGCTTGTCTACGCTGATCACGCCGATCACTTCAGCGCCGGTGCCGGTCAGGAACATTTCGTCGGCGGTGTAGAGCTCCATGCGCACGATGTCTTTTTCCACAACCTCGATGCCCATGTCGCGGGCAAGATTGATGATCGTCGCGCGCGTGATGCCTTCGAGGATACCGGCCGATATCGGCGGGGTTTGCAATTGGCCGTTACGAACGATGAACAGATTGTCGCCGGTGGCCTCAGCCACGAATCCCTGATGATTGAGCATGACGGCTTCGGAAACGCCCGCTTCGAGCGCTTCGGTCTTGGCGAGAATGTTATTCAGATAATTCAACGACTTGATCTGCGGCGGCATCGCATTCGATAGATTTCGCGTATACGAACTGATGATTACGGGCATACCGCTTTCGTACAGATCGCGAGGGTACATCTGGATCGTGTCGGCGATGATGTAAACTGTCGGGTGCCAGGCGCGTTTCGGCGAAATGCCGAGAAGACCAACGCCGCGCGTCGCCACCAGGCGAATGTACGCGTCCCGCTCGGGCGTGAGCAGGCCGTTGGCCTCCAGCGCGTCGTCCATGCCGCGGTCGATTTCCTCATAACTCATGGGCATCTTGAGCAGAATGCCCTTGGCCGAATTAAAGAATCGGCGCAGATGCGCGTGGCGCTCGAAGATGCGGCCGTTGTAGCTGCGGATACCCTCGAAGACGCCGTCACCGTAGAGCAGGCCGTGATCGAATACGCTGATTTTCGCATCGCCGACCGGGACGATTTTGCCGTTCATCCAGATTTTTAGATGCGGTTTCGGGTCGAGATTTTCGGCGGGAGCACCATTCGTCTGCGTAGCGGCCATTTCACGGCTCCAAAAGCGGCGGTGTCATTTCGCGGCGTATTCGATCACCAACAGTCATACGCAGCGACGCGGCGACGGTTCCGGCCGCGCGATGCACTCCGCCACTTTGCAGCATAGGCAACGCGGCGGGGCGATGCAAGAACGCCGGCGAACGGCCGAAGTCGAGCTCGCGCCTTGGCGAGAGCCGAATCGTGTGTTCGCTGGGAACCATGTGGCAATCTGCGCGCCCGGGCGGCGGGATTTCCCAGGTTAATTCTTCGTTGCGGGCCGAAATTTCGCGACGGTGAAATCTCGCTGCCCGGCGTTCAGGGGATGCCCATCTTTATCGGCATCTAATAATCGAGCGTTTCCGTGATTTCCGAAGCGGCGCAGCTCTGCGGCTTTTGAAGGAACCGTCGCCAACCCCCTTCTGGTCTGCTTCGGACATGCGCGGTACGATCCTTGGTTCGCCTCTCATGTTGCCGCGGCGGTCCGCGGCGAGCGGCGATGTTTCCTAAGGCGTAGTGGGGCGGCGGGAATCGCGCTGGCGGGTGCGGCCGGTCGTCTTTGACATCGCAGGGCAGTAGCGGGAAATCGTTCAAACATGGTTGATGCCAATCTTTTGCGCGATCTCGAAATCGCGGACACGGAATTCGACTCTCAGCTTCAGGCCGCGCTGGGCGACCTGACCACCGAATCCGGCATGGATCGAATTCTTGATCGTGCGCCAAGCACGGTGGGCGACAGCGCCATCATGAAAGCGCGTATCGTCAACATCGTCGGCACCGATGTGATTCTCGATGTGGGTCTTAAGAGCGAAGGCGTCGTCGGCCTCGATGAATGGGATGATGCAGCGCAATGCCGCATCGGCGACAACGTTGACGTTTTGCTGGACGAGGTCGAACCCGAAACCGGGATGGTCATCCTGTCGAAGCGCCGTGCCGATCGCATTCTCGCCTGGCGCCGCATCGTAGAGACGTGCAAGGAAGGCGATAACTGCTCCGGCCGAGTGCTGCGCAAGATCAAGGGCGGCTTGCTCGTGGACATCGGCGTGCCCGTGTTCCTGCCCGCCTCGCAAGTCGATATCCGCCGGCCGGCTGACGTGGGTGAATACATCGGCCAAACGATCGACGCGAAGGTGCTCAAGATCGACAAAGAGCGCCGCAATATCGTGATTTCACGGCGAAAGCTGCTGGAAGAAGATCGCGCCCGATCGAAAGAGCGTTTGTTGGGCGAGATTCAGCCCGGCCAAATCCGCAAGGGCATCGTCAAGAACATCGCCGATTTCGGTGCGTTCGTCGATCTCGGCGGAATCGACGGCCTGCTGCACGTCACCGATATGTCCTGGGATCGTGTGGAGCATCCGAGCCAGGTGCTGAAGATCGACCAGGAAATCGAAATCATGGTGCTCAACGTCGATCGCGAAAAAGAGAAGATCGCGCTCGGCCTGAAACAGAAAGAAGAAAATCCGTGGCAGCGCTCGGCCGAAAAGTACCCGGTCGGCTCGCGCATCCGCGGCGAAGTGGTGAACATCACCAACTATGGCGCGTTCGTGAAGCTCGAACCGGGCATCGAGGGGCTGGTTCACATCAGCGAAATGAGCTGGACGCGGCGCATCAACCATCCGTCAGAGCTGGTGAAGGCCGGCGACGTCGTCGAAGTGGTCGTTTTGGAAGTGAACGCGGACAAGCAGGAAATCTCGCTCGGCATGAAGCAGATCGAGATCAACCCCTGGACGATGGTGGCGCAGAAATATCCGCCGGGCACGGTCGTCGAGGGCGCGGTTCGCAACCTCACAAACTACGGCGCATTCATCGAGATCGAGGAGGGCATCGACGGCCTGTTGCATGTGAGCGACATGAGCTGGACCAAGAAGGTCAGCCATCCGTCGGAGATGGTCAAAAAAGGCGATCGCCTGCGCTGCGTCGTGCTGACTGTCGATCAGGAAAAGATGCGGATCGCGCTCGGCCTCAAGCAGATGGCCGAGGATCCGTGGCTGCGTGCGATTCCGGAGCGTTATCAGCCGGGCATGGTTGTTCGCGGCAAGGTGACGAAGATCACGAACTTTGGTGTGTTTGTCGAGCTTGAGCCGGATCTCGAGGGCCTGCTCCACGTTTCGGAGCTATCGGAGCACAAGGTCGAAAACCCCGAAGACGAGGTGAAGATCGGCGACGAAATTGACGTGAAGATTCTTCGCGTCGACACCAGCGAACGCAAGATCGGCCTGTCGCGCAAACGCGCGAAGTGGGCCGAGGAAACCGGAACCGGCGATGCCGGCGACGAATCCGCCAAGCCGAAGAAAGAGCGCAAGCAGCGCCGCGGCGGTCTGCACTCCGGCGAGGAGGGCGCAGGCCTGATCGACGATTCGATGCTGCGGCGCGACTAATCCGGCAAACGGCCGCGAGTCCTCAGCCCCAACAAAATCAATCCGGCGGTCGAGCGCGAAAGCGCCTGGCCGCCGGATTCGTTGCGCGGTCGATGAACTGCAAAACCGCGGTTGCCCGCGATACACTCCCATGCCATGCGCCAGCCGACCAGCGAGCCTGCCCCTGCTGAAATGCCGGCCGCATCGCAGCCGCGCTCCATTCTCTCGTCCGCCAAGCGCATCGCCATCAGCACGCTCGGCTCGCGCATCACCGGCCTGGTTCGCGACATCCTGCTGGTGCAAACATTCGCGCTCGGATGGGTGCAGGACGCGTTCACGTACGCCTTCGCTCTTCCAAATCTCTTTCGCCGCCTGTTTGGCGAGGGCGGACTCTCGCCCGTTTTTGTTCCCACGTTCACGCAGACGCTTGAACGCGAAGGGCGAACAGCCGCGTGGAAACTGCTCGGCCGCACGCTCGCGCTGCTGACCACCACACTCATCGTAATATTCCTCGTGATCGAAATGGGCCTGTTGCTGGCGTGGATGATGAGCGACTCGGCGGCTCATGAGCGCCGCCTGCTTTTGTCACTGACCGCGCTGATGCTGCCGTTCATGGTGACGATCTGCGTGCTGGCGCTGTTGGCCGCGATCTTGAATTGCGTAGGCAGCTTCGTGCCCGGCGCGCTGGC
Source organism: Phycisphaerales bacterium (assembly GCA_016795025.1). Classification (GTDB taxonomy): domain Bacteria; phylum Planctomycetota; class Phycisphaerae; order UBA1845; family Fen-1342; genus JAEUIR01. The sequence goes on from JAEUIR010000067.1 coordinate 10,172, forward strand.
GTCGGTGGTTCTAAACGTGTGCATGATCGTGGGCATCGTGTGGGTCGGGCCGGCCGTTGGCGGCGGCGTGCCCGAGCGCGATGTATTCGGCGTCGCGCTCAGCGTGGTCGTGGCGGGGTTTTTGCAGCTTGTTTTTCTCTGGCCGGCGCTGCGTTCGGCGGGCGTCGAGCTGCGCTGGGAATTTGCGCCGCGCGATCCGGCCGTCGCGGGAATGCTTCGACTCATGCCGCCGGTTGCGCTGGGGCAGGGATTGCTGGCGATCGGCGCATTTCTGGACGCGCAGATTTGCGTCCTGTTGACGCGGACGCCGGCCATGCCTGCGGACGCGGCAATTCATTTGTTTGGGATGACAATTGCTTATCCGCTTACCGACGGCGCGCTCTCCGCGGTGGGGTATGCGCAGCGGCTCTATCAGTTTCCGCTCGGCGTGCTGGCGATCTCGCTGGCGACGGCCGCCCTGCCGGCCTTCAGCCGCTACGCCGCGCGCGGTGATTGGACGCCGTGGTCGAGCGAAGTGCGCGCCTTGTTTCGCATGGCCGTGTTCGAGGGTGTGCTGGCCGGTTGCCTGATGATTGTGCTCGCCGAACCGATCGTGCGGCTGCTGTTCGAATATCGCAATTTCGACGCGGCCGACACGGCACGGACCGCGCGCGTGCTGTCGTGGTATGGGTTTGGCCTGTGGGCGTTCTGCGCGCAGCACATCGTGCAGAGGGCCTATTACAGCCTGGGCGACGCGCGAACTCCGCTGATGATTAGTTGCGCCGTGCTGCCGCTGAACATCGCGATCAGCGTCGGTTTGGTGTGGATTCCGCAGATTCGCGAGTCGGCATTCGCGATCGCGTCGTCGATCACGTATGGCATCGCGAACATCGCCGGGCTGATTCTCTTGCAACGACGAAAAAGCGTGAGCATCTTCGACGCGGCCATGCTAAGCGCTCTCGCGCGAATGTTGGTCATCGGCGCTGTTTGCGCCGCACTGGTGTGGAGCGCGCTGCCTTGGTGGCATGCGTGGATTGACGCGGTGAAGCTGCCGCGAATCGTCGCTCGGTCGATCGAGACGCTCGGCGCGCTGGGCATCGGCGCCGTGCTGTTTCTGCTGCTCGGAGCGCTCGTGCGGCTGCCGGAATCCACGGCGCTGCTTCGTCGGGCCAAGCGCGCCTGATCGAGCGCGAATAGGCTGAGTGCGCCGAAGGCGCTTACTCGCTGTCGATCACCAATCCGTCGTAGGCGAGTTGCATTCCGCGCGGCAGTTCCGCGTTCGTTTCCGCGTGTTTCAATTCGTGCGCGATGTGCGTGAAATACGTCCTCGCCGCTCCGATCCGCCTTGCTTCGCGCACCGCCTGCTCAAGCGTGAAATGCGTGGGATGCGGGCGGCGCCGCAGCGCATCGAGCACCAGTACGTCGAGACCGCGAAGTAGCGGGCGCGTCTCTTCGGGGATGTGACTGCAATCCGGGCAGTAGGCCACCGCTCCGACGCGAAATCCCAGTACGGGCAGCGGGCCGTGCATATACGGGATAGGGATCACCTCGCGTTCGCCGACCCGCACCGGCCCGTTCAGGTGGTTTGGAATAAGCTCGGGCTTCGCGCTTGGGTAGGCGGGGTCATGGTCGAACGCATAATCAAACATCGCTCGCAGCCGCGCGAGCGTGCGTGCGTTCGCGTAAAGCGGCAGCGCCGATTGCTGCAACCAGTTAAACCGCCGCAGGTCATCCAGCCCCGTGACATGATCCGCGTGATGATGAGTGTAAAACACCGTGTCCACGCGCGCGATTTTGCCGGCGAGGCATTGCAGGCGCAGCTCCGGCGAAGTGTCGATCAGCGCCGATGCGCCGTCGAAGGAGAATACGGCGCTGCACCGCGTGCGCTGATCATGTAGGTCGGCGGATGTGCAAACCGCGCAATCGCAAGCGATCATCGGCACACCGTGGGATGTGCCGGAGCCGAGTATTGTCAGTCGCAAGGCCATCTCCCGCCGCACCTCTTTCGTGACGAGCGATTATACGCGGCTGAACGCGGTCACTTTCCGATCGCGCTCAGATCGCGAATGCGACCGGCGGCCACCGGACGAAGCGGGTCGTCCGCGGCAAGCCCTTCGTAGATTCGACGAAAGTGCCGAATGGCCTCTTCAACGCGGTTGTTGATCGCCAGCGACTCCGCATAGTTGATGTGCGTTCGAACATCCGTGGGGTTCAGCTCCATTGCGCGTTGCGCGTGTCGAAGCGCGGCCTGCGGGTCGGGGCCTGACAGCATGTGCGCCAAGTTCGCGTGCGCTCGCCAATCGTTCGGCGTCAGCTCAATTACGCGTCGATAAACCTGAACCGCTTTTTCTTCGCTTTCGGAGAGTACAAGCAATTCCGCGTAAATCGACAGCGCGGCTGGATTATCCGGCGCCTGCTCGGCGGCCTGTTGCGCCGCCTTGAGTGCCTCGCGATTTTGCCCCGTGGAAAGCAGCAGTTGCGCTAACTCGACGCGAGCGGCGACATCGCCTGGGTTGGCGGATAGATGGTCGTGCAGCGCGGCGATTCGTTCGGTCGAAGCCTTGGCGGTCGCCGCGGTCAGTTCGTCGAGCAGGATGCGCGTCGGGCGATGGTTTGGGTTCAAATCCGCGGCGATTCGCGCGTACTCAAGTGCTTTATCGCGGTCGCCCGTCGCCAGGTAGATGCGAGCGAGCACGTCCAGGTTGTCGGCTTCTCGCGGGGCGATCTGCTTGGCGCGCAGCGCATATTTCTCGGCTTGCACGAGTAATCGCCGGCGCTCCGAGTCGAGCGGGGTATGATGAGCTTTCACGAGCAGCGTGCGAGCGGCCGAGCGATTCAAAATATGGTTCTCCGGCGCGGCGATGGCGTCGCGCTGGAAGAGCATCAGATTGTCATACCAATCGGCATTGCGGACGCCCGCGCGAATGGCGAGGGCCGCGAGCATGAGCAGTGCCGCGACGCGCAGCAAGCCCGCCACGCGCTCCAGGGCCTGTCCCGGCTGACAAAATCGTCGCCAGATTGTCAGCGCCGCGAGCGCCGCCATCGCCAGCAACGGCGCCGAAGGCCAATACATGAGCCGCTCGGCGGCCGCGACGCCGATGAGCAGCACCGTGTTTGATATCAGCGCATAGCTGGCGATCGACGCGGCCGCAAGAACCGCGAAATTGCGCCAAGTTCCGCGCGAGCGCGCATAGCCGGCAAGCGCCGCCCCCATCGCCGCTGTCACCGCCAACCCGACAACGGTGTAGCCGTTCGGGCCGTGATCGGGGTTGATGACATCGACGCCATAGTCGCTGATGAGCCGATCGGGCATGAGCAACTGGCGGGTGTAATGGCCGATGATGGTGAACGGCGCGAGAATGCGATCGACGCCGGTGGCCCATGCGACGGGGTTCATGACTACCGGCACGGCGCGGTCGCGGATGAGATTTCCTTGAAGGGCATAGATGCGAAGCGGCAGGTACACGAACAACGGCATGAGCAGAATCGCAACGCGCGGCGCCCACCAGCGCAGCGGGGCGGCCGCGCCGGCCGGTTGACCGGAATGCAGCACGATCAGCGCCAGCGCGAGATAGCAGATGGCCGTCTCTTTCGACAACAGCGCCAACAAAAACATTCCGGCCGCGATCGCCGTGCGCCCGCCGCCCACGATTCGATTGGCTGGCAAGAGAGCGATGCAGCCGCCGAGAAGAAACAGGGCCGCGAGCACTTCGGCTCGGCCGACAATCCCGGCGACAGCTTCGCAATGCACGGGGTGCACCGCGAACAGGAGCGCCGTGGCCGCCGCGACCGAACGATCGGCCAACAGCCGAAAAATCAACACCCACACCAGGTAGCATGCGAGTGAGTGAAGCGCGAGGTTGGCAATGTGATAGCCGCGTGGCGATTCGCCATGCAGCGCATAATTCAACGAGAACGAGAACAGCGACAGCGGTCGATACAGGCGGTCGCGGCGGGGATTGTCCAGGTCAGCTTCTTTGGCGGCGTACGGTCCCCACCAGTCGGTTAGCCAGATCTGGCGGAAATTCAGCGGCGATCGAATAGCCGGGTTCTGCTGAACGATGGCGACGTCGTCATAGGTGAACAGGTTGCCTGTGGCGTTGAGGTAGACGAGCGCGCCGACGATCGCGGCGAGCCAGGGCGCGGAAAGCAGCCGATCCAGCGGCGCTCCGTGCGCGGAGCTAACGGGTGTGCCGGTCATCGTCGATGACGACCTGGTTGTAATCGAGCAGCGTGCCCTTGGCGCGTTCCAACTCGACGATGGTGATGGTGTAATCGGTCAGCACTTGCAGCAACACGCGCCGCGTGCTGGCGAGTTGCTCGACGCCGCTGAGCTCGGTTTGCAAGTAGGACGGATCGATGCGCTCCGTGCGGGCCTGGAGCGCTCGCAGGTTTCGCTCGGCGGCCTGAACCGCGAGCAACTGCGGCGGCACCTGTTCCCAGCGGACGCCGAGCGTTCGCACGGCGTTGTTGACTTCCTGCACCACGCTGTCCGTAATTTGGTTGAGCGTGACGACGGCCTGCGATTCCTGAAGGCGCGAGCGTCGCAAAGCCGCGTGCGCGGCGCGGTTGCCGATCGGATAGAGAAACTGCGCGCCGACCGAATAAGAGATATACCGATTGGTGGTCAGGTTGTCGAAGCTGTTGTCGGCGCTTTTGCCGATGCCGCGCACTTCGTAAGTGAACAGCAGGTCCAGTTGCGGCAAAGTTTCATTTTTCGCCGCGGCTGTCTCCACGCGCGAGCGCTCGATTCCGAGCTTGGCCTGCTTGATTTCGTTGCGCGAGTCGATGGCGCGGCGCACTTCGGCGAACAGGTCCACTTCAAAGCGCGTCATAAAGAAGCTGTCGGTCGGGATCAGCTCGATGTTGCGGCTGAGCAACAAGTCGGGATCGTTCAGCAGGTTTTTCAGCGCGTCTTCGGCGTCGAAGACCGATTTCACCGCTTCGAGAAACTGCACATAGCGGCTTTGATATTGCGACAAGCTGTTATTGAGCTGCACGGGCGTCGCGTCGTAGCGCTGACGGTCGAAAATGCCCAGATAAGTGATCTGGTTTTGCGCGACCGACTCGGCCAGCACGGCTACGTCGCGCCGCAAGCGAGCGAGCTGCCAGTACGCCCGCTCGACATTCAGCAGCACATCCTGCACGCGCTGCGCAAATTGCTCGCGGGCGATGTCGCGCCCGATGTTCGCCAGCACGATTGCCCGGCGGTTGTAATCCAAGCCAAAGCCGCGGAGCAGCGGCTGGCGAAACTCAACGGTGAACGCGTTGTTGTAAAGCGGATTAAACGGCTCGACGCGCGGTTCGCCGCGCAGAAAATTCTGGCGCAGCGAGACGGATGTGGTCATGCCGGTCGGCAGCAGTTTGCGGATTCCGCCGCTGATCGCGCGCGTCTCCGATTTGCTGTCCACCCGCTTCACGCCGGTGGGGTTGTCGTCCTGTGCCGCCGTGGCGTCCAGGAAGAAAACCGCGTCGAATGCCGCTTCGGCCTGAACGATCTGCGTCTGTGAAATCGCGGGATTGTATGATTCGACCTGAATCGTAAAACTGTGCTCGAGCGCGCGGCGAATGCACTCTAGCAGCGTCAACTCGACCTTTTGCTCGCGATCCACCATCCCGCACAATTCGGCCGCGCGAGTGACGACGCGGCGATAGCTTTCCACCTGATGGCGCTCGCGAGACGTTCTTTCGAGCCGCTCCAATCGCTCGCGATAAACGCGCGACGTGTCACGCGGATCGGGAATCTCGTCAAGAATCTCATCCGGTGTCGGCTGCGACGTGGGCATTGCCGGCTGAGTCATCAGTGATTCGCGCGGGCCGAATTCGGGCTGCGACGTCGCCGGCTGGGCCACGGGACGCCCGGCCGCCGCGCCGCCCCGATCATCCTGATGGTCCGTGCCGCCGTCCTGCACCTTGTTGGCGGCCATGCGCGTGCGATATTGATCGAGCGATGACTGCATCGCCTGCTCGCTTTGTGGAGCAGGATTCAGCCACAAAATTAGAGCAACCCACGCCGAGCAGATCAGCATCACGCCCTCACCGCCGCTTACGGCCGCGCCCATTCTTAAGTTTCACAAGACGCACCGCGCTGAAGTCGCCGCGCCAATACGATTATTCAGGCCGCGTGTCGAGGGCAATCGTAGAATGGGCGAGGGGCGCGTGTCAAACAAGCGAACGGCGCGGCCGTGAGGCGGAGCGGCGTCGCGGACCGCGATGTGAGGCGATGAAACATGCAATCCAATGAAGCCTTGGCGGCGTTTCGCACATACGCAAGCGAGAAGATGGAGCAGAATCTTGCTCAAGTCATGCGGTGCGCCGCGATTCTCAACGTGGATCAGATGTGGCGGCGCGAGAATGAGCGATGCAACGCCGTCGGCAACCTGATTCTGCATCTGACCGGCAACATCCGGCAATGGGCCGTATCCGGGCTGGGCGGGGAAAAAACCGAACGGGATCGACCGGCCGAATTCTCGCGGCGCGAACCGCTTGAGCATTCGCGTCTCGTACCGCATTTTGAACATACGGTGCGTCGCGCAATCGATATTGTTCGCGAGCTTTCGGACGAGAAACTGGCACGCGAGGTGAATATTCAAGGCTACGCGATCAGATCAATCGTTGCGGTATTTCACATCGTGGAACATCTTTCGTTCCACACCGGCCAAATCGTCCATATTACGAAGTCGATTTTGAATGTGGACCTGAGTCTCTACGATTCGCAGGGGCAGCGATTGGACGCGAATCGCGGGAGACCATGAAGCAACGCGCAGCGCTTGCTGCGTTACGAGAGGCTGGCGCGGCGTTATCTGTGCCTTGTTATCGTTCGGATGGAAAATCGGCGCAAAAAAGTGGGCCGGCGGTCGGGACGTGCGGGGGGGGACACGTACGCCAACGCTGTCCGGCCCGGGGACCGAGTAGGATTGCGTTACGCCAGTATTATACGCTCCGGCTGGCGGATAGCAATCTGGTTAAGAGCGCTGGCAGCCTTTTTTTGAAGAATTTGTTTACCAGCCTTCGCGCGGCTCTGCCGCGCACGTTGGCGACCAAATCCCATCTGGGGATCAAGGATTCGAACCTTGACTAACTGATCCAGAGTCAGTCGTGCTACCGTTACACTAATCCCCAAGTGCGCGGGGCAGTCTATGCCCGCCCGAATCATTGTTCAACCCCGTGCGCGGTTTGCCGCTTCGCAGCCCGTTCGAATTCGGCATTATCCGCATTCCAACTTGTCGATCATTGCTCGCGCACGTCCAGCGAATCGCGCAGGGAATCGCCTACAAATTGTAGCGCCAGCAATGTTATGGATAGTGCGCCCGCCGGAAACGCCAGCAGCCACCAGTCCATCTGCACAGAATGTACCCCGCGCACGCCGTCCGCCGCCAGCGAGCCCCACGTGGCTTGCGGCGGCTGAACGCCGACGCCAAGAAAACTCAGAAAAGATTCCTGCAAAATCGCCTGCGGGATTGTCAGCGTCGCAAAGACAATGATCGGCGCAAGCGTGTTCGGCAAAATATGGCGCATGAGAATGGTGATGGTGGACGTGCCCATCGAACGCGCCGCCTCGACGAATGATCGCTCGCGCAGCGACAACACCTGGCCGCGCACGACGCGCGCCATTGTCAGCCACGAGACGCCACCAATGCCAAATACCAGCACAGCGAAGCGGGCGATCTCCGGTGAAAGCCGAAGCGCCGCGGCGGCACGCTCCATGCGCGGGCCGATGGAGATGGTCAGCAACATGACGAGCAGCACATAAGGCAGCGCGTAAAGCACATCGACCAATCGCATCATGAGCGCATCACACCGTCCGCCGGCATAGCCGGCGATGAGCCCGTACGTCGTCCCGATGAAGACGGCAATCGCGGCGGCCACCGCGCCGAGCGTCAGCGAAAGTGCGCCGCCAAACAGCGTGCGCGCCAGCAGGCTGCGGCCGAGATCGTCGCTACCCAGCCAATATCGCGCCGCCGCCCGGTCGGTGTCAGAACGCGGCGACGTTGAATCGTTTTTCAGATCGGGCGACGTAGCCCAGAAAGGGGGCCGGCTGCTGTCAACCAATCGCTGCGCCCGCATGGCGGTGCGCGACCAGCCCAACGAGCCAAAGCAGGCGACACACATGAGTCCCAACACGATCAGCCCGAAGCGGGCGCGCGGCGCGGCCCACAATCGCCGGAAAGTCGTGAGTTGCCGGTTCGGCGTCATGTGGCGGCTCCGACGCGGATTCGTGGATCAAGGATCGCGTACAGCAGATCGACGACGAGGTTGAACGAAACAAGGAATGCGCCGTAGACCATGACAGTCGCAAGGATGAGCGTCTGGTCGCGATTGCCGATTGATTCGACGACGTGCGTTCCCATTCCGGGAATAGCGAAGATTTTTTCGACGACGAACGAGCCGGTGAAAATCGCGGCGGCGGCCGGACCGAGGTAGCTCAGCACCGGCAATCGCGCGTTCGGCAGGACGTGCCTCAGCAACACCTGCGATTCGCTCAGTCCCTTGGCACGGGCTGTGCGGACGTAATCCTCGTGCATGGCTTC
>JAEUIR010000067.1:18691-20266 GCA_016795025.1 Phycisphaerales bacterium
TTCGAGAATCGACGACCGCGACAGGCGCGCGATGTATGCGGCGTGCGGCAGCGCGAGCGTGAGAGCCGGCAGGAATGCCTGGCTCGGCAACCCCCATCCGCCCACCGGCGCTGCGCGGAGCCACAATCCGAATACGATCATCAACGCCGATCCAACCACAAAGGTCGGCAGCGAGATGCCGATGAGCGAGATGCCAAGGGCCGCATGATCGACCCACGAGCCGCGCCGCGCCACCGACAGCGCCCCCGCCCCGACACCGATCAAGAGCGCCAGCGGCAACGCCAGAACTCCAAGCTGCAATGAAACCGGCAGCGCCGTCCGCATGATTTCCACCACGGTCCAGTCTTCGTATTGGTGCGCGGGCAGATCGCCATCCCAGATCAATCGCCGGGGCCACGTCCAGAAATAGCGAATCAGCCACGGCTGATCATAGTTGTACGCCACGCGCTTCGCGGCCAGAACATCCGGTGGCAGTGGCCGATCGCCCGAATCGAGCGGGTCGCCCGGCGTCGCCGCGATCAGCGCGACGGCGGCCGCGTACATCGCGAGCAGCACGAGCGGCAACGTCAGCAATCGTCGGGCGGCGAAGCGTAGCATGGAGACGGATTATGGCGTTGATCAGGCATCCCACGCCAGAACTAGCAGCCCGTGACCACCGCGCCGCGCTCGGATAGTGTTGCGCGCTTCAGACAGGACGGAGACGCCCGCAATGCTGATCGATACGCACTGTCATCTAACATATGACGAGCTGGCGCCGCAAATCGACGCCGTTTGGGAGCGCGCCGCGGCGGCAGGCGTGATGCGCTGCATCACCGTCGGCACCGACATTGCGGATATCCAGCGCGGCATCGCGCTATCGGCGACTCGGCCTGGGATTTTTCATGCCGCCGGAATCCACCCGCATGCGGCAGGTCGGGCGAACGAGGAGGAGCTTCGGGCGCTAGAGCAGTTGCATGCGGACCCGGCCGGCTCGGGGCTTTCACCCGAGCGTCTGGTGGCCGTAGGCGAGACGGGCCTGGATTTTCATTACGATTTCGCGCCGCGCGATGTTCAAGAGGTTGTTTTCCGCCGCCAACTTGTGCTGGCTATTCGCGTGCGCAGGCCCGTGGTCATTCACGCGCGCGAGTCGGAAGAGCGCGTTTGCGATGTGCTCGCGGAATATCCGGTCCTGCGCGATCGCGTTGTGTTTCACTGTTTTTCCGGTGGGCCGGAGCTGGCCCGGCGCGCGCTGGACATGGGATTCTGGCTGTCGTTCACCGGCGTCGTAACGTTCAAAAACGCGGACGCGATCCGCGCGGCCGCACTGTTGTGCCCTCCGGATCGTATGATGGTGGAGACGGATGCGCCGTATCTCGCGCCGGAGCCGGTGCGCAAAATCCGCCCGAATGAACCAGCGTTCGTAGCGCACACGGCCAGGTTTCTGGCGGCGCTCCGAAAAGAGGATTATGCGGCTTTCGCCCGCGCGACGACGGCAAACGCGGAGCGATTCTTCGGATTGCCTGCGACAGAAGAATGAACCACAGAGATTCAGAGGCACAGAGTGAAAAAAGAGAACATGAGGTAATTGGGTGCGCG
>JAEUIR010000068.1 GCA_016795025.1 Phycisphaerales bacterium
GAGCCAATTTTCGTCTGTGAAATTCGCGTCAGAAGCCCGGTGGCCACGAAGACTTAACGAGCGGGCAAATTCGACTCGGTTGTAACTGCTTGTTTTTCAATGTCGTGCGCGGTTGAGTTAATTTGGCCTAACGCAACGACACTAAAAGTCGTTCGGCTAGCGACGAACGCGGCGTGGTGTCCAGTGTGGTGGATGATTCATGGTTATACACAGCTTATCCACAAATAGTGCCCGGTGCGTAAAATCACTCGTTGCGGGGTGGATTGATGTTGCTTGAATCGCAAATGCTTGTGAAATCGTATGCTGGGCGGCGCGTTGTCGATGAGGTGACCTTCCACGTCGGCGAGGGCGAAATCGTCGGCCTATTGGGGCCGAATGGGGCGGGAAAAACCACGAGTTTTCGCATCACGGTGGGGATGATCAGCGCGGATGCCGGCGCTGTTCGATTCATGGGTTCTGACATTACTGGCCTTCCGATGTATCAGCGAGCGCGGCGCGGCATCGGCTATTTGTCACAGGAGCATAGCGTTTTTCAGCGATTGTCCGTCGAGGACAATTTGCTGGCGATTTGTGAGACGCTGCGATTGAGCCGCGTGGAGCGCCGCCGCAAAGTCGAGGAATTGCTGGAGCAGTTCGGGCTTCAGAAGATTCGCCGCAGTCTGGCCAAGGTGATTTCCGGCGGCGAGAGACGTAAGCTCGAAATCGCCCGCGCGCTGGTTACAAATCCGCGGTTGATTCTTCTGGACGAGCCGTTCAGCGGAATCGACCCGAAATTTGTCGAAGGTCTGCGGGCGGAAATCTTCCGATTACGCGATCAGGGCATCGCAATTCTCATCACCGATCACAACGTGCATGCGACGTTGAAAGCAACTGATCGGAGTTACGTGATTTTTCAGGGCCGTGTCGTAAGCACCGGAACGCCGCACCAGATCGTCAACGATCAGGCCGCGCGCGACGCCTATTTGGGCAATACGTTTCGAGGCGACGAATTCGCGCCGACGAACGGTTCGAGCAGCTGATGCGTTGCGCGGCGCGGTTCGCCAATTCGAGCGCCGCCGAAATTCAATCCACGAACGGGCTGACCACACAACATGCCGATCGACGCAAACGCCATTCAGCTCATAAGCCGCTCCGGCGGCGTCGAATTCGGCGTGAAGGTCGTGCCGGGCGCCTCGCGCGATGCAATCGTCGGCGTCCTGGGCGACGCCCTCAAAATCGCCGTCAGCGCCCCGCCCGAGGGCGGCAAAGCGAACGCGGCCGTCACGCGCGCACTCGCCCGGGCGCTGGGAGTGAAAGATGCATGCGTGACGATTGTCGCGGGCACGACGCAGGCCCGCAAGCGCGTGCAAGTCGTGGGCCTGACGGAGGCAGAGTTTCGTCAGCGAGTCGGCGATCCGAATGGTAAGAACGCCGCGACGTAACATTTTTTTTCTCCTGATCGGTCAGCCCGTGGCGGACAATACATTGCGCATTGCCGCGCAAGGCGCGCGATCGTACGCAACGCCGGTGACCCTTCAACGATCACCCGACTATCGGCTTGGCCCGCTCTATCGCCGGAAAACCACTTTCGCGTTGCAGAAAAAACGCTCACGCAGCGCGGCGTGACGAGCTAATCCAAATCGCTGTTTCTCGGAACGCTGCTTGCGATACGGTCTCCTGCGCTGGCGACGCGGTGATTCGCGCGGCTGGCAACAAATCCCGTCCATCCGCGCGATCTGACGCGATGAGCGCCTCGTCATGCACCGACGCCGCCTGTCGCGAGGAGAACAACCATGTTTACGAAGAATGAAATCACGTCGATGCTCGCCGCGGCGACGAAAGACCCGCCGGGCAAAACACGAGCTGTGATCAGAACTATTCTTGCGGCTGCGGCGCTGTTGGCGCCGGTGAGCCTGTCGGTCGCCCGGGCCGACGACATTCCGCCACCGATCAATCTTGAAGCGACGGCAATTCAACCGCCCGGCACGATCGACATGAGCTGGAACACGCCGTTATTCAGCGATCCGCAAATGGATACGGCGCGCTATGAATTTCGCTTCAGCGATGTTGCAATTGATGACTCGAACTGGAGCGCCGCGACGCCGATTGAGGGACGACTGCCGGGCGTCGCCGTGATCGGATTCGGCATCAATCTCGATCTGAACGTGATGGCCGCCCAGGGTGGCGGAATGATCTACTGGGACCGCGCGTACATGCGCGCCTGGCTGACGGCTGGATTGAACTCGCCGCGCTTCGTCCCGGTCGCGTATGGCATTCCAAACCAGACGATTAATTTCACAGTTTCGCGCAATGGGCAGAATGTGTTCACGGGTTCGGCCGTCACGGATCGCTATGGCATGGCTGCGATCACAACTGGTGACCTGTGGAACGGCCCGCCAGCGTGCGTGATGTTCAATTTCCAGGCAGACTGGGGCGGCAACACGGTCGGCCTCGGGCATGGATATGTAATCACATCGCCTAGTAAGACCGACACGCAGAACATGTATCTATGCGAAGGCACCAGCCCGGTCGTGCCCGGCACCTGGTCGCATTTCGGCGGTGTATATGACAACATCCTCGGCGGCGTGCAGATTCAATTCACTGTCCCGGGCGAGGCGCTTGCGGTAGACGAGCCGGTAGCGGTTCACACCCCGACATTCATGCCACCGCCTGTCGGTTTCAACCCCGGTGTTCAGCAGGCCATGTTCGCGATGCAGGTCGAGAAGTCGCTCGGCCCCATGTTGAATCGCCCGGTGGCCGTGACATGCCGCTATCCGGAGTCGATGCTTTCGCTTTATGGTGGCTTGGGCGAATCGTCGATGCGCGGCTACCGCTGGGATGAGTTCAACCAAACGTGGGTGTTGCTGGAGCAGCCGCTGATGTCGCTCAATCGCGAAGAGCACACGTTCACGTTCTTTACCCAGCAGCTCGGCATTCTGGCGCTCGCGGCCGAGTGCGACTATGACCACGACGGTCTCGGCGATCATGAGGAGTTCGCCTATTTTACGATGAATAACGAACCTGACACGGACGGCGACGGCATCTCCGACGGCACCGAAGCGTGGGTGCTGATGTCTGATCCGATCGATCCGCGCAAGGCCGACCCCGGCTCGCAATGGGGCAGCGCACCGGGCCTGCCCGCCGGCACTGGAGTGTTCATCGCAGGCCGCATCATCACCGACAGCGACCAATCGCCGATTTCGAATAACGCGTACGTCGAAATTCCGCCGTTCGAGGTCGGCGATACGAACTGCGACGGGTTCGTCAACAACTTCGACATCGATCCGTTCGTGCTCGCGCTCGTCGATCCCGAAGGCTATGTGCATGAATTTCCGAATTGTCCGCTTTCGAACGCGGACGCCAATGGCGACGGGTTGGTGAACAACTTCGATATTGACCCGTTTGTTTCTCTGATTGTGGGAGGTTGAGCCGAGTGATCGGCTCCCACGACCGGCTTGAACGGGCGGCGTCACGCTGGTCTCTACCAAAGGGAGGGGCAGGAATCCGGCGGCCGGGAATCCGATAGCAAAGGTTCCCGGCCACCGATGTTTTCACATCATCGTTCGGAAAAAGGCGCCGCCTGATCCCCTTATTTCCCCGGCACGATCAGCCCCCTGCGGCGAAGAGATCCCTGTTCGCGGTACGCCGACTGTGCGATTGTGATACGTCAGCGCCGAAAACGCCGCAGGGCGCGACCCGCCAGCAACCGAACGCAAAGCGCGGAGTTGGCCACTTCAGGCCCCGCGCGCGACATTATGGAGCGCGGGACGCTGCCGCAGCCCCGATCGACAGGGCCTGTTCCAGTCGCGCCAGCCGGGCTTCGAGGTCTGCAATCCGCTTATCGCGTTCGCGCAACTGGCCGTGCAGCTCCTGCACCGCGGCCGCGGTGTAGATTGTGATCGGATATGTGTCTACTTGCAGGATCTCGTCTTCGGGGCATCCGGCGTCAGCAGCCGGGTTCATCGCGCCGGGCAGTTTTTCGCCGCTGCGCTGGACCCACTCCGGAAAGACTTCGGCGAACTCCTGGGCAATGACGTTGACGTAGCGGCGGTCGCGGATTTCCGGCTGCGCGGCGCGATACGCATCGGTGTAGCGGAACGAGACCAGCCGCAGCCGGTCGAGCGTGGCGAGCGCACCCGCGATCGTCCGCACGTCAGTCTTGATCCGCGCATCGGAGTTCGCCAGCCAGTTTCCGGCGGTTGTCTTCGACGCTTCGCCATTCACTTCCAGCCGATTGGCGGTCGGACCGCGTGCCACGCCCACCAGTCCGCTGGTCGGCGTGAGGATGATCCGGTCGCCGATGCCGCTCTCTGCAATGCGCAGCGTGTTGTCGGACTGGGCGACGCCGATGTGATACGAGACGGGAGTCGTCCCCGTATCCTGCAGACGCAGCGTCGGGGAATCGGCCCGGGCCACGTGCAGCGCGTGCGACGGGCTGGTCGTGCCGATGCCGACGCGGCCGGTCGTGTCGAGCGACATGCGCGTCGTGTCCAGCGTGCGAAAGTCCAGCGTGGCCGCGGTGTCGTTGTAGATCAACCCGGCCGCGGCGGCGCCGAACGGCCCGGCGGTACCCATCAGGATTCCAGCGTCGGCGCCGCTCGTGCCGAGGATGTTGACGAAGCAGTTGCCGGCGTTTTCAACGACCAGCGACGCCTCCGGGTCCGCGCTGACATCTCCGGCCGAGCCGGTGAAGACGTGCAACTGGCTCTCCGGGGCCGCAGTGCCGATGCCGACGCCGCCACTGGCCCGAATGAGGAACTGGTCTGGCCCGGTGGACATGAAGTCGTTCGGCGTCGTGTCGCTCCAGACGAATGTGCCTTCATCGCCGTCGGTGTCGCCCCCGCCGACCTGCGCCGGCGTGCGCACCTTAGCGCTCCGACCCATGGCGACCGAATGTTTCCCGCCCGCGGTGTTGTGGGCGCCGCCGGGCACGGTGCTGTAATCGCCCAAAGCCTGATTGACCTCGCCGCCGCCCACGAAACTATACGATCCCTCGGCGTGATTGATGTTCCCCCCGACCACGACCGCGAACTCGCCCTCGCCCGGTTCGAACGACCCGGCGATGTTGCTGCGCCCGCCGCCGATGAAGCTGAGCTCGGACCACACAAAGTTCGGGAAGCTACCGCTCTCAAACTCGCCGCCGCCGCAAATCACCGCGCCAGTTACGCCCGCCGCGGCGCCGTTGCCGCTGTACCCGCCAATGATGTTGGGCGAGATGGAATTGCCATACAGCCGCAGCGCAACCACGTTGCCGCCGCGAAACTCCGCCGCGCCGCTTGTCGTGCCGATGAAGCCGGACGCCACCACGTTCACAAACGTGTTGGTCGTGCCGGTGAACGTGTTTTCGGCCGCCAGTTGCGCCAGGTCCGCCGCGTGCAATCCGTCCAGCATGTCGGCGTTCAGGTCGCTGACTACGAAGCTGCTGTCGACGGTAAACGGGGCCGTGCTGCCGCTCGTCCCGCCGTTCAGCGCCGGGACGTTGTTGAATGTCGCCGACCCGCCGCCGAACGTGTTGTTTCCGGTGAACGTGTTGGCCGCATTCGTGCGCGCAGCCGTGGCCGGCAACCGCGCATCGGCCAGCACGCCCGTGGTCACGTCGACCGCATCGTGCGTGTGCGGTCCGCTCTCATCCGCGTAGAGGGCCCGCGGCGCCCAGCTCAGCGGCTGACGCGGCGTGAGCGTCGTGTAGGCGCCGCCGGCGGGATAGGCAACTTCGACCTCCAACCAGCGCGGAGCGCCCGCGTAGTGGCTGACGTCGAAAGGGAGCTCCACCGCGAAGAGACCGTCCTGGACCACCACGCCCTCCGCCAGCATGGAGTCGCCGACCGCCGAGCCTCCCGACTCGGCGTCGAAGAGCTTGAAGCGCAGATCCGCCGTGCCGTTGGCGGCATTGCCGGATTCCTTCAGCCGTCCCTGATAGGTCACAAGTGTTGCGTCCACGATTTGGCCGCGAATTTCGCCGCCCGGAAAGCTGATGGTGTGGATATCCAAATACCAAAGTCCCGCGAGCAACTCGGACTCGTGAGCTTCCGTGATGGTGGTCGAGCCAACCAGCGGGCTGACCGTGCCGCCTACCGTGACGCGTATGGGTGCGTTCTGGCCCGGCCCCGCCGCGCCGTGGAAATGGCACCCCAAAAACGTGCCCACGAGGCCCTGAAACGAGATGTTCCACGAAAGCAGGTTCGTGTCCGGGTCGTAGGTCAGTGTTCCCTGTCCGACCGCCGGGCTGTTGTTCGGCGGCACCACTCTTTGCCCGGAAAGCCTGACGCTGAGTCGGCGTTCCGCCTGGGCGGGTGCGCAAAGGGCCAACAAAACCGCCAACAACACGGTTGCGCGAGCGCAGACGGACATGACGACCTCCCGGAAAAAAATCAGGATCGTGATCAGCAAGTGAACGACATCCCCCAATATACGTCGGGGCTGCGCAATTCCGAAGAGGAATTCCCGGTCCCGCCATGAGGACCGCATGATCGGGGCAGTGGACCGCGCCGGGTTGAAACCATCGGCCGGCTCACCGGTACCAAAGATGAGAAGTCACAAAAGGCCGCAGTTGCCCATGTTCCAACGTTCGACATTACTCATGATGACCGCGTTGAGCCTGCTCGCCGTGCTCCTGTTTCAAAGAGCTGAGGCCATCCTCAGGGCACAACACGGTGCCATCGACGCGGACACTCAACGATCTCGAAACTGTCTCGCAGGGATGGTGACACCGATTAAGCTCTTTCGGCTGGATTGTGGCCGCCTGCCGACCAACGATGAGGGGCTGCGCGTGTTGCTCACCAGGCCACACGCGCCGGATCTCCGCGAGCGTTGGGCGGGCCCCTACGTTCGAGACATATCTATGCTGAGAGATGCCTGGGGGCGCGAAATCCACTATGCCTCAAACGGTCACGACGGCAAAGAGAATGGGTACCGTCTCTGGTCAAACGGCCGGAACCGCGTCAATGAATCCGGCGGGGGCGATGATCTTCTGAAAGTAGTAACGCACGACCGGGAATAGCCCGCGTACCTGGTTAGTTTTTCGCCCACAGGTTCGTCAGGAACCGATCCGCATGAAATAGATATTTGCCCGTGTCGAAGTAGGCGCCGCGGGCATGGTCGAGGTCTTCAAATGTCACGACTTCGGTGTTCGGCGGCGCGCTCGCCAGCACCACTTTGACCGTGTCGATCGGCGTCAGAATGTCGAGCTCGTGCAGATAGATCAACGTCGGGCAGCGAACCCCGCCGATGGTCTCGTCTGTCAGCAACTCGGAATCCAGCCGATCGATGTATTCTTCCGCTCGCGACGTCAGCAAAAACGAAATCCGCTCAAACTCTCCGGGCAGCGAGAAGGGCGAATCCATGATGAGGCCGTTGACCGCCTCCGGCCGCTTCGCTGCGATTGCGGTCGACGGGACTGTGCCGAGCGAAAGCCCCATCAGCGTGAGCTTCTCCAGGCCCAGATAGGCCCGGGTCCAGTCGAGCACGGTTTCCAGATCAGGCGCGAGCGCGTCGAGCGATGGCCGGCCGCTGCTGTAGCCGAAGCCTTCGTATTCGTACATCACGACTGACCAGCCGAGTTCGTTGAGTTTCCAGGGCACGTACAGGTAGCACTGCATCGGGCCGGAATTGCCCGGGCTGAGAAGCACCGTGCCACGATTGAGCGCGGCTGGCACATACCAAACGCGAATGATCTGGTCGTTCGGCGTGAGCAGATAATGCTCTTCGTACACGACGCCCTGCTGAGCCGGGTTGTCCACGACCGGCAGGTAATCCACCTTAAAGAATGCGCGCAGGTCTTCACACGTCAATTGCGGAAAAAGGATCGTCTGCGACAGTGCGGATGAAAAATCCTCGCCCGGCGGAGGGATCACCGGCGCGACACAACCGGCCGCGACGAGCGTTGGTATGAAGAGAGCCAGCGCGGTTTTCGCGACTCGCGCGCTGAGCCGAGGCGGTATGCGGCTTCCCCGCGTTTCGAGAGAAATTTCGTGGCCAACTGGTCGCATCGATTGATTCCCGCTCGCACCCTGACCCATCAAGCGTATCACAAGACGAGGAAATTTGTATCGGATTCTTGGACCCGCCGCGGCGGGAAACGTTGACCAGCAACTTCGGCCGACGATCGATCGAAATATCCGGTCGTGGCGTCGGAATATCATTTCGGCGGGCAAGGTCGGTCGGTTTCCGCCTGAGGCCCGCAAGTCAAAAAATTGCGTTTTTTGGAGCCAGTCATGCACGACGGCGCTTATCAACAGGCCGTGATCGTTCGCCGCGGCTTTTTCAGCTCGCTCGCCACCGGATTCTTTATGTTCCTGACTGTCTCAGTAGTCTGTGGTGCCGGGCTAGGTTTTTATGGGATGAACATGCTTGATCGCCACGCCGGAACCGTTATCGCGATGGGACAGTCGTTCCTGACGAACCTGCCGGATTGGGATACCAAGCTGCCGCCGATCCTGGCGGACGCGCTGCGCGACCGGCGCGACCCGGAATATCGGGATCAGATTGCGGCGTCGGTCGATGTCGATGCGGCGTCCTCGCGAGATCGGCACGGCCGGGCAGTCGTGGTGATTGAGAATAACGGCAAGTCGACGATTTCATTTCTGGTGGCGCGACTGGTGTTGAAGGACGAGAACGGCACGCCGGTAAACGAGATCACGGAGCATTTGGCGACGCCGTTCGCGTTTGACGATCACGACGCGCGGGGGCCGCTGCTCCCCGGCTCGAAGCGAGAAATCCCGTTGACGGTTCGCGACACGCGCATCAAAAAGGCGACACTCGAATTGACCGACGTTCGGACGTTTGTCGAGCGGTCGAGCAAAGGCGAGTCACGCGGCAGCGCGGCGGACGAGGACAAATCCGAAGATCGCGAGCTTTCGCGGGCTGATTGATTTCAATCGCGACGATCGCCTCGCACAGCATTAAAACGACGAAGCGCGATGCCGCATCGCGCTTCGTCGCTTTTGGTGAATGGTCGCGTCCAAAACCCGGACGCTTAGCACGTCCCGCCGGCGAAGTACCCAGTGGCTCGACCAAATGGAACGCAGGTTCCTGACAAACGCATCTGCCGCGCCCGGGGCATTCTCGATAAGATTCAAAACACACTGCGCCGTGTGGCTGGCGGCCGCGCGCGATGCGAATTCGCCGCAACGCGGGAGCGCCGTTCGCGCACCTCGCGACGCGATTGGAGACTCCGCAATGCGCATTCGCCTTTTGCCGGCAACAGCGATCACACTTTTCGCGACCTTCAGCATAGCCTTGACCTCGAGCGCGACTTGGGCGCAGGCGGCGAACGCCGTTGCGGCACAACCATCCAGTGCGCCGGCGACGCTGCCCAATGGGCTGCGCGCGCTCGACGGCGAGTGGATCTACGTCGAAGACCGCACCGAAGGCCGCGCCCTCGAGCAACTCGGGCCACCAATGGCCTCAAAGTTCTCGATGCGGGTCGAGGAAGGCGCGATCGTCCTGAACGGCCACGGGTCCGGGCACAAGGATGTGCGTATCGCGCTCGACGGCTCGGTCACCGAAGTTGTGGAGCCAAAAACGACCTCGCGCTATCGCGGCTCATGGAAGGACGGCACGTTCGAGTACCAGGTCGAGTTTGTGCGCGCGGCAGACAATTTGCCCGACGGGTCGATTCACTCGATCCGGCGGAGCTTCCGCAACACGCCCGAGGGACTTCTCGTGCGCGTGGCGGTCGAGCCGGCCCGCGGACCGGAAGCGGTCGGGCTTTACCGCCATGCCGAAGACATCGCGCTGCCCGCGCCCGCCAAAGCCGCGATCGGCGACCTGGCTTGGCTGGCAGGCGCGTGGGTCGGGACGCGGAGTGAGACAGGGTCGTCGATCGAGGAGCGCTGGAGCCCGCCGCTGGGCGGTGCGATGCTCGCCGTTTCGCGCTCCGTCAACAAGAGCGGCAAGATGTTCGCGTTCGAGTACTTGCGCATCGTCGAGCGAGACGGCGGACTGGTTTATATCGCGCAGCCCGGCGGCGCGAAGGGGACGGAGTTCGTGCTCACCGAGCTGACTGCGACACGTGCCGTATTCGCCAATCCGCGCCACGACTACCCGAAGCGCATCGTCTACGAGCATTCGGCCGATGGCGACCTGAGCGCCACGATCGGCTTCATGAAGGGCGGCACGCCCCGGCGCTTCGAGTTCAAGCGCGAAAGCAGCCACTAACTCGACGCCCTTTCACTATCGGGTAGCGCTCCGATCCGAGCCACGACCGTGAGGGAGTGGTTGCCGCGGATGCGAGGCCGCCCCATGCGAAGCAACCGCTCCCTCACGGTCGCGGCTCTGCTCAGAGGGCGGCGCGTCTGCGTACGTCTTGCGCGTCTCGAAAAGCATGCTCACGCGGATTACCGCGAAAGCATGCCACCCGACCGGGCGATCCTTGATCAGCGCCGCGCAAATCGCCGGCCGGGGGATCAGTATCCTCCATCTATGACTTGGGCGCATCGCACGCTACGATTTCTTTATGACACTCTTGTCTCCGCCGCTGCGTGCTCAATCTCTTCGATTCATCGCCCGAGTTGCGGCGATCGGCGTCGCGCTGGTGCTTTGCGCGTGTGATCGTTCGCCTTCGGGAGTCGAGAAAGGCACACCGCAACAACCACGCGACGTGATCCCCACGTCAGCGACGCCGCCGGTCTACAGCTTCGCTCCGGGGCTGGCCAAAGAGCATCCCGAAGCCGTCGGGTTTGTTCGCTCGTTTCTCGATATCTGCCTGGCCGGCGATTACACCGCCTATCGCGGATTGGTGGCCCGCAGCCGCCAGCCGGAGCCGCGCGAACGGTTTGAGGCGATCTACCGCGCGATGCGCACCGTGCAGATCACCGCAATCGAGTCGGTCGATCTCCGCGACTTGCCGTCGCCCGCGTATCGGATCGTGACCAACGTGGAATTCGATCCGGAATCGCGCGTGGCCTTGCGCGGGGCAAACCGCGACGTGGCGATTCTGATTTTCCGCGAAGAGGGCGAGTGGCGAATGTTGCCCGCGCCGGCCGGGCTGCAACCCGACGACGAAGAGGCGACGACGCAGCCGGCCGAGACAACATCGCAGGTCGCAGTGGATTACCCATGGGACGTTGACGGCGATTACTAGTGTGGCGGCTGCGCGATACCCAGTCTTTTCTGCACCGAGCGATGACTGAAAGAGCGCCGAATAAAACGCTTCGCTGTGCTTCGAAGCGACCGCTCCCTGGCGGTCTCGGCTCTATTCTGTCAGGCGCTGTAAGCGTGCGACGGCGTGGATGCGCGATTCGCGGCAAACTGGCGCACACGGCGCTGCTGATCGGACTTTGCACGCTCCCTGGCGGTCAAACCTCACAGCCTGTTGCAACGCGCAGCGTCGCTTCATCGCTGGCGGCGCTCGCTCAGATTGAGGACTTCCGCTTCGATTTCGATCAGCCCGGCTTCTACGACACAGTGGCGTTTGTGCAGCGGAACAGCGGCGTGAGAGATGGGGCGATCGAACTCGCAGGCTGGCGCGACTTACTGGAGCGGCCGCGCGATTTTCGCGGCCAGCGCGTGATCATTCGCGGCGTTGTGGGGACGAATCGCGCCTGGATGCTCCAGCAGCGTCCCGAACTGGGAACGCTGCACCAGATCGAGCTATACCGCGAGGGCGAGCCACTGGCCGTCACGCTGATTTGCACGGGCGCGGTCGCGGATGTGCCGCTTGGCGCGGAGATCGAGGCCACTGGCGTATTCGTCATGATCCGCAACTATCACAGCGGCACGAACCAGATCCGCCCCGCCGCGCTCATCGTTTCGCCCGGCCCGACGCTGATATCGACGGCCGCCGCACCTCCGCGGCGTGAAGGGGCTGGTGCGCTGACGTGGCTGCTCGCGACGGCGGGCGGCGCGCTGGCGGCGGTGTGGATGTTGTATCGAGCGAACTCACGCGCGACGCGAACGCGGATTGACACGCTTCGCGCTCGGCGGCCGGCTGAGCAATCGGTCGCGGAGGAATTTCGCGCGTGGGCGGATGCGGACGAGCGCACCAGTGGATGATCACGCGCCCGCTCGCCGCGCGTGGCCAATCACCAGTACGTCATGCGGATTCCACCACCAGGTGTTTGCTTCGAGGAGTTGTAATCCACCAACGTCGCTCATGTGCTGCAACACGCTCGACCGCGGCAACGGCGAGGCGTTGTAGCCGATGATCAGCTCGCCGCGCGGCGCGAGATAGCCGCGGCAGCCGCGAAAAAGCGCCGGCAAATAGTGCTCCGGCGGCACCCGATAGGGCAAATTCCAAAAAACCAGATCGTATTGGGCAGCCGGCACATTCGAGAAAACATCCGATTGAAAAACGGTTACGTCCACTCCGTTCAGGGCGACGTGTTTGCGAGCGGTCTCCACTTCGCGCTCGCGAAGATCGACGGCGTCGAAGTGAATCCGGCCGAAACGCGAGAAATATCCCGCAAGATTGGCTGATTCCCCGACGCCAATTTCCAGCCCGCGTTTGATTCGGGCGTGGTCCCAGCGGCGCTGGATCACCCACTTCAGCAGGAGTGTCGTGAGATCGAAGTAAAATCCGGTGTTGTTGCCGGTCAGATGCATGCCGAAGTGGTAATGCGACCAGCGAGCGGACCCGCACCACGCGCGATGCAGCCGGCGCACCGGGCCGTTGCGGGCGGTCTCATAGCTGCGAATGATGAGTCGCGTCAGCGGGTTCTTCATTCAATCCCACAAATCCCGCACGATCTGAAAACCTTCGGCCGCGGGCATACCAACGACGCTGCCGCGAAATCGAGCCAGCGCCTCGATCGCCTGAATTGTCCTGGCGGGAATGTTCTCCTCCAATTGTGAAACGTAACAGCGCATCGCGTCCAATTTGTCGACCAAGGTCGCGCCGATGTTTACATACCACGTCGGATTAAACACGGCTTCGATCGCGGGCGCGGCCCAGTGCGTTTCCGAAACGGTCTCGTAGCAACAGATGCGCGACACGCGATAGCGCCGGCCATCCGGCCGGGATGCCACCAGCGCCGCGTCAAAAATCTGGCGATGATCCTCGTGCCGGTCGCCGACGAACGGCAGAAACAACGTGTCCGGTTCAGTTTCGCGAATGAGCTTGAAAAATGCCGCGTTCAGCTCATGCTCCGGCATCAAATGCAGCATGGTCACGGGCAAATCGAGAAATTTCAGCGAATGGACACCCAATCTCTGCGCGGCGACCGCGGCCTCAGCACGAACGCGCTCCACTTGCGCATCCGGATAGAGCGGCGTACCGCGCGTCACAATCGCGACGGTTACGTGTTCGCCGGTCTGCACCATGCGCCGTATCGTCCCGCCGCAACCCAGCACTTCGTCATCGGGGTGCGGCGCCACCACCAACACTTTCGACATGGTCCGAATGCTCCGCTATTTGTCGATTAGGAAATCGCCGATCGCCATTGTGTCGAGGCCGGTCGAATAGAAACAGCGCACCGCTTCATCTGGACCGCAGATCACCGGCTCGCCCATGATGTTGAACGACGTATTCAACACCAGCGGCACGCCCGTCAGCGCGTCAAAGTGCGCGATCAACGAGTGATACAGCGGTTCGATTTCGCGCTGCACCGTCTGCGGCCGGACCGAACCATCCACGTGAACGACGGCGGGGATGCGGGCGGCGCGGTCCGGGTTGGCCTGTTGCGCGACGATCATGTATGGCGCGTCGTCGGAATCCAACAGCCAATCGTGCCGCTTTTCGGTCAGAAACGAGGGGCAGAACGGCCGCCACATTTCGCGATGCTTCACTTCGCCGTTGAGTTTGGCTTTCATATCCGCGATGCCGGGGTGAGCCAGTATCGAGCGATGCCCCAGCGCGCGCGGGCCTGCTTCCATGCGCCCCTGAAACCACGCTGCGAGTTTGCCGGCTGCGAGCCGATCGGCCATGTCCTTTGCGACATCGCGGCTCCGCGTGTATCGCAATTTGCACGCCTTGAGTACGCGCTCGATGTCATCGCTTTCATAACCAGGGCCGTAATACATGTGACGCTGCGTGAACGTCGGTCGCTGCCCGGTTTCGGTCCGGTGAAGCCATAATGCCGCGCCGAGAGCCGTACCGGCGTCGGAGCTGATCGGTTGAACAAACAGCTCGCTCACGCCGGCGCGCTGATTGATCAGGCCGTTCATCTTGCAATTCAGCGCGACGCCGCCTGACAGGCAAAGATTCGTCGAGCCGGCGAGCTGCATCGCCCGCCGCGCGAGGTGCATGCCGATCTGTTCGAGTTTGTCTTGCGCTTCCCAGGCGACATTGCGGTAAAAGTCCGTCAGCGGTTCGCCGGCGTTGCGCGGGGAGCCGAGCTGATCAGCGAGCTTTTTGGCGAAACCGCGGCCGGGGGCGTGCTCACCGTAATAAGTGTACGTCGGGTCGATCTCATAGCGATCGCCGCGGATCGTTGCGATGCGGTCCATCAGGCTTCGAATGGTCGCGTGCGACGCGCCGTATGGCGCGAGGCCCATTAGCTTGCCTTCGTCCATGTTGTGCTTGAAACCGCAGAACTGCGTCATTGTCGAGTAGAACCAGCCCAGCGATTGTGGAATCTGGTAATGCTCAAGCTCGCGAATATCCGCTCCGTCGCCGCGATAGACGCACGTTGTACGATCTTCGCCGCTGCCGTCGATGGTGATGATGGCGGAATCACGCAACCCGCTTGGAAAAAACGTGCTCGCGGCGTGGCTCAAATGGTGGTCGATGAATCGAATCTCCGGCACGCTCCCCAGCTTGGCCGCACTGAGTTGTTCGCGAATGACACGCTCGACCCGCTCAGGGTCATACACGGCCAGGCAGTTCTTTTCCCAAGCGAGCGTGGCGGCGCCTTTCTCCGGATATCTGGCGCGGCTTTTTTCAAAGAAATCCGGCATGAAGGTGCGATATTTGCCGGCGTCCCAGCCCATTGCGACGAACTTCACCGCGTCGAGATTGATCGCGCCGGCACGCAAGCAATAGCGGATGCTGTGCAGCGGAAACGCGCCATGCGCCGTTTTCACGCGCGTAAAGCGCTCTTCCTCCACGAAGGCGATCAGCTCGCCATCGCGGATCAAACACGCCGCGGGGTTATATCCAAACGTGGAGATTCCAAGAATATTCATGCGCCCATCGTGCCTGTATCAAGTCCCTCTTCGATTCCGCCGCGATCATAATCGACAGAGGTGCCGGGCCGGAATCAAAATCTCCCGGTGGGATGCGGTGATAGATAACCAAACGGCGACCGGCAGGCGTTGCAGCCGGCCGATCGCCGCGCGATTTGGATGCTCGTTTGTGCGAGCCTGCTGTCGAGGCCACTGGGCTATTGGCGTTCGAGAATGATCCTCATGAACGCATCGAGGTCGGGCTGCGTGATCTGGCCGTCACCAGTCAGGTCGGCGCGCATGCGTTCGCAGTCCGGAAAGCGTTGCTCGTAGTTGGTCGGATAATAGAACGCGGTCAAATATGGATCGATATCGAAGTTATCGAGATACCCGTCGCAGTTCAAATCGCCCGGCATCTCCGGATCGGGCGGCTCTCCGTTGCGATACACCGTGTAATACCAGATTTGGTAGTCCACCTCATCCACGACGCCGTTTTGGTCCATGTCAGCGGCCCAGCGATCGCAGTATGGAAACGCGATGCCATAGGCGACGGGGTCGAGCATGGCGAGCACGAACGGGTTTTCGTCTGCGAAGTTGACGAGGTTGTCGCAGTTCAGGTCGCCCAACGGAATAGACGGCGTTTGAGACGAGGCGCGGAACAACTCGACGCAACGATCCAGCTCGGCCGGGTCGGAAGCAATGCACTTTTGCAGGACGATCGTCCCGGAACCAGCCCGTAACGCGCGTGGAGCGTCGAAATCGTCCAGATCCCAGATTTCATACAGATCATTTGGAATTGGATAACGATGGTCAAGGTCGTTTACAAATACGATGCCATTCTCAAAACGTCGGACGTAAACGCCCTCGTCGAAATCCTGCAATGGTTCAATCGGGCGCCCAAGATAGGACGGCAACAGGAAATACTCCGGATAGAACCGGAAATTCGCGGCATCGCCGATCATCGGGTCGATGCCGAAGCGGGCGTTTTCGTACAACAACATGGATGACGCGAGGAAAAACATCCAGTCTTCCATGTGCGTCTCGAACGGTTCGTGGGAAAAGCGCGCTTCATATCGCTGAACGACGGAACCGCCGGCGTCCAACGCTCCTTTGAAGTCGAGCAGCAGATCGCGGTATTCCGTGCGGCCCATCGACCGGTAGAGTCCGCCCTCGTACATGAGAATGTCGGCGTGCGGCGCAAGCCTCTCAAATTGCCCGGAGTTGAGAATCAGTTTGACGCCACGCGCGTTGAGGGCCCAGCGAATCTGGTCGAGATAGCTGAAAAAATCCTCATCGGGTGGCGATTGGCCGTAAGGAGAATTTTGTTGTCCCCATCCCGGCCAACGATTGTACTCATTCTCAAGCATGGCGCCGTTGTCAAAGCTCAGCGCCGTGAGATTGGGCTCGTTATCAACCTTCGTCAGGAGTGTGTTGATGACGAAGTTGACCACATCCGGATTGCCGACGTCGATCACCGGGCGGCAAAGATACGTTGTCTGCGGGAGCACCCAGCCGTTCCGTTGGAATTCATAGAACGGCCAGCGGCCGAAGGGGCCAGGGCCCCAAGGTTCCCAGTTCGACCGATCCGCGTAATAACGCGGAGCGTAGAAACCATACTCATCCGGGCGCGGATCATAGAGATTGGCGTAGGCCGTGTTGTCGCAATTGAAGTCGCCGCTTTCGTAGTCAGTAGTCGGGTATTGATAGTGGGAGATCGAAGTCGGGTTTTGCGTGGTGATGGCGCTGAAATACATGCCCAGCGCCGCATCTGGATTCACCTGTCGCACCTCGCGGCGGTAATTCTCCCAAACGTAGTAATGACCGCGCGAGCTCGATGCAGTCGGCGCGGTATTGTAGTGCATCATTAGCACTTCAAAGAACCGCTGCCGGTCAGGCCGGGTCTGGAGATCGTAAATCGTAAACGAAAACGCCAGGAATGGACGGCGAGTCCAGTATTCCATTGAATTCAGCGAACCGCGATGCGAGCCTTCTTGCGAGATGGCGACAGGTGAAAAAGCGGCGAGGCCGACTGCGATGGATGTAGCGAACGCCAAACCTGTCCGTCGCAGCCACCGGGATCGGCCGGTTTGTGCAGGTACGTGCATAGATTTTCCCTTTAGACGCGGCGAAATAATCGACGCGTTTTCTGATCGGGTTCCGATTGGTCATCCAAGGGCCGATCGCTTCAGAGATGAAGCGGGAGCCCATCCGAGCGCATCACTGCAATCAATGGCGCAAAGCGATCGCGCGACTCATTTTGCGTTCTGAATGCAGCCCATCCGAGAAGCCTGAACCGGGAACTGGTGGTGGACACGACCTCCGAAAAATCGCGACCACTGGAATTCAAGCGTCTCAACAACACATGTTAATCGGAACTCATACCGTCCGAAAAGACGGGCAGTATACGGACCCGATAATCCGAGCACTGTTTACTTCGCCCATTGTAGTGACCTGATCCCGATTATTTCCTCTCTCCGCCAATAATTCCATTGCTAGCGAATCGCTAACGCCGCCCCGAATGCAACTTCATGAAACGACGCGACTTTGCGCGCTGCCGATTCACCCGAAAACGGAGAGGCTTGAGTTGTAAGGATTTGTAAGTTCGCTCGACTTTTCGCCCCACGCCCGAACTTAGGCCGCTTACGGCCTTGCGGAATTCAACTCAGAATTCTGAAGGTCCGATTCACAATATCGTGGAATCGCGACGGCGATGGAGAACTTCGATGAAAGCTCGTGGAATTTTTGTTGGTTCGGTGCTCGCCTGGACGACGATCGGTGCACACGCGGATGTGGTCACTGACTGGAGCGAGATCACGCTCGACGCCATTCGCCACGCGCGTTCGGCTCCGCCGCTGGCGGCGCGAAACCTGGCCATGGTGCACGTGGCCATGTACGACGCGGTGAACGCCGTCACGCGGACGCACGAAAGCTACCTGGACATCACGTTTCATGTTCCTTCAAAAGCGTCAGTGGAAGCAGCCGCGGCGGCGGCCGCGCATGAAGTGCTGCGCTCGCTGTATCCGGCCGAAATCGCGACGCTCGATGCGGCGCTGGAGGCCTCGCTGGCCGCGCTGACGGACGATGCCGACGTTGTCGAGCAGGGCGTCAATCTCGGCACGGCTGTCGGCGACTTGATGCTTGAAACGCGGGCCAGCGACGGCACGAGCGCTTCGGTCTCGTACACAATCACGAACAACTCCGGCGATTGGCAACCCACGCCGCCGGCATTTGCGCAGTCGCCTGCGCTGCCCCAATGGCCAAATGTCAAGGCCTTTTGCCTCGAGGATGTCGCGTCGCTTCGTCGGCCGGGCCCGCCCGCGCTCGATAGCGCGGAATATGCGACTGCGTTCAACGAAGTGAAATCGCTCGGCGCAGCCGACAGCACGACGCGCACGGCGGATCAGAGTCTGATCGCGAATTTCTGGGTGGATGGCCCCGGCACGTCGACGCCGCCCGGGCATTGGTTCCAGATTGCTCGGGACGTGGCGGCGCAACAGGGCAACACGCTCGAAGAAAACGCGCGACTCTTCGCGCTCATCGGACTGGCGGTCTGCGACGCCGGCATCTGCGCGTGGGACAACAAATATGCATACAACCATTGGCGGCCGGTGACTGGGATTCGCGCCGCAGACACAGACGGGAACGACGCAACCGAGGCTGATGCGGATTGGACACCGTTCATCCCAACGCCGGCGTTTCCGGCGTACATATCGGGCCATAGCACGTTCAGCGGCGCCGCTTCCAAAATACTGGCGCTATTCTATGACCAGGATGACATCGCATTCGACACGACATCTGACGATGTGCCAAACGTGACACGATCGTTCGAGCGATTTTCAGCAGCCGCGAACGAGGCGGGGCGCAGCCGCATTTATGGCGGAATTCACTGGGAGTACGACAACCAGGACGGCTTGGCTTCCGGTCGCGAGCTGGCCCTCGAGGTGTTCAGCAATTTCCTGCGCCCGGTGGAATCATTGGATAATGATGCGAGCGACGACGCCGACACGGACGGCGGTTCAACCGTGCAATGCGCGCCTTTGAGCGGACTGACGTTCGGGTTGATGACGCTGTCGATGATGGGACTTCGTCGAGCACGGCCTCACAAGCGATTTTGACGAAGCGGCGCGGCAGCCTATCGCGAATATTGAAAATTCACATGGTTCACGCCGTGGCACGTCAACGTGCAACTGCCGCTGAATCGACCGAGATCGCGATACTCGCGCCGGCCGGCCACGACGGACAAGTCGAAATTGATCAAATGATCATGCTCCGTCGCGCTGCCGTTCACGCCGTGCGGACTGTGACAGGCGCTGCACGACGCCCTGCCGCGAACAACGTGGACGTTGTGCAGCGAAAAGCTCTCATCCGCCAGGATCGAGTTTCGGTCGTGGCAACGATAGCACAGGGCGTACGCCTGCGGGGTTTCCGTTACAAATGCGGATGTTTCGTAGCGATCCGCCAACAAGAACGGATAGCGCGAGCCGTGCGGCCCGTTCGGACCGCCCCCGCCAAGCTCACGGGCGTCGGGATTGTTGTGACAATCCTGGCAGCTGATGGTTCCGCCGGTGCGATATTGCGGCAACAGGCTGGGCGAATCGCCGTCGCGGCGGGAAGCAAATGTAACCGGGTGAGCCGACGCCGCGCTCGGCAGGAACTGTCGGCGCACGTTTCCGAATGTGTCGCGGTCGCGAACGATGCGATCGCGCGACGGAACCGGCGAATCGCCGTGACAACGAAAACACACTTCGTAATAAAAGCGCGCGTCGGGCACCGGCGCACCGGAGAGGCTCACGCCAGGCACGTTCTCCATTGTCGGCATGTGTGACGGATTGCGGATCCCGAGCGGCGCACCCAGCAGCCCGAGCGGATCGGAGCGGGCGGCGTGCGGGTTATGGCAATCGACGCACTCAACATGCGGCCGCATCACGCGCGGGTCTTCATCCGGGTCATGCCGATCGATGTAGGGGTTTGACTGATGTCCGCTGCGCTGATTCAGCAGCCCGGCGATATTCGCGCCGGTGATGCCGTTGTGGCATCCGATGCACAGATCGCGCGGCCGATCGCGCAGCCAGTTGGCATAGACGGTGGCGGACTCGACCTGTCCGATGGCATTGGTCAGCTGGTAGGTGTGCTTGGGATCCGGCACGGTCAGTTCGATGAT
>JAEUIR010000069.1 GCA_016795025.1 Phycisphaerales bacterium
ACGGCAACATGCTCGGCGCGGAATACACGATCTATCGCAGCGGCTACACAGGCGAGGACGGCGTCGAAATCGTCATCCCGTCAAAATTCGCCACGATGGGCGGCGAGGCGCTGCTCGCAAAGTCCGCTGAAATCGGCCGGCCGGTGAAACTTGCGGGGCTCGGAGCGCGCGACACGCTGCGGCTCGAAGCGGCAATGCCGCTGTATGGTCATGAACTGACCGAGGATTGGGATTCGTTGAGCGCCGGACAGGCGTGGTGCGTGGCGCTCGATAAGGACTTCATCGGGCGCGACGCGATGCTGAAACGCAAAGAATCAGGTGGCTTGCGCGCGATGATCGGGTTTGACGTGGAGGGCAAGCGCATCGCGCGACAGGGCGCGACGATCTTCGCGGGCGGACGCGAAGTGGGCTTCGTCACGAGCGGCACGCAAAGCCCAACGCTGGACCGCGTGATCGGCATGGGACTGGTAGCGGCCGACGCCGCGGCGCCAGGCACATCGCTGGAAATCGATCTTCGCGGGACGCGCATTCATGCGACGGTCGCGCGGCTTCCGTTCTACAAAAAGAAATAGCTGAGGGCGACCGATCCGGACTTCAGCGATTCTCAGGAAGCCAGCGATGTATCAATCTCTCGAAGTCAACCGCATGGGACGAACCGCCGTATTGCTGGTCGTGTGGCTCGGATTGTCGATCCCCCCTGTGCTAGGGCAGTTCTCCCTCGGCGTGGCCGCCGGCGAGTCGTCGTCGGGAGTCGGCGAATTCTGGACGCGCGCGGATGAGCCGGGGCCTGTCCAACTCGTGGTGGCTACCGACGCGGGCGTCACGCAAACGGTCGCGGCGATTTTCGCCACTGCGGACCAGGCACGCGATAACACTGTTCTTGTGCAACTGGCCGGCCTCGCGCCCGCAACCGACTATTACTATCAATTCCGCAGCGGCTCGGCGATCGGTCCATTCACTGACCCGCAACGAACTGGTGACGCGTCCTTCGTGAGCGCCGTCGGCCGATTGCGAACTGCGCCGCCTCCGGACGCGGCCGCAGCGGCCCGCTTCGTATTCACCGGCGATTCAAACTTCGCCTTCGCCCCGATGACGGCGATGGGGCTTACCGCAAGAGAAAACGCCGACCTGTTCATTTGGTTCGGCGACACGATCTATTCCGACGTCTCGGCGGCGGGCCTCGGCCGCGCTCGAACGCTGGCCGATTATCGCGCGAAATATCGCCAGATGTTCGGCGACGCCGGAGTTCAAGCGGCATTGGCCGCAACGACATTGCTGGTCGGCTGGGACGACCACGAAGTGGCGAATGACTATGCGGGCAACGACCCGGCCCTCGACCGCGAACAACAAACCGCCGGCTACACGGCGTTCTTCGAATACATGCCCATCCGGCCGCAGAATGTCGCCGGCGAACCGTTTCGACTCTACCGCCGCATTCCGTATGGCGCGAACGCCGAGTTCTTTCTGCTCGACGCTCGCCAATACCGCGATGCGTCGGCGGAAGGAGTCTGCGGCGGCAGCCTGGACCCGCTGGGCGCGCTGAGCGGCCCAATATTGCGCGACCCGGCGTGCATCGACGAACTCGATGCCGATCGCAGCATGCTCGGCCGCGAGCAACTTGATTGGCTCAAACAGTCTCTGCTTGATTCGACCGCTTCGCTGAAGTTTGTCATCAATAATGTCCCGATGTCGTTCATCGGCGTTTTTCCATACGACCGGTGGGACGGATACGACCGCGAGCGGCGCGAGTTGTTGGAGTTCATCGACCAGAATTGCATCGTCGGCGTCGTCGTGCTGACCACCGACATTCACGCGAGCGCGTATAACCCGGACCTCGCGCATTATTTCCGCGTCCACCGGCCGGACTACCGGCTGCGAAACGGGATCGTGGTGCGCGAAGTGATCGTCGGGCCGATCGGCAACGCCACGGCGCGACAGTCCATCGCCGGTATCGGCGCGTCCTTCTTTGGCGGCGGCGATCTGGTCGAGGCGGCCGTGGGCGAATCCACCGATCAGGCGGCTGCGGATGGTCGATCCGCGCTGCTCGATGGCCTGGTGGGTTTCTTTGAAAACTCGCTCGTTCTGGCAAACAATCTGGATTTCATCGAGTTGAATCGGCTCAGCTACGTTGTGATCGACATGCACCCGGATGGCGGCGCGACGCTCACGTGGCGCGGCATTACGCCGGAGGAATCTCAGGCCGGGGCGACGACCCCCGCGACGATTTTCGAAACGCAGATTCCACCAAATCCCTCGCCGGGTTCTGCGGCGCTGCCGTGTTTCGCTCCGGTGCTGCTGGTTGTAAGTGGCTTAATGTCGGCAATTTGCGGGCGGCGCAGCGCCTCAGAACGATTCACAGGGTAAGGGCGAAATGCCCTATTCACAGCGCAACCATCGGTAAGCGCAATCGGGGCGACTGCGAAACGCCGCTAACCAATCCAGCGCGGGAGTGTCTATCGATTCGCCCCGCCACGGCCGAGTCCGGCCGTGCGTACTGTGTCGCTTATGATCCCGATTCGGAATTTTGCCAGGAGAACCCTCAATGGCCACACGTTGTACAGGCGCGGGAGTCGCAAATCGATTTCGGAGTTTCACAGGCGTCGCCGCTTTGATGAGCGTCGCCATGCAGATCGGTGGCTGCCCCAATGATGGAAGTGGCGCCCGAATCGTTCCACCGTTCACCTCGTCGCCGGTGGTTTCGTTCTCCATCAGCACATCCATCGCCGCGGGCGCGACCGCTGTTTTGGACGCATCCGGCACCAGCGATGCAGACGGCGACTCGCTTACATTCACGTGGGAACAAACAGCGGGACCGCTGGTCGTCATCAGCGATTCGACGGCGCCCGCTCCTTCGTTCGTCGCGCCGCAAGTATTGTCAGAAACCACGCTCACATTCCGCCTGCGCGTGTCGGACGGCGAGAACACGGTCGATCAATCCGTGAGCATCGTCATTAACCCGGTTCCATTCACGGGTGCGCGAACTTCCTGGATCGCGGATTCACAAGATCTCAACGCCGATATCTTCTGGCGGCTGCCGAGCGGAGCGCCTCTCGATGCGGAGCGCGACGACTGGGGCATGACCGGCCTTGAAAGCATAGCCATTGTTCCAAGCGTGATTCCCAACGGCCGCCACAACGTGTCATACGAGTTGAACGGCGCGGGGCGCAGCGGCGCGGTCGCTTTCGCCGCCGACCTTTTCAACTATCACTTTGCGACGGCCACGCGCTTAACGGGTATCGCTTATCGCACGCTCGCGATTGACGTATTGAACGGCGAGGCTTTGCCGCTGTTCAACGGCTGGCTCGATGCCGGCGAGGCCGGCGCGGGCAGGCTCACCGGCCGATACGACATCGAATTGCTCGGGGCATGGCGCAACGCGACCGGCGGCGACTTTCATACCGACCTCTTTCTGCTGCTGCCCAGCGAGGTTTGGGCGGACGCCGAGCGCGCGGATTGGGCACCGCAAGGATTGGAGCGGATCATGATGCCGCAGAACACGCCGATCAGCGACGGGAATTACTCGATCGTCGCGGACACGAACGGCCAAGGCCGCACGGCCGAGGCTGCATTTGAATTCGGCATTCTGAATTATGAATTCGCAACCGTCCAAACCATGCTCGGCGGCGAGCGACGTGTCATCGGGCTGGATCTCCGCAGCGGGATCGCGAACGTGCTATTCAACGGTTGGCTCGCGGCCGACGCGCCGGGCGCTGGCGGATTGACGGCCCAGCGGCCGCTTCAGGCAATTGGCGCGTGGCGCGACGGAAGCGGCGACGGCGTGCATGTTGACATCTTCGTGCAATTGCCGGATGACACATTTATCGACGTGCGTCGCTGGGATTGGGCCAAGCAAGGCTACGAACACGCATATCTCGATGGCGTGGCGCTTCCAAACGGCGTTTATCGCTTCAGATTCGAGCTGAACGGCGCCGGCCGCACAGGGCTGATCACGTATCGTGCCAAGTTGCTGAATTGGCAGTTCGAACGCACCGAGACGCAACTTGGCGGCACGGTGCGTGAAATCCAGGTGCAGGTGACCAACGGCGTCGCCACTCAGATCGCGAGCGACTGGTGATCAGATTGGCTGTTTTGTCGGCCGCTAAACCCGCGCAATTTGCGGAATCAGCCGTTTTGCAGACAGGCCGGCCGCACCGTTCCCCCTTCGAGCCGTAGTTGTAGGAGATCACGCACCGCCCCACCGCGCAGCGCTTGCCTAATGTACGCAGACGTGGTTAATTTGGCTGCGGCGTGTTAGTTTTGCCGATACGAAGGGAAAACCGCAATGGCGGACCGCCGGCGTGGACGGCGTATCGGCCGATAAACGCATTCGAGGAAGGGTTGAACGGCATGAGCGCGCAGCGCGAAGTGATGCTATCGGGAGCGGACATCTCGCAGCACGAGATCGACGCGGTAGTGAACGTATTGAAATCTCCGTGGCTGAGCCTCGGACCGAAAATCCCCGAATTCGAAAAATGCTTCACTGATCGGCTGGGCGTGCGCCACGCCGTCGCCTGCAACAGTGGCACGTCGGCGCTGCATATGTGCTGGCGGGCGCTGGGCGTCGGGCCGGGCGACGAAGTGATCACCACGCCGTTCTCATTCATCGCATCGAGCAACAGCATCATGTTCGAAGGCGCGAAGCCGGTGTTCGTGGACATCGACCCGCGCACGTGGCAGATCGACCCCGCGAGAATCGAGCCCGCCATTACGCCGCGAACGAAGGCGATGCTGCCGGTTGATGTATTCGGCTCCATACCGGAGATGGACGCGATCAACGCGATCGCCAAGCGCCGCAATCTCCGCGTGATCGAAGACTCGTGCGAAGCGCTCGGATCGACATACAAAGGCCGCCCGGCCGGCGCGTTGGCCGAGGCGGGCGTGTTCGGTTTTTATCCGAACAAGCAGATCACGACGGGCGAGGGCGGAATGATCACCACCAGCGATGACAAGATCGCATTCATGACGCGCTCGTATCGCAATCAGGGGCGCGACCCGGACGCGGGCTGGCTGGCTCACGCGCGGTTGGGCTTTAATTTCCGGCTGACGGATATCCAGGCGGCGAT
Organism: Phycisphaerales bacterium; assembly: GCA_016795025.1. Taxonomy (GTDB): domain Bacteria; phylum Planctomycetota; class Phycisphaerae; order UBA1845; family Fen-1342; genus JAEUIR01. The sequence continues at coordinate 5,064 of JAEUIR010000069.1, forward strand.
CGGCGTCGAGCAGATGCGGCGGCTGGATGAGATCGCCGCGAAGCGCACGCGCGTGGCGAATATGTACTTGCAGCGGCTCGAAGGCGAACGGCGCATTACGACCATGCACGTTCCGACCGACGTCAAGATGAACTGGTTCGTGTTCGTATTGCGGCTGAGCGATGAATACACGCAGGCGCAGCGCGACGCGATTCAGACGAGGCTCAAGGCGGCGGGCATCCACACGAACAACTACTTCACGCCGATTCATCTACAGCCGTTCTATCGCGAGCAGTGGGGCTATCAGGCCGGCGATTTCCCGATCACCGAGGCGCTGTCGGCGCGGACGATCGCTTTGCCGTTTCATAACAAGCTGACAGAAGCGGACATCAACTACGTGGTTAGCGAGTTTCGCAAGGCTCTATAGAGGCCGCGAATCACAGCGGTGACGGCGGACTGCCTGCGGCCCGCGCCAGCGGCGCGGTACTCCAGATCATTTCCGCCATGCGAAGTTGTTCGTTGATGCCTTTACGCAGTCGGAACAGATAAAATACACCCATCACGGCATAGACCAGCAATCCCAGGCCGCCGACCGCGCCGATGATGATCAACGCGATCCCCGCGCCAGCCATTGTCGGCGCCATTCCGCCGGCCGGCGGCCGCAACACCACCATCCCGAGCACTCCCGCAATAACACCGATCAGCAGAAATATGACGCCGATCCAGCGAATCGTTCTGGCGCGCGAGATCATCATTCGGTCAGGAATGCGGCTGGCGAGGTATTCGTAAAGTTTGTACTTGTACCATTCGGCGATGACCACCATCAGCGAGTTTGCAAACCCGAGCAGCGCGATGACCATGAACATCACCGGGTTCGCCGAGATCAGACTCATCAGCAAAACGGCAACCGTCACCGCGAAGCTTGCACCGGTGACGAACCGCACGATGCTGCGGGCGTTGAATTGAGATTCTTCGCCGAGGCCGCTGGGGTCGGGCGACGTCACCTTCCACATCGCTACGAGCGACACGGCGGCCAGCGCGACCGAAGCGGCCGCTGAAAGGCCCGACGCAGAAGAAGCGCCGCGCGCAACCACCGAGGCGCCGCGCGCAGCCGCCGAAACTCCGCCGGTCAGACATGAGACGAGAATGTGAAGCAGGATCAGCCACAGCAGCATCGACAATCCGGTGGATATCTGCCGCAGCCAGGCAGGATCGGCAAACCGCAGTAAATCACCCATGACGGATCGGCCGACGGGAGTGCCGCATTCGGGGCAGTTGCCGTTCTCGCGCAAACCGCGCAGATTGTATCCACATCGGCGGCACGGCGTATCGTGCATGAGTGCGCCGTCGGGGCCGAAAGACTGGGCGGGCACTTCGGGCATCGGCTGCATGTTGTCCCCTTTTTCAATCGAGCTGGAATCTCCGCGGTTCGCGTCAGTGCGCATTCTCATCGCGCCGTGGCCGCGGCTCAAGTTATTTCTTCAAACTTCAGTCGGAAAGCGCATACAACTGATTGCTGCGCGATGCTCCGGTTATTTCGACAGCTTCGGGCGCCTTATTTCTTTGGCCGCGCGGCGATTGAAACGCAGTCCGCTCCACGTCGCGTCGATCGCACAGACTTTCGTGTCGACAAGCCCGGCTTGCAGACCGGCCTGACGGACATCGTTTTCGCCGACATCGGTCACAACACCGCTGGATTTTTTTGGCCAGGCGATCCACAGCGCGCCGGGTTGCTCAACACACTTCACGGCCTTTTTGAGATTCGAGTGCAATTCGATGATCGACCCGACAAAGAGCATGATGACTGTCGCGCTGCCGCGTGCGGTGGTTTTCAGCGAGACGCCGCGCGATCCAAGATCGAGCGAAGCCGCGAAACCGCGCGGCCCGTTCAGGATCATCAGCGTGGAGTCGTCCGCGATTCCGAGCTTTTTTGGCAGTGGGGTGCCCGAATAGCCTCGCGACAAATCGGGCACGTGAGGCGCTACGCGGGCGGTCTTGATCGCCTTGTCGATCGCGGGGCCGATGTTCGCCCACCGCGCGTGAATCGCATCAGGCAAGATCGATTTGATCGCGGCAACTTTCTCCGGCTGGCCGTCGACGAAGACAATCGGAATGCCGCGCGTGGATTTTGTCTGGCGCAGCGCCAGCGCCGTCTCGCGGCCGTGCGACGGCAGCCGCGAAAGATCGATCACCACGGCGTCGGGCGGAGTGTCGCGTAACGCGCGCAACGCCGCAGCGCCTTCAACGACGTTCAGCGGCCGCGCGTGCAAACCCGCATTTGCAAGCCACGCGAGTCGCTCCGCCTGTTCCGCCGCCTTCCAATGCACCAAGGCTACCTTGTACATGAGTGCCTCCAACAGAGGTATAGTATGGGCTTGAATCGCATATTCATGAAAGGCCGAATCGAGATCCGGAAAATCCGAGGCCGGGAGGCCAGCGATGGCATCACAGGTGGACACGGGCAAGGCGCCCCGTCGCAAACTGCGCTTTCAATCGATCGAAGACGTCCTGCGCGAGATCGAACGAATCGAAGCGGCCGAAAAAGCCGGCACGCTGCGTGTCACCGGCAATTGGACGCCGGGGCAGGTGCTCGCCCATCTGAGCGCGTGGATTAATTACGCCTATGACGGTTTTCCGATGAAGCCCGCGCCGTGGTTCATTCGAGCGATTCTGCGCATGATGCTGCCCGGAATGCTGAAAAAAGGCATGCCGTCCGGCAAGAGCATTCCGAATGTACCCGGCGGAACGACCGGCGCGGACCGCATCTCAACCGAGGAAGGCGCGACGCGCCTGCGCGCAGCGCTGCGTCGCCTATCCGGCAACGAACCCGCGCCCCATGACAGCCCGGGGTTCGGCAAGCTCAGCTACGCAGATCGCGTGGCGCTGAACCTTCGCCATGCGGAACTGCATATGAGTTTTTTGAACCCGGATTGAAGAGTCGGCAACAGCGGCCACAGCTTGGATTTGGGCCCACGATTCGGTATTCATCAGTAGCGATTGCTCAACGCTCCGCGTCTGAAGCTGGCGTCTTTTCATCGCGATCCTTCCGCAACTTGGTTGCTTGCGCGTCATGGCCGCCAGCCGGGTCGACCGCATGCCATTTTTCGTAGAACTTGATCAGGTCGTTCAACATGCGGCCGCGAATCGTTGTTGGTGCCTGCGGACGATCCGAAAGCACGTCAAACGCAGCGATGAGCAGCGGCTCGGCCTCGGCAAACCGCTTCTGCTCGCTGATCACGATGCCGAGTCCGAAGCGGGCCTGAGCTGTGCGAGGGTCGTCCGGTGAGAACCGGGCTTCGCAGAGCGGTAACAATTCGCGAAAAATTGTCTCGGCCTCGGCGAACTGTTTGGTCCGATTCAGAACGGATGCGAGGTTGTTCAAGAGGTGAAGCGAAAATTCATGCTGCTGGTCCGGTCCCGACCGAACAAATGATAGGCATTCGCGATATAGATCTTCGGCGCCGCTCAGGTCTCCACGCTGCATGCGAATTGCCGCCACCCACTGCATGGACGCCCAGGTTTCGGGGTGCTTATCACCCAGTACAATGCGGCGCGTGCGAAGCGCGTCTTCGAACAGCTCCGCGGCGGCATCGATGTCGCCCTTCACGAATAATACGTCTCCGAGGTTGTTCTTGACTGAAGTCGTGTCGGGATGATTGTCGCCAAGCCGCTCGCGGTAGACACCCAGCGCCTTCCGAAGCAGCGTCTCCGCCTCGTCAAACCGACGCTGCTCTTTTTTCAACAGGCCGAGATTGCTGTGCGTCCGCGCGACACGCACGTCACGCACGTCATTCTCACCAAACAGTCGGGTTCGCAGCGAAATCGATTCTCGATACAGCGGCTCAGCCTCGTCGAATCGCCGCATCCGCTGCAGCGCTTGTGCAAGGTTGTTCAGCGATACCGCGACATCCTCATGCTCATCGCCGAGCGCGCGGCGGCGAATCGCGAGCGCCTCGCGCAGCATCGACTCGACGGCCGCTGGATCGCCTTTTAGGCTCTGTGCCTGCGCGAGATCGTTCAGCGCCGTTGCGTAGCGCGGGTCATCTTCGCCGACAGATTTTCGAAGTAAGCCCACGGCTTTTTGGAGAAATTCCACGGCTTCCGCGGGCTGCCCCTTGTCGTGGAGAATCGCACCCAAACGAGAAAGCACGGTAGCTTGATCGGCAGGTGATGACTCTGGGAGAGCCTGGCCGTATTCGATCGCTGCTCGGATTCTTGATTCTGCCAATTCGTACTTACCGATCGATTGGTAACTAGCGCTCAGCGCCTCATTAAGCTGCGATGCGGCGAACGGCTGGTTTCTGAAATTGCGATCCAACACTGTCGATGCACGATCCAAGAGGTGTTTACTCAGGATTTCGCGGGCAACGTCCGCTGGTTTTGCTACGCCGGTTGCGCTGTCGTAGGCTTGCAGTAACAAATCTACTTGGGCGGACGTCCGTTTGCGACGGTCCGGCCAAGTTCCGATCGATTCGTTTTCGAGGGCAATCCGGATATGCTCGCGCCATGCGCGGACAATATCGTTCCCCATGACGCTTACGTCGAAATCCCTGAGCATTTCTGCAAGAAACCCGCTGACTTTCCTGAATTCCGCTTCGCGAAGTTCCGCTAGCACGCGCGCTTGTTCAGCTCTGCCATACTGCCAAAGGGATACACCAATTCCAAATAGAAGCACAACGATCAGGCATGCAACCAACCCGAACGCGGCCAGGTTTTTTCGCACGGTTTTGCGCAGCACGTAGAGGCGTCGGTCGCGTAGCGCGTCGATTGCGTCGCCGGACAGCAGCCGCAAAATCTCGTTGTGCAGCGCGCCGGCGGTGTCATATCGATCAGCGGCGCGCTTGCTGAGGCACTTTCGGATAATCGCGTTGATTTCCCCGTGTTGTTTGGCGGCTGCTCGAGATATTACCGGCGGCTCGGCCGCCAGAATTCGTTCGGTCAGTTCCCGGCGAGTCCGCCAGTCCCCCCAAGGCGAATGCCCCGCGAGCATCTCAAACAAAATCACACCCAGTGAGCACACGTCGCTCCGCGTTCCCACCGGACCGAGCGCAGCGTCTAACTGTTCCGGCGCCGCGTAGGGCAGGGTGCCGCAAAAATCACCATCAGCTCCGCCCGCGACCTGTGCGCCCGACTCACACAGCCGCGAGAGACCGAAATCGAGAATGTGCGGCGCGCCTTGCTCATCCACCAAAATATTTTGCGGTTTCAGGTCGCCGTGGATGATCCCGCTCACGTGCGCTGCGGCGACGATCTCGCAAGTCCTGGCGAACAAATGCAGCGTATGGCGAACGTTGAGCGATCGCTCATGTACGTACGCATCGAGCCGCGTTCCCGCCACGAAATCCATAACGAAGTAGGCGTGCCCATCACACGTGCCCCCGCCATGCACCGCCACGATGCCCGGGTGATTCAAACGCCCTAGCGTCTCGATTTCCTGGTTGAACAGGGCTCGTTGAATTGGGTCAGTCGCGCGTCCGGCCCGCAGAACCTTGATCGCCACGCGGCGGCTGGGAACTTCCTGCTGGGCCTCGTAAACGACGCCTTGGCCGCCGTGATCGATGCGACGGAGGATGGTGATTCCCGGAATCGGCTTCGTGTGCGGCTCGAAGGCCGGTGCTGCCATCTGGCGCTGGTGTTCCACCCACGCAGCCTCAGCCTGTTTCATGCGTTCAAAATCACGGACTGTGTCCGCAAACAAATTGGAGGATTCGTTTGGGCCGCCGAGGTCCGAATGGGGCGTCATGATTGGATCCTGCTACGAACGGGCTAAGAGCCTTTAATGGTCCCTGCATCCTGTCAGCGACAAAAAGCGGCCTGCCACGACAATCAGCGCGTGAGATATTCCGATTTTCGTCCGAGCAGCTTGACCAGACGCCGCTTAGCACGATCCAGGCGAACCTGAACCGATCCGATCTTGATACCCTCTTCGGCCGCGATTTCCTGAATCGACTTGCCATCGAAGTAACAGGCGCGCAGCGTCCGCCCGTATCGCGCGGGTAGCGCGTCGATGGCCTTGCGCACGCGCGCAGCGCGTTCATTCCTCTCGAATACGAGACTGGGCGTGGTGGTCACTGCCAAAAGGCGATCCAGAAAATCGCCTTCCGCATCGACGGTTCCGCCATCCTCGAGTTGTCGGCCGCGGTCGGGGCGCTTGGCCGCATTCAAAATTCGTACCGCGTCCACCGCGTTGTTCTTCACCGCCCTAAGGACGAGATTCAGTAAGGCTTGTGCGCTCGGCGGGTCAACGGCGGGAGGGGATTCGAGAAAATCCAAGAGCGTGTCTTGGCAGATTTCCTCGGCGTCGAGCGCGCTTTGGAAAATTGGATCGATGCGTACGTGCGCAAGCAGCGAACGCTCATTCCGCGAGAAGAACTCCGCAAGCGCTTCTCGGTCACCGGCGACCACCTTGATTGCCAACTGATCCAAGCTGTCGTGATTCATGCCGTGCACTCCATTGAAGCCGAGGATTCGACGTGTTCCGTGAAGCTCCGATTATTTATGTTATATGCAAAACCACCAGCCTCGATGAGAATCACCGTTGGGTAAGCTCGGACTGCTGCTGGATTTCCAGAAATTTGCTCTTAGTTTATTTCGTTTTCTGTCGTAATCCGATACCGGTCTATCGCTTGTAGGACAGAGTGATGCGCCATGTGGCGCCTTACCTGCTATTCGCAAAGGGAGACAGAAACAATGTTATCCATCACCAAGCGTCTTGCATGCTCTCGCGCGGTCGTATGGGCAACCGCGATCGCCACGGCCGCGCCTCCGCTGCCTCCGACGCCCTTGGATCCTGCTGGGAGCAACCTCCCGATTGACGGGATTCCGCGAAACGGGGGTGGAACTTATCGCGGACCGGGCGACACCGTGCCGCCTGGCGGCACGTTGCCGTACATTCCAGTGAGCGTCGGACTGCCGACGGGAGTTTGCGTCGGACCAACGATTCGCGGTGTGCAATATCGCTATGTGGATTGGCAGCTTGACCCGAACAACTGGGTTCAGGGATATGCACACGTTGGTGAGATCCGCGGCCGCGACCTGCTGAACGCCTGTACGTTATCCGGGGGCGGCATCGCCACGCTGTGCATGCCGGTTGCCTGCTGTCGAAAAGGAATTGCGGAAATCATCGTCTACAGCGCCATGCCGGTTGCGGGTCAGGTCGTGCTGCAGCGCATCAGCATGAACTGCGCGCTCTCCACGGAAGTTCAGATTCAAGTGGATTGCAGCGTACTGGCGGCCGGCGGATATGTCACGAATGACCCGCGAACGGCGCTGGTCGTGCTGGTGACGTGCTGCCGGCGTACGCAATCGGGCGACCCGGAAACGGGCTACGAGGATTTCGGTGTATCTCGCGAGATTTACAGCGGTGAGCTTGAACCTGATTTCGATGACGCGCCGCCCCCCGCTCCAGGAATTGCGCCGCCCTTGCCCACTGGTGAGCCCCTATCGAGCACGACCGTAACCGTCGGCGGCGAACCCTATCAACTGAACGGCGATGGAACGATCAGGCGAGCGCTTCCGAATGGCGACACGATCACGATGCATCCACCGCTCGTCGTCTGCAATCAGCAACATTGCACAACGTGGAATTGGCGCGACGGGAGTTGGAGCGTACACGTGAGCGCCGCTCGGCAAACGCGATAGCTGCGCTCAAATCTGCAAAAGCCGAGTTGGATTCTCAACGCTTGTAGGCTAACAACGTCGAAGGGAAGCCGAATGGACTCGCTCCGGCGCGAAGCTCGCTTACGCGACTCGCGCCGGTGCCATTGACCTCCGGAACACATAGCGTTGGCGCTCGTTGCCTGACAAAAATCATTGGCGGGCCAAATATCCCAGCAATCTCGTCACGGCCTCAGCGCCGCGGTCCAGATCTGGGATGCGCACTTTTTCGTTCGGACCGTGGGCGTTGCAATACGGACTCGCGAAGCCGAGCATCAGCGAATCCGCGCCGAGCACGCGTTTGAACATCGGCAGAATCGGCAGCGAGCCGCCCTCGCGAATGTACGCCACATCGCGACCAAATGCCTCCTTCAGCGCGCGGTCCGCCGCGGTCATATACGAGCTATCGAGCGGGGCCATGTATGGATCGGCCGCGCCATGTTCATGTTTTTCGAGACGAACCGTCTTGGGGCAGCGCGATTCGATCGTCTGCCAGAAAAGCTTGTTGATTTTCTCGGCGTTCTGATTCGGCACGAGACGCATGCTGATTTTCGCCATCGCCTTGGCGGGAATAACCGTGCTGGCGCCGGGGCCGGTGAAGCCGCCCATGATTCCGTTGCAGTCCAGCGTCGGCCGGCACGTGCGGCGCTCGACTGATGTGTACCCCTTCTCGCCAAACGGCGCGGGGCTGCCGAGATCCGTGACATATTTCGCCTCGTCGAACGGCAACGAGGCCATGATCTTGCGCTCGCGATCCGAGGGGTTCACCACGTCGTCATAGAACCCCGGAATATTGATTCGCCCGTCGGCGTCGTGGAGCGTGGCGATGATCTCTGCCAGCGTAGTGACCGGGTTTCCAACCACGCCACCGTGCGATCCGCTGTGCAGGTCATGCTTCGGACCACTCAACCGCACCTCGTTATAGACGAGGCCGCGCGTGCCATATGTGATCGTCGGCCAGCCGTCCTCGTACATGCCGGTGTCGCTGATAATGATCTGATCGCATTTAAGCAGATCGCGATGTTTCTCGACGAACGGCGCAAGGTTCGGCGAGCCGATTTCCTCTTCGGCCTCAATGAGAAACTTCACATTGATCGGCAGTCGCTTTTCGGTGCTCAGCCACGCCTCGGCTGCGCGCAGATAGAGAAGCACCTGCCCTTTGTCGTCTGATGAGCCGCGGCAGATGAGCCAATCGTCCTTGAGTGTCGGCTCGAACGGATCGGCATCCCATAAGGCGCGCTCGCCGGTGGGTTGCACGTCCACGTGGCCGTACACCAGCACGGTTGGCTGACCGGGCGCGCCGAGCCATTCGGCGTAGACGAGCGGGTGTCCGCCGGTCTCCATCATGCGGGATTTCAGGCCGATGCGTTCGCAGGTTTCGTGCGTCCACTTGACGGAAGCGACGACGTCGGGCTTGTTTTCGGGGCGAGTGCTAATGCTGGGAATGCGGCAAAGTTGGATCGCCCAGTCAAGGTGTTTCTTGCGATTGTTACGAATGAATTCGACGGTCTGTGACACGCGCAGCCTCCTGAGTGCTTGTTAGAGCTTCGCAGTATATCGCGGAAAATGCGCGCGAAGCACGCGATCGGCACGGTATGCATTGAATAAACGAGGCAGACCCATGCACGATCTGTCGAAGCCCGAACCAATTCGCCTGAAATACGCCGACCTCGCGGGAATTCCACCGGATGGCAAGCGCTACGAGACTCTGGAGGGAAGCCTGTTCATGAGTCCATCACCGACCTCAGGTCATCAGGTGATCGTAGGAAATCTTCATTGGGAGCTTCGCACTTTCGTTCAGTCGCGACATCTCGGAAAGGTTCTGCTGTCGCTGCTTGACGTTGAACTGGAGGATTTCACCGTTGTCGAGCCGGACTTGATTTTCATCACGGAGCGAAATGCCGCGATCATCCAGGAATCCCACGTGCGCGGCGTGCCGGATTTGCTCGTCGAAGTCGTGTCGCCGACGTCGCGTAATCGCGATTTGCGCGAAAAACGCAACATTTATGCGCGCGTGGGCGTTCCGCATGACTGGATCGTTGATATCGAAGAGCGCGTGATCTGGGAGCTTGCACTGACCGACGGAGCCTACGCGCTCGCGTCGGAAGCTCGCGGCGACGCAATTTTTCGGCCGGCCATGTTCACGGGGCTTGAGCTCACTCTCGCAAGTCTTTGGAAGGTGTAGCGGCCGGCGATGCAGCGGCTGCACGCCACCGATACCGGCCCGCGGACCGCATCAGTCATCCGCATGTTGCGCCATGGCGGCCTGGATTTCCGCCCAGCGCAGCGTCATCACCTTGTGAAGCTCGTCATCGAGCAGCATGTCCTGAAACGGCTTGCTCACCATGATGGCGCCGAGATCCTTACGGACGAATGCGCCGCGCAGCGAGTCATCCTGGCGAATCGCGTCCAGGTGACGCCGCACTTCGGGCTGCTCAAATAAAGAGCGAAAACGCGGATCGTCCAGAAGCGCCTGCGTAGCCTTGGCATTTCCCGCCAGCTTCGCGAGGTTGCCCGCCGTGGCCACCATCGGAATTCGCGGCAACGGATTCGCATCGGCCAGCGTTTTTCCGAGCGGGTCATTCATGATGAAGTCGTGCATGCGCGAAAGTCCGTCGAGCATGCTCATTCGCTGCGACGCCGGCAACCGATCCGCGCGGGAGAAAAAGTCATGCGCCGGTTGCTCAAAAGTCAGCGCCAACCACGATAGCACCACCACGGACGCCGCACCGGCGGCCCCGCCGAGCACGCCACCAAACACGCGGTCGGCGCCGTGCGTGAACGGCCGCGCGCGAAGCGCACGGGCCGTCGCCCACGTAATAATCGATGCGATCGACAACACTCCGACCGCGGCGATTGCCATCCCGGCGTAGCTGCACACGACCGGATGCCATCCGGTCTGGCCGGCGATCGGACCGGCGAACGCTCCGGACAACCGCGGCGCGAGCCAAATTGCGATCAGAAAGCCGAAAAGTCGAAAAAGTGTGCGTATTCCACCGCTGAAGTCGCCCCAAACCGCACCGGCGGCCGTCGCCACAGCCGCCCCACGGGCGATCGGACTGCCGAAAATGATGATGACGGTCAGCGATGCGAACAGACATGTGCGAAAAGACCACACAAATCCCGGCGTTCGCGGGCGAACGCGCCCGCGGATGGTGTAATTTTCGGCCGCTAGCGCCGTCATATCGGATGCTCCGTTTCCCAAGCCACTGCAAGCAGAATTATGCGATATCAGATACAGGCACGACAAAGAAATCGCCGGTGCGGTCTGGAAGCGATACGAGCGTAGAATGGAGCAGCGGCGGATTGACGCGGCCACCTCGGCCCGCGATAGTGGGTCGCGCCACGAGGAAGTGAGACATGGAAGTGCGAGTCGATCTGGCTCAGATTCTGATATCCGATACACGCGAGCAGCAGATTATTACGCTTCGCGAGCGAAACGGGCCGCGCTCGCTTCAAATCGTCATCGGCGGAAATGAGGCGTCCGCGATCCATCGGCGTGTGCGTGGCGAAACGCCGGCCCGCCCGCTGACGCACGAATTGCTGGCGAACATCGTCGAAGCGTTGGGCGGCGAACTCGAGAAAATCATCATCAGTGATCTGAAGGACGATACCTATTTCGCCACGCTGGTCATCCGGCGCGGAACCGAATTACTCGAAATCGACAGCCGCCCCTCTGACGCCATCGCGCTTGGCGTGGCCGGCGAAGTGCCGCTGTATGTCAACGACGACGTATTGCGCGTCGCATCGCATTGACCAGGCCATGCATCCCCTTCTCATTTCCTCGATCGAAGACCATCGGCGACCAGGCTGATGATGTCGTGCACCAGCCGCGAATAAGACAAGCGATCTCCAAGCTGCTCCCGCATGCGCGCTGCGATCGCTCGGCGTTCGGTGGGGTGTTCAGTTGCCCAGTCAAGCCGTTGCCAAAGCTGGTCGCGCCCATGAAACACAATCCGCGAAAAGTCAGTCCACAGACGAGCGGGCAGCGGTGGACGCTCATCGCGAATGCTCAGCCTCAGGTTGTCGAAGATCTCCGACGTGAGCCACAGGCCCCGCTCATCCATCGAAACGCGTCGCATAAATTGAGTGGCGTCGGCCCGCAGCGCCCCTGGCAGATCGGCCGGCGTCACGAACACCGGCAACGTGGCGATATGCCGCTCTGCGAATTCCAGCAGCGCTTCTGAAACGGACGAACGGCTTTCCCAGACACTTTCCTGAATCAGAAAAAACGCCCCTGCCGAAACGCCGTCGAGAACACGCTGATGCAGCGCGGAGTTCAGCCCGGCGTGTATGCACACCCCGGCCGACCGCCACGCGCTCTGCATGTCGCTCCCCGGACCGACCACGCCCCGCGCGTAGCGGCTCCATCGCGGATCGGCCGTCCAACCCCGGCCGTACAAATGCAGGCGCTTGCCGCGCGAATCCGCCCAGTCCGCGAGATCGGCCACCACCATTTGACGCATGTGGCGATCCAGCAGTGATCGTGCGTGGTCCGCAAGCGCCTGTCTGGCAGCGGATTGCTCCGGCGAATCGCGCAGCGCTGGAAACAGCGAATCAACCAGCGAAATCGGAGAAAAGCCGCCGCCGACCACGCCTGAATCGCACAAGTTGTTCACGGCCTCGAATAGCGAGTCCGCCGCTTTTCTGAACGGCGCGTCGTGACGATCGCAAAACTCTTCGTGCAGCGCCGCGGGCGTTTGCGCTACATTGCTCATGTACATGACATCGCAATGGTAGTCCTCCCGCTCATCCGCCGAATCATTGCACGCGCGCGGCGGCGTGATGCACGGTAAGAAACGCTCCGCCGGATAGCCGAATTGACGCGTCAGTGGCGAGAACCCCACGCCAAACACAAATTGGTTCGCATCGATGCTCTCGCCCGCTTGCGAACAGAAGAGGTTCGGAAGCGCATCCTGAATCCACACGGCCATCGGCAATGTCCGCGGAATCATCCGCGCATACTCCGCCCGTAAGTGGTCAATCGCGATCAGCAGGTCCGGTTGGAAACGCTCGATCTCCCCCATCAACGCCAGCGGCGAGAAATATGACGAATCATCCGTCTCAATCACCAGGCGCGCGGTGTGGCCGGCGGCCTCGAATGCCGCGAGCAAATCGCGCAGCGTATGCTGCAATACAGTCGTAAAGCGACTTGTCATACCGAGCACGCGAATCGGTTCACCAGCGCGGGCGGCCGCGATGCGCTTGACGGCATCTTCGAAGCGCGCTGCCGTTTGCCGATCCACTTGCTCAAAGGCTTCGCGGCGCGCCGTCTCGCGCCGCGCCGCGGCCATGTCGACCACCTCCTGAAACGCCCGCGCCGACGGCAACCCCGGCCACGCTGCGCCACCATCGATGACCAGCGCGGATTCGCCATCTCGCGACTCGAGCGCCGCGCGCAGCATGTGCAGGCAATCCGCTCCGCAGATCAAGTGAACGCGGGGATCATCCAGCACGTCGCGCCAGTCATGCAGATGCAGCGCGACGGCCCAGGCCAGCGGCGACGGTTCCACGATCAGTAGCGGCGCGGAGAACGTTAGAAACGTGTGGCGCGAAGCCGCGGCAACTGACAAAGTGCCGTGGCCGTGACCGATGCCACGAATTACCAGAGGCCGAATGATGTGGCTTTGCCAGCGGCTGCGGAGCGCGGCCTCATCCAGCCCTGGCGGGGGCGCCAGCGCGGGAAGCCACTCGCCACCGCCCGCATCGCGACCATACACAAGCGTAGTGCCGTCGCGAGCCTCAAAAAGTTGCAGCCGTGACACGTTTTCTCGCCACGCCGACTCGATCCGATCCGCAAGGCCGGTGCGGCAATCGAACGCCGGCAGGTTTTCGAGAAATCGTTGGCGCAAACCGCTCCAGGCGATCCGCCGCTGCTCGCGCGGAAGTTGCGCCTCGATCAAGCCGCGTGTCACCGAATCGACGCAGTCGTGACGCAGCAGTCTCGCGGCATGCGCAGCCAGCCCCAGTTGTCCAAAGGCGACCGCCCCGGCGATGCGCAGTTCGCGCGACCCGACATCCTGCTTCAATCGCGCCTCGATTTCGCGGGCCACCGCATATGGATCAGCGAATTGATCGAATTGTATCTGGGGAGGCGCTGCGGTTTTGGTCATGGTCGCTCCGGTCGTGATCAAACTAATCAGACCTTATCGACCGATCAGCCGGATGCGATGCAGAGGTTCGGGAACACCCAAAGCATGTCACCTGCCACCTGTCACGTTTGCGTGACAAGTGACAGGTGACAGGTGAATCACACGGGGCCCGCGCGGCCGCTTTACTGGCAGCCGGCGTTCACGATGCAATCGACAAAGCTGTCGATGTCGAAGTTGTTCACCGTGAAGTCCTGGTTCGTGTCGTTCACGCACAGATAGTCGCAGCCGTTTTGCTGGCAACCGCGAGCGATCCAGCCGGTCGGGTCGCCGGCGCCGACCACGGCATCGACAAAGCAGTCGATGTCGAAGTTGTTCACGACGCCGTCGCAGTTCGAGTCGGCCCGGATCGCGCCGTTGCAGGCGTCGCACGTCACCTCAAATGTCCCGGAGCCGCCGCCGCCGTCGGTGGCCGCGCCCAGTCGAATGAGATACGTCACGCCGGCCGTCGTCTGGAAGCTGACGCGCGATTGCAGTGAGCAGGCATCGTCGTTGCAGGCGATGAGCTGGTCGCCGGTCGGTGGGCAAACTCCCGTGTCGATGTAAACGGCGATCTTCGAGTCCATCGACGTTCCGCCGCAGCTTTCGATCGTGAGCAGGCAGTCGCGCGGCGCGGTGTAGCGATACCAGATGTCATTGAATATCTGGGTGCTCTGGCCGCCGAGACACTGCGGATGCGCCAAACCGTCGGTGTTCGCACCGATATTCTGGAACGCCGTCACGCCGTCGCCGATGACGATCGCATCCAGGCAATTGTCATTGGGCGGACCAGCGCCCTCGATGCACTGCACGAAGGCCGCGAAGTCAATTTGATCGATCACGCCGCTGAAGTCCAGATCGGCGCATGGCACATAGCCGGCGTCGGTGCTGGAGAGACCAAAGGCCGCGACGAAGATATCGAAGTCAAAGAGGTTTGCGACTCCGTCGCCGTTCAGATCGCCGCACGGCTCGCCGCAGCCGAAGCCCAGATCGCAACTGGTGAGATACGTCTGCGGGAACGTGCTCGGCGGATACGGGTTCAGATTCACGCCGGCGTCGAACGCCGCCTGGTTCAACACCTCCCAGCCGCTGGCCACGTAGGCGTCGCGCGCACCTGGTTGCACCGCGATGCGGAACTGGCGCTCGTCCATCTTGACGTACAGGCCGCCGCCAGGAGCCGGCGCCGTCATCA
>JAEUIR010000006.1 GCA_016795025.1 Phycisphaerales bacterium
CCGACAAAAAGCGGCAAGACAAACACGACAAAACGGGAGAGCGCAAACCCCAGGAATCGCACTCGCGAAATCAACGGATTGAAAAAACCGGATTGCGGGAGCGGCATATGCGCTCCGTTAGAGTACCTGAATCTCTGAGCGGCTGTCGAGTGTCAGCGTGCTGAGCTCGCCATCCGGCTTGCGCAGTACGATGCGCCGGATCCAAAATTGGTCATCCTTGCCGTGCGCGAACCAGCTATGGTTCGGTTCGCTGCGGATTTCGACGACCTGGCCTTGGACGTCTTTCACCCAGTCACCCTCGCGCCGTCCGATGACCTGCCTGACTTTTACGTTCATGCCCGGCTTAATCTCAATTGCGCCGCTCATTACGCACGTATCTCCGCAACCAGGCTGCGCGACGAATGCCGAATCCTCAAATCATCACGCGCCGATTGTATATATACCATTCGAGCAGAACGACGGCCAGCGCCGCGCCGACGAACCAGCGCCAGATTTCCGGCGTGGCCACCTTAATCGAGCTCGCCGTGGCGATCTCGTCCTGGCCAATCTTGATTTGCTTGTGAGGCGCGATGTTGCTTTCCCATTCGTCTTCAAGATTAACGGCGTAATTTTCGCGGCCTGCCGAGGTCGGCTTCGCCGTATACAGCCCCACGTGGTTCGTCCCTCCGAACAGCGCAACGCCGTCGCTGCCCGGAACGACACGCGTCGTCGCCCCGTTTGGCGCGGTCACCACCGTCGCGGCCTCGCCGCCGGGAACCGGAATCTTCAGCGGCTCTCCCGGCCGGTTCGCGCCTGCATCCGCGATCGCCGCTGCCGAGCCAAGATATTGAATCGCGTTATACATGAAGATCGGATAGCCGGGCTCGCGCCACCACGTGCTCAACTCCGGCGTGAACCCCAAGAGCAGGAATTGGCGGCCGCCGCGCGCCACGCGCGCCATCAGCGGACCATTCGGCCCTTCCACCAGCGTTTCAGCCGCTCGCGGCAGTTTCAGTGCCGTGCTTTTGGCGACGATGATATTGTCCATCAACACGTTGCGCAGTACCGCGTGGGCGTCATCCCACCACACCAGCGCGTGGTTCTCCCCGACATCGCCCGCGGAGATATCTTCAACCTCCGGCAAACCGCCCAGAAAAAGATAATTGCCCAGCGGAAGCCGCTTCGTAGTCGGACCGGCCATGATGGCCACGTCGAAATTCAACTGTCCGCCTGTGGAAATTTCGTCCTCCGGCGCCGCCTCATATTCCGCCGGCGACAGATATTTCACTTCTTCGAGCGGCAACCCGCGGAGCACCCGCGACGCCAGCGTGCCTTTGTCAGCCACGAGCAGCACGCGCATCTTTCGCGGAGGCGGGACGACCGCCCAGGCGGAATTGTCCGCCGCGAACGCATCCGAACGCACGACGCGGGCTTCCAACACGCCGGCGCGGTCCGATGTGATTTCCATGCTGATCGACGCCGAACTCGCGCCCGTGTCGGGGGCCGCGGCGGCCGGCGGCGGGATTTCCCCATCGTCGGCTGCGGCCGGCTTCTTCGGCTCCGCCGCCGCGGGCGCAGGGCCCAGCCGCACGCTGTCCACTTTCTGAAGCTTGCCGTCGATGTACAACGAAACATCCGTCGTCACTTCGGCGGATGAAAAATTCTGCACGCGAACAAACGCTTCGAGGAGCTCCGGTTTTTCGTAATTACGCTGCACGCGCAGCGTCGTGATGCCGGCGTTGTCATCGGTGGCGCCGACGCTTAACAACTCCATCGCCGCGCCGCGCACCGCAAGCTGATCCAATTCCGGAATCGCGCCGTCGGAGAGCAACACAATCTTCGCGGCCGGCTCCGCGCTCATCGGCGTGTCCTCCACGCCCATGCGCGTCGGTGCGACGTGCGCTTCGGCCAGTTCCAGCGCTTCGCGAAGATTCGTTCGCTGCTCGGTCGGTTCAATCGAGCGAATCGCCGCGACAAGTTCGTCCGTGTTGGACGTGAACGGCGCAACCACCGACGCCCGATCCGCGAAAGCGATGATCATCGCGCGAGTTTTCTGCGGAGCGCCGCCGAAGGAGAACCAACGACTGCCGGTGCTGTTCAGCGTGCGCACCAAGCGCTCCGCCTGCTCTTTGGCTTCGTCGAGTCGCGACCGACTCTTTTCGAGTGCGTTCATTGACGCCGACCGGTCGATCATCAGCACGACGCTCTTCTCGTCCGTCGCCGTGGACTGAATCATTGGCCGGGCGAGCGCGACGACGCCGGCCAACAGGGCCAGCATTTGAAGAAACAACAAGAGGTTCTTTCGCAGACGTTGAAACGGCGCGTTGACCTGCAAATCCTGCACCGCGCGCTTCCAAAGCAGCGTGGACGGCACGACCTGGTCGCGACGACGCAGCTTCAGAAAGTACAAAATCAGCAGGGCGGGCACGACCAGACCCGCGATGCTCAGCGCCCAGATATTCAGAAAGCTCATTCGGTTCCGTCCCGATCGATCGCCGATTCGTGCGATGCCGCGTCAGCGCAGCAAACCGCGCTGCCGCAGATAGCTGAGCACCAGTGCGTCAAAGCCGACGCGCGTGGTTGTGAACAAATACGTGATCCCGCGGCGCGTGCAATAATCCTTCAATTCCTGGCAATACGCTTGCAAATTCGCCTTGTAACGGACTAGCAGCGGCTTGCTGATTGTGATCTCAGCCACATCGTCGTCCTCGATGTCGCGCAGCTTGAGATCGCCCGCCAGTGCCGGATCGATCTCTTCCGGGGAAAGAACCTGCACGGCATACAAGTCAAGATCGCGGCTCAGCAGATAGCGCAGCCCGTCCGCGTAACCGCCCTTGTCCATGAAATCGCTGACGATAACGACGACGCCCTTGCCCTTGTGCCGGATGGCGAATGTCTTGCACGCCTGGGTGAAATTCGACACCCCGGCCGGCTCGATTCCCCCGATGAACCGCAACAATTGCTGAGACATACGCCGTCCGCGGATGCCGCGCATCTCGTAATTCAACCCCGACGAAAAGCCATACGCGCTGACGCGATCGTAATTCACCAAACCGATATATCCGAGCGCCGCGGCCACGCGCTTTGCGTAGAGCGCCTTGTTCGGTGTACCCCAGTTCATGCTCGCGGAACTGTCGAACAGGATTGTCAGCGCGAGGTCTTCCTCCTCCATGAACAGCTTCAACAGGAGCTTTTCAAGCCGCGCGTAGATGTTCCAATCGAGAAATCGCAGATCGTCGCCCACGACGTAATTGCGATAATCCGCGAATTCGACGCTCTCGCCGCGCCGCTTGCTGCGCCGCTCGCCCTTCATTCGACCTGCGAAAATCTTGCGCGAGATCACTTCCAATTGTTCGAGCTTCTGCATGAATTCCGCGGAAAGCAGCTCTTCGACGACGATAGCGCGGGGCTTTGGCGCGATGCTCATGCGGCAGATCCCTCTGAAGGCGTAATGGATGATAGCCGCGAAGCGGAAAATTCAAAATACTAGGTCGTTGCTGCAGCATGCGGCCCTTATTCCTTGCATGGGGTGTCTGCGCCAATCCCCGATCCGACTCTCGTGATTGCATTCTCATCGTTCCTCTCGATGCTCTATTTTGCATTTTGAACATCGCTTTCTTCATTCCTCGCTATTCCGCGGCTACGATCCGCGTCGCCGACGCACGGCGCTGCAAATAAATGGAAACTCCACCTACGACATCCACACCAGTTCGACCCGCATTCGCGGCCATCGCGGTCGCCGTTGCCGCCGGCGCCGCGATTTGTACGATCTTGTCGATCCTGCCGCGCGCCGGGCTGATCCTGGTGACTGACGGCGCATATACCATCGCCGTACTCGCGGCCTGCGCGGGCTACGGCCATTTTCCCGCGCGCGCTCTACTCCAGCATTCACAGGACCGCGCGAAACAATGCGCGCTTTCGCTGGCACTGGGGATCGGCATCGTCAGTATTCTCACGCTACAGGCCGGAATCGCCGGTTGGTTGTCTTCGCTCACCGCCTGGCTCATCACGGCTATCGGAATCGCCTTGGGTGTTGCGGGTTTGGTCCGGCGCGGTTCTTCCGATTCGGTAGCGCCCGCACCAACGACTCCGGACTCCACGATTCGCGCCTCCGAACCCGGCGCGATCGCGATATGGGCGTCGCTCATTGGCGTTGCGGCCGTCGGAGTTTCCATTGGCCTGAGCCTGTCCGGCGCAACGCTGCCGCCCGGTTTGCTTTGGTCAGAAGAAGCCGGCGGGTACGACGCGCTGGAATATCACCTGCAAGCTCCGCACGAATACAACGAGGCCGGTCGAATTCGATTCCTGCCTCACAATGTTTATGCGTCATTCCCCCAAATCGCGGAAATGCACTATTTGTTGCTGATGCATCTCGCAGGCGGCCCGATCAACGGAGCGATTCCCGCGCAGCTGCTGCACGCTTACATCGGAATCATCGCGATCGTCGCATGCACAGCCTTCGTGCCGCGCGGCGCGCCGCGCCTCATGGCGATCCTCGTCGCCGCATCAGTTCAGTGGATTGCGTACCTCGGTTGCCTCGCCTACGTCGAGAATTTTCTGTTGCTCCTGTCAGTCGCCGCGGGCGGTGTGCTGCTCGACGCCGTGCGCCACGGCGAACTCACGACGCGAAGCGTCATCGCGGCCGGCCTGTGCGCCGGGCTTGCGGCGGGTTGCAAGTACACCGCGCTTGCGTTGGTCGCCGCCGCCCTGGCGATGAGCTTGCTCATCGTCGCACGGCAGCCGCTCACCGCACGATTCAGGCTCGCGCTGGCATTCACGCTTAGCGCGTCCGCCGCGTTCGCGCCGTGGATGGCCCGCAACTACGCTTTCACCGGCAACCCGCTGTTCCCGTTCTTTTACGATCAGCTTGGCGGAAAGTCATGGAGCGCCGATCAGAACGAGCAATGGAAACGCGGTCACCGCCTCAGCCCCACCGACATACGACTCGGCCGGACGCGAGTCGCGCTGCGCGAGCTAATCGGCCCGAACAACACACCGCTGCTGTTGTTCGCAAACTCGCGTTTTGGCGTGATGGCCTTGTTACTCGCGCTTTTTGGCGCGGCCGCGGCCCACAAGCAGCGCGAAACATGGTTCTTACTCGTGTGGATCGCTCTGATCCTGTCGACTTGGCTCGCCGTCACGCACATGCCCGGCCGTTTCGTCGTTGTTCTGGCCGCGCCCTTGGCATGGCTGTCCACGAGCATCGTGCGGCAATCTCCCCGTTTGAAGTGCGTTGCGCTTGGGCTGGCCTGTGTAGGCGCCGGAATCGCCGCCGCTCGACTCGCCTTTGATCTGAATTCACACCTGCTGCGATTTGAAAAACGCACGCGCGTTTCGGCCGCGCTAATGCCCGGCCAAACCGCGGCGTTTCGCGATGCGCACGCGCTCGCGGCGCTGCCCGCGGATTCGTATGTGTGGATAATCGGCGATGCAGCCGCGTTTTACGTTCCGCGCCGTTGTCATTACACCGTCGTGTTCAACCGAGACCCGTGGCTCGAAAGCTGCATCGCCGAAGGCGCAATGACAGGCATCGACAAGCTTCGCCGCCAGGGTGTAACGCATGTTTACATATCCTGGAGCGAGGTCGCGCGGCTCCGCGCGACGTATGGTTTCTCGGAGGCTGTTACGCCCGAATGGGTGGCATCATTGGTGCATGCCGGCCTTCGCCGAGTTCACGCCCAAAACTCCGCGTCCGGCGAGTTGATATCGGAATTATTCGAACTGCCCCGCCCGTAATTGTCACGATGACTGCGGCGCTGGCTCTCGAACTGCTCGTTGCTCACGATGCCCGGCCGCGCGCTGCCGCCGCGAATAGATCAGCATCAGATTTCGCACGTAGATCAATAGTCCCATGGCCTGCGCGAACGTAAATACAATATCTGATTTCTTGTACGCGTAAACGAGCGTCATCAACCCGCCCACGATGCTCAGATACCAGAACGCGATCGGAATCTGGCTGCGACCGCTGCGTTCCGACGCAAGCCACTGAACAAAGAACCGCATGAAAAAAATCGTCTGCCCGGCGAACCCAAACAACACCAGCGGATCCTGCAAATCGCGCCTAATGCTTTCGAGAGTAATCGCCGCGAAGAGCATTGAATGAGATTCCGCCTACTTACCGCAATAGTCGATGATTCGCGCGATTTCGCTGCGCAAATCTTTGCGATGCACCACGCGATCCACGAAGCCGTGCTCCAACATGAACTCCGCTCGCTGAAACCCCTCGGGTAGCGTTGCTTTGATGGTGTTTGCGATGACGCGCGCTCCCGCGAAACCGATCATCGCGCCAGGCTCCGCGATGATTACATCGCCCAGAAACGCGAAGCTGGCCGCAACACCCGCCGTCGTCGGGTCAGACATCACCACGATGTACAACCCACCCGCGTCGTCCAGTCGTGCGATCGCCGCGGATGTCTTGGCCATCTGAACCAGCGAAACCATGCCTTCCATCATTCGCGCGCCGCCGCTGGCCGTCACCATCACAAGCGGAAGGTTCTCGTCGGCCGCGCGCTCCGCCGCCGCCGTCACTTTTTCACCCACCACGGCCCCCATCGACCCCATGATGAAATCAGGGTTCATCGCGCCGAGAATGACGGGCCGACCCTTGATAAAGCCCTTGCCAACGATGATCGCTTCGGTTTCGCCGCTGTCGCTTTTCACTTTCTGCAATCGCTGCTTATACGGAATGCGATCCGTGAATTCGAGCGGATCCGTTGATTCAAGGCCGGCCAGAAACTCTTCAAACGTGTCGGGGTCATTCAGTTGCGCGATGCGCGTTCGCGCGTCGACGCGATAGTGATGGTCGCAATCCGGGCAGACGTTCAAATTCTCCTCCAGAATGCGGCGGTAAATCATCTGCGTGCATTTCGCGCAGCGTATCCACATTCCCTGCGGAGCTTCGAAGTTGCGACGCGGTTGCGGCGACTCGGCCATGCGATCTCCAAAACGGCTCGCCGGAATCGATGCTCTCGCGGGGTTCGCTGATTCCGTGCGATTCGAACTCTCATACCATTATACGTTTTCGCGTCGATAGCGCCGATTCACGCACCACCCCACGCGCGGCATGGGGAGCATCGGCGTCTCGCCGGTGCGCGCATTTCTTCCAGCGGCAAGAGCGCTCGCCGGTGCGACTTCATGCAGAGCACATTCTGCTTTCTCACGCCACCGTCGGACACAAACAGAACAAGTTTCGATCGCCCCACACATTATCAATGCGCCCGACCACCGGCCAGAATTTGTGCTCGCGCGTCCACGCCGCTGGATACGCAGCCGCCTGACGCGAATACGCATGCGCCCAATTGTCGCCGCACACTTCAGCGGCCGTATGCGGCGCGTTTTTCAGCGGATTGTCCATGCGATCCGCGCGGCCTTTTTCGATTTCACGAATTTCCTCGCGAATCGCCAGCAGCGCGTCGCACAACCGATCGAGCTCCGCGCGCGATTCGCTCTCGGTCGGCTCAATCATCAACGTGCCCGCGACGGGCCATGACATCGTCGGCGCGTGAAAGCCGTAATCCATCAACCGCTTGGCCACGTCTTCCGGCTCAACGCCCGCGGATTTCTTGAACTCGCGCAAGTCGAGAATGAACTCGTGCGCAACGCGGCCGGTCGTGCCCGTGTACACGATCGGATACGCCTTTTCGAGCCGACGCGCCATGTAGTTCGCGTTCAAAATCGCAATCTGTGTCGCTTTGCGCAGCCCCGTACCACCCATCATGCGGATATACATCCAGGAAATCGGCAGAATGCTCGCGCTGCCCCATGGCGCGGCCGAGACAGAGCCATTCTCGCTCGCGCGCAGCGGATGCGCCGGCAGATACGCTGCGAGGTGCCGCGCGACCGCGATCGGCCCCATGCCCGGCCCGCCGCCGCCATGCGGAATGCAGAACGTTTTGTGCAGGTTGAGGTGACAAACATCCGCGCCGATGTCGCCCGGCCGGCACAGCCCGACCTGCGCGTTCATGTTCGCGCCGTCCATATACACCTGGCCGCCGCACTCATGCACGATTTTGCAGATCTCCTTTACGCCCTCTTCAAAAACGCCGTGCGTCGAAGGGTATGTAATCATCAGCGCGCCGAGCCGGTCGCGATGCTCCTGCGCTTTGGCGCGCAGATCATCGATATTCACGTTGCCTTTTTCGTCACACTTCACCGCAACAACCTCAAAACCGGCCATGACGGCGCTCGCCGGGTTCGTGCCATGCGCCGACACCGGAATCAGGCAGACCGTGCGATGTTTCTCGCCGCGCGACGCGTGATATCCCCGAATCACCAGCAAACCCGCGTATTCACCCTGCGCGCCGCTGTTCGGCTGAAGCGAAACGGCGGCGAACCCCGTGATTTCCGCCAGCCACGTCTCCAACTGCCGAAACATCTCGTGATAGCCGGGCAATTGATCCGCCGGCGCGAACGGATGAACGCGCGAAAAGCCCGCCCAGCTCACCGGAAACATCTCGGCGGCCGCGTTGAGCTTCATCGTGCAGCTTCCGAGCGGGATCATGCTCGTTGTCAACGACAGATCGCGCGATTCGAGCCGCTTGATGTAACGCAGCATTTCGTGTTCGCAACGATAGCGGTGGAATACAGGATGCGTGAGATACGCGCTCGTGCGGGTCAGCTTGCCGGGAATCGCAAGCGGCGCTGCCGGAACCGGTTGAGTTTCATCGATCATAAAACCGCGGCCGCAGCCGAACGATGCCAGAACCTGACGAACGTCCTCGATGGTCGATGTCTCGTCGAGCGATATGCCGAGCGTGCCGTCACCAAAGTCGCGAACGTTGACGCCGCGCTCGACGCCGGCTTTCAAAACGCCGGCCGCGTCGCTCTTGCAATGTTCACCAATGACGGGACGAACCCGAATCGTGTCGAAATATGCTCCCGTGATGATTTCGTGTCCCAGCCAGCGCATGCCGTTGGCCACAATGCGCGTCATGGCATGCACACGCTCCGCGATCCGCCGCAACCCTTCCGGCCCGTGATACACCGCGTACATGCTCGCCATCACCGCAAGCAACACCTGCGCTGTGCATATGTTGCTGGTCGCCTTCTCGCGCCGAATGTGCTGCTCGCGCGTCTGGATCGAAAGGCGATACGCCGGACGCCCATGACGGTCGCGCGACACGCCGACGATGCGCCCCGGAAGCTGCCGCGCGTATTCATTCTTCGTCGACATAAACGCCGCGTGCGGGCCGCCGAAGCCCAGCGGCACGCCGAAACGCTGCGATGAACCGACTGCGATATCGGCTCCCCATTCGCCCGGCGGCTTCAGCAGCGTCAACGCCAGCAAATCCGTGGCCACCACGACCAGTGCGCCGGCGGCGTGTGCCTTGTCCACCAGCGCCGCGTAATCGTGAATCTCGCCGGAAGTATTCGGGTATTGCAGCAAGACGCCGAACACGCCCGCCGCGGCCGGATCGAGCCTCCCCGGCGAAACGACGCGCACTTCGATTCCAAGCGGCACGGCCCGCGTTCGTACGACCGCAATCGTTTGTGGATGGCAGTCGTCCGCAACCAGAAAAACGTGCTTATCGTCGCCGGCGAGCGCGGCGCACATGTGCATCGCTTCGGCCGCCGCGGTCGCCTCGTCGAGCAGCGACGCATTCGCCAGCGGCAGCCCGGTCAGATCGGCCACCATCTGTTGAAAGTTGATCAGCGCTTCAAGCCGCCCCTGCGCGATCTCGGCCTGATACGGCGTGTATTGCGTGTACCAACCAGGGTTTTCGAGAATGTTGCGGTGAATGACTGGTGGCGTGATCGTGTCGTAATAGCCCATCCCGATGAACGTGCGCAGCACGCGATTGGATTCGGCCAGCCGCCGCAATTCCGCGAGCGTTTCATGCTCGCCGCGCGGTTCATCCAGTTTCAAGGGTGTGCTCAGGCGGATGTTTTTGGGCACGGTGTCATCGGTCAGCGCGTCGAGCGACGCATAACCCAGCGTGCCCAGCATCTCACGGATCTCCGCGTCGCCAGGCCCCAAATGCCGCGGAACAAACTGATCGCCGGCCGCCAGAAGATCGGCCGTAACGGTCGTGTCGGTCATCGAAAAACGCCTCTTTCGTGCAAGTCCAAGCCGCGAAAAAACGAGAATCCGGGATTATAGCGGGTTTAATAGGCGCAAGCTTGTGCAAGACCGTCGCAATACAGCGATCGGAATTGATCGTAACGGTCAAATACATCGGGGGTAGATTTCGATTGCGGAATGGCGGCAAGCCGTTCGCCTCGCTACCACTCCCGCCAATCCGGCACATAAAACGGATCCGGCTCGGTCGTGATCGATCCGATCATGAACCGCGGCGAAGTCAGGCGACCGCGCGTGTGCGCGAAATCCTCCGCGTGTCCGTCGAGCAGAACGGCGTTTGCTCGCCGCGTGTGCCGAAAGCTCGTCGTCGGATTGAGGTTTTCCTGCCAGCGCCCCGACCCGCGCGAATAAAGCAGCGGCGGATCAATCAAGGCGCAGTTTCGCAATTCGCCGCTCATGTCCAGCATCGAATCCGCAAACGCGATCACCCGCCCTGTCTGCCGCGCGGTTTCGATTCGTTGCCAAGGGCGATGCCCGATCTGTCCATACCAACCGGGTGTGTAGCGCGGCGAGAGATAATAGCCGTTATAGCCATATGTGCTCGTGATGACGCCGCCCTGACCCTGCTGCGCGTCATAGCTCCCCTGAGGCTGCGACGGACACTCATACACGCCCCACGCGCGCAAATCGCTCCGTAGGTACGGCCATACAAAGCCAAACGTCGGATTCACGCCCGTGGCTTCGTCCTTGCCCCACCAATACGTTGGTTCAGCGCTGTCAAAATAAGCCAGCGGCATCGCATAACCGTTGTAATCGGTCGCATACATGTGAATCGCGTGGCCAAGCTGATGCAGGTTCGAGAGGCACACGGCGCTTTTTGCCCGCTGCCGCGCCGCGCTGAGCGCTGGAAGCAACATCGCCATCAGCAGCGCAATGATCGCCACGACCACCAGCAGCTCAACCAGCGTGAAGGCCACACGCAGCGATCCGCAGTCCTGAATCAACCGACTTCGCGCGCCATTGCCCCTACTGAGAATTCGTGTCATTCGTTCCCCGTGAGCAGCGCCACGAATGCGTCAATATCGAAATTATTCACTTCGCCATCGCCGTTTGTGTCCGCAAAATGCACATCGCAATTCGGGTATAGGCTTGCATACGTTTCCGGACTGGTTAGCGTCAGCACAAACGGATCGATATCGAAGTTGTTCAAGAAGCCGTCGCAATTTACATCCCCCGACGCGAACAAGTCAAACGCGCTCAAGCCGATCGCGCCGTGCGAAAACGCAATCCCCTGCGCCACGGCCGAGCTCGCTCCCGCTCCACTGGCGCTTCCGGCAACGAATCCGTTCTGCCCCGGCGTAAGCGATCGGTTCAGGACCACGATCTCCAGGTAAGGCGAAAAATCCCCGCTCGCTTGCGGCACGCCGACGATCAGCCGGTCGCCCGCCAAAACCGGTTGCAGTGTCCAGCCGCCGAGATTCAACTTTCCGGCCGAATCAGTGAATGTATCCCACAATCGCGACGCCGTCGTGCCGTGATCTTGAAATGCCTGCACTCTCGGCGTCGAACCATAGCCGTTTATGCCTCCCGAAAGAAATACAACGCCGTCATCCGCGACAACTGGAATCGAATTCGTCCGCTCGCATGCCATTGTCCAAACGACTTGTTGCGCTGCCAGGTCAAATTTCACCAGCAACGAATTACTCTGGCCTCCGGAAAAAACATATGTTGCCGCGTATGCCGAATTCCCGATCAGCGTCACGCCGCCGAAAAACGGCTGCGACGTGGCGGGAATCATGAATTGCTGCTGCCCCGTCGCTGCGTCAAACGAATAAAGCCGCCCGTCGCGCGTGACGCAAATCACACGCCCGTCCCGATACGCCGCAACGCTGCCGCCGGCCCGGCCAATACCGGCTTGCCACGCGATTTGGCCGGGTTCGAATGGATTATCCGCGGCGTCATACGGGTCAATATTGATCGCATAAAGCTGCGCGCCGCCACCCGGCGCGAAATCCGCGATGAACGCGCGGTTCGCGTTCTTTTGCGCTCCGAGATCGGCGCTCACCGCCGCCGTCGCATTCACGAAAAACCGGTCGAGCGGCAATCGCCACAGTACATCCCCTGTAATTGCGTCCGCAGCCAAAATCTCCTGCCCGCTCGCCAGCAGGACTGACTTATTACGAGTATCCACGGCCGGAGCTGCCCAACTGTCATACACATCCGCGTCCAGCGGCATCTCCCACAGCCGGCCGCCGGTCACCGCATCCAGCGCGATGATCTTATTCGCCACAACTACGCCATCGTCCAACACCCGAGCATTGAAATAAACCCGCCCGAATGCGGCGACCGGTGACGCGTTGTCTACAAACCACTCATCCTCTCGGGGCTCCAGAGTCCATCGCGGCTGTTCCAACCGGACGGCCGCCGCACACGACACCGCGCGCCGGCCCGCCGATCCCGCGAAATGCGTCCATTCGCTCGCGCCGACTGCAAACTGACCGTTTCCCGACGCCAACAAAACCAATACAACGGCCCAATCCTGACGGCGCTGATTCAAATTATGCCAGCGTTTTAACCAGAGCAATTCGTCGCTGTGTCTTTCAGTGTTTTGCATCTTGAATTCTGCATTTCTGCATTTAGAGTGTCTAACAAAACGCCTCGCCTCTGCTTCGAAGCGACCGCTCCCTTACGGTCGCGGCTCTGTTCTGTTAGGCGCTCTTAGACTTGAACAGCGGCGCCGGAGCCCAACGGACCTTCGGACTCCGGCCACCGCCGACCAAACTCACCCGCCGCGCCGCCTCCGAAAAATCAGTGCGCCAGCAATCGCAATCGCCGACGACGATGGCTCCGGAACCGCCGCAAATCCGTCGAACTCCGGCGCGAATTCCACATCCGCCGCCACGTCAATCCGCAAATACGAGATTTCCGACATCCCGCTCGAGTTAATGTCCACCGGAATTCCGCCGCCGGAGCCGGCGTACAGCGCGACAACTTCCGCAAACGTCCGGCCCATTAGATCATTCATCGTGATCGCCGGATTCACAGGCCGCGTGTAATCGCTTGGCACGCTGCCGGGCTGCGGGTCATAAGGTCCGTTCAAATCCAAATAGCTCAGCGTCGGAAACAAGCCTTCGCGAAACTGTTGGCCTAGAGGCACAAAAACATGGCCATCCTTGCTCACCGAGACCATGAACGGGCCATCCTCGTAAAGCCCGGTCACAACTCCGCTGAAATCCGGCAAATCCGCGAAGAACGCATTTCCGAATATCAGCACATCCACGCCAAAGGCGTTCGATGCCAGATCGCGAATCGGCTCGTCAAATCGAACCGTCAAATGCCCGCCGGCACCGACGCTCACCACTTCGTCGTTCGGCCACGCCGCCGCAAACGGTGTCACCGGCGCCGGAAAGCCGTGGCTTGCTCCCGTAATCCGCGACGGCGAACCAATCGCCGCGTTGAAATTCTCATAGCCAAATTCCGGGTTCGTCCCGGCGCTGTAACTCACCACCTGGTCGGCCCAGGGGTCGGCCGCATAAACCGCGCTCGCCGCAGCGAGCGCGGTAGCGGTCGTCGTCGCCAAGGCGACCCTCCGGAGGCACAAGTCCATTCGCATGCGCACAATTCCTCCCGCAGCACGATCCCGTCGATCGAGCCGCGAATCAGTGCGCGGTTGGCCATTGGGGAAGCAAAAAACGCGAATCCTTCGAGCGTATCAACCCCCGCGCGCAAATAACCGCGCGCAGAAACGCAGCAAAAGGTCAACAGTTCTCGCGAGTTTGGCGGGGGAAAAAAAACAACCCGAAACATGACGGCGCGCCTCTCCCACGAAGGCAACCGCAAGACAGGTCACACTGGCAGGTCTTCTGACTCCCGGGCATCGCGAAGCAGCGCTTCGCACCTAATCACCGCGTCTTCTCAGCCGCCAACCGGCGACAAATGACGCATGCGGTTTTCGTTCCCGGTCACAGCGGCGGGGCCGTTCCGGCTTCTAACCGGATTCCCTATTCTTCCGACCGCAACAGGCGGCCGGACACCAGCGACCGACTCCACTTTGGCCCGTCTTGTCGAAAATGTCAACCAAAATTTCGAGCGGCCCGCTGATGACGCGGTCTTCGTTCGCGGTTCCGGACGGCCGCGACGTGAACTTCCGCCCAACCATTCGTGCGTTATACTCCGCCGCCGCTGCGATTTAGGGCAGCAAACAAGACCGAGCCGCGTCTGCGGGCGCGGACTCCGAAATTACATCACAGCTTGTCGTTTATAGCGGCGATCGTACGACTTCACCAAGGAATCACTCATGGCGAGCTCATTGCGAGGACGGCATTTCATCGACATGAAAAATCTGTCGCGAGACGAAATCACCGCAGTTCTCGACCACGCCGACGAAATGAAACGCGACCGCAACGCCGTCCGCAAAGCCGCGCCCATGTTCGGCAAAACGATGGCCATGATTTTTCAAAAGCCCTCGCTCCGCACGCGCGTATCGTTCGAAACCGGTATGACGCTCATGGGCGGCCATGCAATCTATTTATCCCCGAACGATATCAGCCTCGGGATCCGCGAAACCATCGAAGACATCGCGATCGTGC
Source organism: Phycisphaerales bacterium (assembly GCA_016795025.1). Classification (GTDB taxonomy): domain Bacteria; phylum Planctomycetota; class Phycisphaerae; order UBA1845; family Fen-1342; genus JAEUIR01. The sequence continues at coordinate 14,587 of JAEUIR010000006.1, forward strand.
TGTCGCGGTTCGCCGACGTCATTATGGCCCGCGTTTTCGGCCACGATATCGTGGAAGGTTTGGCCAAGTACTCACGCGTCCCCGTCATCAACGGGCTTTCGGATGCCGAGCATCCGTGCCAGATTCTCGCCGACCTTCAAACCATCCGAGAGCGCAAGCACCGCCTTGAGGGCCTCACAACCGCGTTCATCGGTGACGGCAACAATGTCTGCGTGTCGATGATGTACGCCGGCGCGATTGTCGGAATGAATGTCGCCGTCGCATGCCCCGCCGGCTATGAGCCGCCGCAACCCGCGACCGATGAATGCCGCGCAATCGCCGCGAAAACCGGCGCGACGATCCGCATCGTCCGCGAGCCGGCCGACGCCGTCCAAAACGCCGACGCCGTCTACACCGATGTCTGGGCATCGATGGGACAGGAGTCCGAAGCCGCCAAACGCCGCGAAGCCTTCCGCGGCTTTCAGGTCAACATGGCCTTGATGCGCCAAGCCAGGCCCGACGCCATCGTACTTCACTGCCTCCCGGCGCATTACGGCGAAGAAATCGACTACGCGGCCACGCGCAGCCCGAACTCGGCCATCTTCGACGAGGCGGAGAACCGCATGCACGCGCAAAACGCGCTGGTGGCGATGCTGTGCGCGGACTAATTTGCTCGTTGTGCATTCGAACGAATGCCGGTTGCCTTTGACTCCACCGCCTCGCGTAGCTCGCGAAACATTTTGGCCAGATCGCCGGCCTGATGATGCGCGTTCAACCCGCTCGGATTTGGCAACAGCCACAAGCGCGCGCCGCCGATGCGCTCCGTCTGAAGACCCAGCGTCGCGCGCGGACGATCGAACGCGGTTCGATAGGACGTTAATCCCAACACTGCAACCCACGCCGGTTGATAGCGCCGCACTTTTTGCTCAAGCCGCTTCGCGCCGGCGCGGAGTTGATCGCGCGACAGCTCGTCCGCCTTGGCCGTCGCGTAATTCACAATGTTGGTGATTCCTAATCCAGCATCGATCAATAATCTCGAATCGAACGGCGAGAACACTCGCGGCGTAAACCCGCCCGCGTGCAGGGCCGGCCAGAAACGATTGCCCGGTCGGCCAAAATGATGGCCGATCGCCGCCGTGTACAACCCCGGATTGATGCCCACGAACAACAACCGCAGATTCTTGTCAATCACATCCCTCACGCCGCACCCGTGCGCCGCGGCCAACTGTTCGCGCGTAGGCCGCCGCGGTGCCTCACTGCGAGTCAAAATCAAGCTGCGTTTCATGCGACGAATCGTAGTCCTGAGATGAGAATTACGCATGACCGCTCGCAGACATTGGCGATAAGCCGGAATCAAGCGGCAACCGCTGGCCGAGGCCACCGCCAGCCCGTAATTTTCTCGCGCGACCTCTCAGCCCCGGCAGGAACGTCCGACATTTCGCGGCCCCCGATCGCGCCGCTATTCAGCCGTCGCCGCATCCCGCCTACGATGCGCCGCATGTCCAATTCAATCTATATTATCGACGGCCATGCGCAGATTTTCCGCGCTTATTACGCCCCTTTCGGGAATCTCAGTTCGCCGACCGGCGAGCCGACGCGCGCGACGCACGTTTTTTTTCAGCAGCTATTGAAGCTGGTCAAGGACCGCAAGCCCGACTACCTCATTATGGTGCTGGACGGCCCCGACTCGGCGCTCGACCGCACAAAACTCTATCCGCAATACAAGGCCCACCGCGACCCCGCGCCGGAAGACCTGCCGATTCAGGAGCGCCGCATCGTCGCGCTGCTCGAAACTCTGAAAATCCCCATTCTCCGCATCATCGGCCACGAAGCCGACGACATCATCGCCACCCTCGCACAACGCTTTGCCGCGCCCGATCGCCATGTTTACATCGTGAGCCGCGATAAAGACCTCGAACAACTGCTCTCCGAGCACGTTTCGTTGTATGACCCGTTTAAGGATGAGGTCATCACGCCGGAGCGGCTCTTCGCCGAAAAAGGCTGGTGGCCGCATCAAGCCGTCGAGGCTCAAACGCTTATCGGTGATCCGGTTGATAACGTCCCGGGCGTCGCGGGCATCGGCCCGAAGACGGCCGCAAAACTCATTCAGCAGTTTGGCACCGCGCAGGAGGTGGTCGCGAACGCCGACAAGCTGACTCCGAAACAGCGCGAGAACGTGTTGGCGTTCGGGCCGCAGATGCGCATCACGCGAACACTCGTCACGCTCCTGCGCGACCTTGACTTTCCGTTCCAACTGGAGCCGTCCCGCACGAGCGGGCTCCAATGGGCCGCGCTTCGGCCCGCGTTCGAAAGCCTCGGGTTTCGTCGCTTGCCGGACCAGTTGCCGCGCTACGAGACCGCGTCCGCGGAAACACCTGGCGACGGCCCGCAGGCTCCCCATGCTGACAGCGGTGAATCGCCACCGCCGCCTGCCTCACCGCGCGCCGTGCGCGGCCCGCAAAGCACTGGACTACTGTTTGAGGATGTCTTCGAAACGCCGTCGGAAGGGGACGATCCCGTTGTGCTGGATGAGGCAACCGGCGACAACACATTGGCGCACGCACCGCCTTATGTGCGAAAGCTGCTGGAGCAGGCCGTCCCGCTGCGCGCACCAGGCAAAGGCGATTGGCGACTCGTCAACGATCTCGCGACGCTTGACGCCGTTGTCGCAGAGCTTGCCGCGCAGCGCGAATTCGCCATCGACACTGAGACGACATCGATCAACCCCGTCGATGCTGATCTGGTCGGCGTATCGCTGAGCTGGCGAACCGGCTTTGGTGTTTACATCCCGGTTCGCGGACCCGATGCCGCAATCACGCCGGATCAATTGCGCGCCAGGCTCGCGCCGATTCTGGCCGACGCGACCACGACGAAGATCGGCCACAATATCAAGTATGACCTGATCGTTCTCTCCGGCGCGGGGTTGCCGGTCGGCGGACCGCTGTTCGACACGATGATCGCCGCGTTCGTGCTCGATCCGACGCGAAACTCATATGGTCTTGATCCGCTCGCGTTCACGTATTTCGGCCATCACATGATTCCGATCAGCGATCTGATCGGTAAGGGGCGGCAGCAATTGTGCTTTGACCAGGTGGCGCTGGATCGCGCCGCGGAATACGCCGCGGAGGACGCGGATTACACCTGGCGCCTGTCGCGCGTCTTTGCGCCGCACCTGACCGCGGGCGCATCCGGCGACGACGCGGACGTCGCGTCGCTGTTTCGCGATACCGAAATGCCGCTGGTTTCGGTGCTCACCGAAATGGAGCAAAACGGCGTTCGCATCGACAGCGGGTTTCTTGCGCGGCTGGGCGCGAAAATGTCGAAACGCGCCGCCGTAATCGTCGACGAAGCGCATCAACTCGCGGGATTCCCGTTCAACCTCGATTCGCCCAAGCAACTCGCTGAAGTGCTCTTCGATCGGATGCAGTTTCGCGTGATCAAGCGCACGCGCACCGCTCGCTCCACCGACGCCGAGACGCTCGAAACACTGGCCGAGGAAACCACGCACCCCTTGCCGAAACTGCTGCTCGAATATCGCGAACTGCAAAAGCTGCTGGGAACCTACATCGAGGCTCTGCCCGCCGCGTGCAGCCGGCGCACTGGGCGGGCGCATACGAGCTTTCATCAAACCGGCGCGATCACCGGTCGACTGTCGAGCAGCGAACCGAATCTTCAGAACATTCCGATTCGTACCGAGCTTGGCCGCGAGATTCGCCGCGCATTCATTCCGCGTGAACCGGGCGATCTGCTCATCGTCGCGGACTATTCGCAGATCGAGCTTCGCGTACTGGCGCACTTCAGCGGGGACGCGGAATTAACGCGCGCGTTCGCGGAGGATCAGGACATTCACGCGTTCGTCGCGGCGCAGGTGAACAATGTGCGACCCGAAGAAGTCACCAAGGAAATGCGCAGCCGCGCGAAGGCGGTGAATTTCGGCATTATTTACGGCCAGACCGCGCACGGCCTGGCCCGCGGCACCGGCATGAGCCGCACCGAGGCGCAGGAATTTATCGACAATTACTTCCGTCGCTATCCTGGCGTGGATGCGTTCATTAAGAAATGCATCTGCGACGCGCGCAAGAACGGATACGTGCGGACAATTCTCGGCCGCCGCCGGCCGATTCAGGACATCGACTCGCGTAACCGTGCAGCGAAGGCTCAGGCGGAGCGTTTGGCCGTCAATACAGTGATGCAAGGCTCTGCGGCGGACCTGATCAAGACCGCGATGATCCGACTGCACAATCGCGTTCGTGCGGAGTCGCTTCCGCTGCGCATGCTGCTTCAGGTGCATGACGAGCTGGTGTGCGAAGCCCCGGCCGCCGAGGCCGCTCATCTCGCCAAGGTTGTCTCGGAAGTGATGTCCGGCGCGATCAATCTGATGGTGCCGCTGCGCGTCGACGTGGGAGTCGGGCCGAATTGGCTCGAAGCGAAGTAGCGATCCGGCGCGGTTTGGGCAAATCAACTGGCCTCGGCGATTAGTCCCGACGGGGCGCACCTGAAAAAAAGCTCTTGCGAGCGGTGGCTGTAATCGCCGCGACGGCCGGATGCGCGAAGCGACGATCCACTGATATCGCGTAAAACTGCTCAATCGCAGTGTCAACTTCTCCAATCGCCTGAACGCCAAACTGCGACTCGATATCGCGCTGAATCACCGCCGGTCCCACGAACAACGCGGAGCGCGCCTGCGCCAGCACTTTCAATAACGCGCTGTCTTCAAACTCTCCCAGAATGCTCGGCCGAATGCCCTGCTTCTCAAACCACAAGTCGAGCCGTCGCCGCAGGATGGTGTTGTCGGTCGGAACCAGAAACGGCGCGGCTTCCAGGCTCTTCGGAAAACCGCGCGAAAACTTCGCGGCCTGCGCCGCCGGAGCAAAGACCAGCGTCCGCGATTCACCGAGCAGTGCGTTAAACGCCTGCACTTTCAAATGCGGATCGACCGGCGCATCCGACAGCACCACGTCGAGCCGATTCATGGATAGCTGCGATATGAGCTCGGTAACGCTGCCTTCGGTGCATGAAATGCGCACGCGCTCTTTCAACGCGAAAACCGGCTGCAAAAGCCGGCTGACGACTGTCTTCGGCAATACGTTCGCGATGCCGACGCGAACGCGCAGCGTGGTCGTTGCGGCGCGATGCCCATCGATGAACTCCGCCAGCTCGCGCCCGATCGCGAACATCTCATCCGCATAGCGATACACAATCTCGCCCGTGTCGGTCAGCGCGATGCCGCGGCCGGCGCGCCGAAAGAGCTTCTGCCCGACGCTGCGCTCCAACGCGCGAATCTGCTCAGAGACCGTAGGCTGCGCCACCATCAACCGCTCCGCGGCGCCGGTCACGCTGCCCTCGCTGGCGACAGTCCAGAAATAGAAAAGGTGATTGAAATTCGGCCATTCCATGCGCCGCCATGATACATCGGTATTACCGATCGATCAATGTTCAATTATCTATTTGTCCTTATGGCCTAAACGGCAGATACTTTAGGTGCAATGCTGCGGTGTGCAGGAGCACGCCGCCCAGGAGAACGCCATGAAAGTCACGATTCAAAACCGGAATGTCGATCTTGGTGAGCAAACCAATGAGAGCATTCAACGCCGCTTTGACTATGCGTTGTCTCGCTTCGCCCCGCGATTGCGTGACATTCGCGTTCGACTCACTGACCTGAACGCGGAGCGCGGCGGCATCGATAAGCAGTGCAGTGTCGAAGCGACGCTGACCCCGCGCGGAAGCATCGTCGTGGAAGTACGCGACAGCGACGTCGGCGCTGCCGTTTCGCGGGCGGCCGATCGCCTGGCGCGGCGTCTGACCGATGAGTTTGAGCGACGCCGGGACTTGCGGCGAGTCGATGAGACGCGAACCGGCTAACAGGCGCGATAGCGGAACTTCAACATACAATTTGATTGTGCGGCGAATTCGCCGCCGCAAAGGAGTGCGCATGCGTTTCTGGAATAATACGAAGACCGCCCTGCTGCTGGGCGCGATGATGGGCCTGTGCATGTTCGTCGGCCATCTCATCGGCGGCCTGCAGGGCATGATGATGGGGCTGCTGTTCGGCGGAATCGGCAACATCATCTCATTCTGGTTCTCCGACAAAATCGCGCTGAGCATGATGCAGGGGCAGGAAATCACGCGCGACGACGTACCGTGGCTCTACGACATGATCCAGGATCTGTCGCAACGCGCAGGGCTGCCGATGCCGCGCGTCTACGTCTGCCCGCACGAAGCCCCAAACGCCTTCGCCACCGGCCGCAATCCGGCCAATTCCGCCGTCGCAATCACTGCGGGAATGCTGCGCGGGTTTTCGCAGCCGGAGATCGAGGGCGTGCTGGCTCACGAGATCGGCCACATCAAGCACCGCGATGTGCTTATCAGCACGATCGCCGCCGTGATGGCCGGACTCATCAGCTACGCCGGCTACGCGCTGATGTTTTTCGGCGGCGGCAGCCGCGACAATCAGAACCCGCTCGGCGCGATCGGGGCGATCGTCGCGATGGTGCTCGCGCCGATCGGCGCGGCGATCATTCAGATGGCGATTTCGCGGCAGCGCGAGTATGCGGCCGATTCTTTCGCGGGCGAACTGGTCGGCGACCCGCGCAAACTGGCATATGCATTGCAGCGCTTGCAGCGCGGGAACGAGCGTACGCCGACCGACGTGAACCCATCGATGAATAGTCTGTTCATCATCGAGCCGCTGTCCGGCCAGCATTCGTTTACGTCGATCTTCGCCACGCACCCGCCGACCGAAAAGCGCATCGCGGCGTTAATGGAGCAGGCGCGCGTGATGGGCTTGGCGTAAGAAGCCTTGGCACACGATCGAAATAAGTGGATCCATCAACCACGAACATGGCTCGCTCGTCACGACGTCAGGCGAGCGGGTCGGAACAGTCGTTAGCGCGCGCTACACCGTGACGATACGTAAAACGTAATCAAGCGACGAGAGTCAGGCCTCTAAAACATGCTCCGCATGGAGCGCAGGGAGATTGTCCGCCATGAAATGTCCGACATGCAGCACCGAATTAAAAATCGCCGAGCGTCAGGGCGTCGAAATCGATCATTGCCCGCAATGTCGCGGAGTATGGCTCGATCGCGGCGAGCTTGACAAGATCATCGAACGATCGAATCGCGAAATCGGCCCGCGCGCTCAAATGAATGAGCCGTCGCCGCGATATGACGAGCCAGCGCGCAGACACGACGATGACGACGATGACCACGTTTCACACGACCAGCGCCACCCGCACAAAAAACGCCGCTCTTGGCTCGGCGATCTGCTCGATTTTGATTGATTTTTGATCAATTCAACCCAAATACCTGAAATTCCAATCGCAATATCCGAGAGATGATTCGTGGAACTTGAACTCGCAAAGCCGTGGACCTGGTGGCTGGGGTTTAATCTGTTCGTGCTGGCGATGCTGGCGCTCGATCTGGGCGTGTTTCACCGCAAAGCCCACGAGGTGCGCTTCAAGGAAGCTCTCACGTGGAGCGTGGTGTGGGTGGCACTGGCACTGCTGTTCAATTTCGGAATATTACAAGGTTGGTTCGGACCGTATCTTCCGGAAGAACGCTCGCTGCGGGCCAAGGAATTTCTGGTCGGCTACCTCGTCGAAAAATCGCTGAGCATCGACAACGTCTTCGTCTTTGCGATGGTATTCGCGTACTTTTCGGTTCCGGCAGCCTATCAACATCGCGTCCTGTTTTACGGCATTATCGGCGCGCTGCTGATGCGGGCGGTGTTCATCTTCGCGGGCAGTTGGCTGATCCAGCATTTCGAATGGGTCTTGTACTTCTTCGCCGCGTTCCTGGTCGTCACCGGAATCAAAATGATCTGGGCCAAGGGCAAGCAGATCGAACCCGACAAAAACCCGGTGATTCGTCTTGCGCGGCGGATGTTACCGATCACACCGGAATATCACGGCCAGTATTTCTTCAGACGGATCGACGGTCGGCTCGTGGCGACGCCGCTCTTTCTTGTTCTGCTGTTCATTGAAACCACCGACGTAATCTTCGCGATCGACTCAATCCCAGCCATCCTCATCATCACGCAAGACACCTTCATTGTGTATACGTCGAACGTCTTTGCGATTCTGGGCCTGCGTGCGCTCTATTTCGCGCTCGCCGGCTTCATGAAAATGTTCCACATGCTTACCTACGGATTGGCCGGTGTGCTGGTGTTTATCGGCGGAAAGATGTTCTATCAGGCCGCGGTTAAGGCGCTCTGGCAGCTTGACCACGACGTGAAAGTTCCGATCGGTTTGTCGCTGGGCGTGATTGCCGCGATCATCGCCATGTCGGTAGTAGCCTCGCTGCTCTTCCCAGAGAAGAAGTCAACTCGCGGTGCCACCCCGGCCTGAGCCTCGAATATCTACCGGTATGCAATAATACTCCGCGTTGTGATGCTTTTCGATCAACTGCCCCCGTGTCGTCACTTCGAGTTGTGCAATGCGCATTTCAATCCGCGTCGGCGACCGCGGCGACAAAGCCATCGATGTCGAAGCTGTTGATCTCGCCGTCGACGCTCGCCTCGGCGCGGCTGCGGTCGCAGAAGACGTAGCGCGTGTTGTATTCGGGCGAGTGGCATGCTTTCGCGCGGCAAGAAGCATGCTTAGGTACAGAACGCGAACGCATGCCACGCCCGGCTGAACAGCGGAGCTTGATAAACTCCGCGGCACGATCGTGCCGATCCGCTACGCTTTCTTATGCACCATGTATTGCCCAACGGCCAGATATTCCAGGCCGCTGTTGTTGAAAACGAACATCGCGTCTTCGGCGGACTTCACCACCGGGTAGCCATGCAGGTTGAATGACGTATTCAACAACACACCGCGGCCGGTCTGGGCCTCGAACATTTCCAAAATACGGTAATACTCCGCGTTGTGGTGCTTCTCGATCACTTGCGCCCGCGCGGTCAGGTCGGCGTTGTGCACAGCCGCAATCAAATCGCGGAAATTGTGCGGGAACGTGTCGAACGTCAGCATCATGTAGGGGCTGCGAAAATTCTTGGGATTTTGGAAGTACTGCTGCACGCGCTCCCGTCGCACGACCGGCGCGAACGGCATCCAGAAGTCGCGCTTCTTCACCATGCGGTTGATGACGCGAACGACATCCTGATCCTTCGGATCCGCCAGAATCGACCGATTACCCAGCGCCCGCGCCCCGAACTCCATGCGCCCCTTGCAGCGCGCGACCGGATGACCCGACGTCAGACATTTCACGACTTCCGCCTCGATGTCGTCGTAGCGCTTGAATTCATGCCCGCTGGCCTTCACGACCTGCGCCGTCTCCTCCTCCAGCGTATCAGGTCCGAGGAACACGCCTTCGAGTGGAGCAATGCGATCCGCCGCGCCCGGGCCGCCCACCTGCGCGTAACCGTACATGGCCATACCCATCGCCATGCTCTCGTCGCCGCAGCTTGGCGGAATGCCGAGGTATTCGCACTCCGGCAACTCCATGATCCGCTTGTTGGCTTTCACGTTCATGAACGCGCCGCCGGCGCACACCACTTTGCGGATGCCGGTTTTCTGAATGGCCGCGCTGACGAGCTTGATGACCATTTCCTCAAACCAAAGCTGCATTCCCGCGCAAACGTTGTCAAAGCGCATGCCCGTGATCATATTGCGGATGCGGCGCGGATACAGAAAGCTCAGCTCCGGCGTTTTTACGCGGAAGCGCAGCTCTTCTTCATCGACGTCAATCAGCGCGCGATAGGCGTTCGCCGCTTCCTCGGCGTACTTCGGAGAGGCGTACGGCGCCATGCCCATCAGCTTGTACTCGTGCTCCAGCGGAACAAAACCCATCTGGCCGGTGGTTTGCGCATAGACCGACGCCGGCGAATGACCGATCGGCGTGCTGGCGATCTGCGTCAGCTTGCCTTTTTCGCCGATCCACACCGTCGAGCATTCCATGTCGCCGGAGCCGTCCATCGTGATGACCACGTGCGGACTATGTGGATCGCTGCGCATGCAGAAATATGCGGTGGCCGCGTGGCCGAGATGGTGCACATAGCGCTGCACCTGTTCCGGCTGAAAGCCGGCGTTGGTGGCGGCGGCCTGCCTCTCGGGCCAACCCATGTTTTCGAGCAGCGAATAGGCCGGATACCACACGAACAGGCGGCGAGCCATTCCGGACATCGTGACTTCGCGCTGCGCTGCGCCAAGCTGGTCGGTGCTCTGATAAACCGAAGGCGTGCGACGCATGGTCACGAGCGCGAGGTGCGCGACCTGGCTGGGCTGAATGCCGGCGTGCTGAAGACACGCCTGAATGGCGCGGGTCGGAAACCCGTAGTAATTCTTCTTGCCGCACAGGCGCTCTTCCTGAACAGCGTAGAGCAACTCGCCATCGCGAACGATCGCGGCGGCGGCGTTGTGACCATCATGTACTCCGACGACATATTGCGGCATCGCTCAGCATCCCGTGCAATTCTTGCGGTTGTTCGTATACGACTCGCCGCCGCGCAGCGCAGAGAATTCACGCGTTTCGCCAAGATCGGCCAGCGGCGGGGCCAGATAGGATATCGGCAAATCGCCGCATGTGGCGACCGGCGGCGGATGGATGCAGAAAATGGACCCGCGAATCCTGCGCTGGCGGAGCAGCGAAGGTTTTCGAACCTGAGACGGACTGTCGCGCAAAGCGGGCGTTAGGCCTTTGTCAGATTTTGTCGCTCTTCTCCGTGCGAACGCGCTGGATTGCTGAGTGTAAGCCTCCCAGGGGACACTGTGCTTCGAAGCGCCCGCCCCCTTACGGTCGCGGTGGGGTCTCAAACAGCCGCATCTCTGTTTTTCAGGCGCTGTTAGTCGATCCGCCGCACGTCCGCCGCGAAACTATGCAGATGCTCCAATGCCCGCGGCGCGATCTTGATTTCCGTGATCGCGCGATTCTCCTCATAGCGCCGCTCCAGGATCGTCGCGTAGCGCTCCAGAAAATTGAACGCCCGCCCGTCGGCTACTGGAATCGAAAGCGTCATGTACTCCTGCTCGCCCAGCAACCGATCATCCACGGCCGCCGCTAATTCCCTCAGCCCCGTTCGAGTTTTTGCTGAAATCGGCAGCGCGTCCACAAACTGCTGGCGCAACACGGCAAAGGCCGCGTCGTCTCGAATCCGATCGATCTTATTCAGGAGCAGCAGCGCCGGCCGCTCCCCCGCGCCGAGTTCGCGAAGCACATCATGAACGATCCGAATCTGATCGGCCGCGTCGGGAGAACTGGCATCGACCACGTGCAGCAGCAGATCCGCGTGTATCGCCTCTTCGAGCGTGGCGCGAAATGACGCCACGAGATGGTGCGGCAGGTCGCGGATGAAGCCAACCGTGTCGGACAGGAGAACATGCCGCCCCTCGCCCAGCGACCAACGGCGCGTGAGCGTATCGAGCGTGGCAAAGAGCATGTCTTCGACTCGGGCGTCCGCACCGGTCAGCGCGTTCATCAGCGTGCTTTTGCCGGCGTTTGTGTAGCCGACCAGCGAGACCATGAAATGCTCACCGCGTGCCCGCACCTCACGCACCTTGCGGCGATCGATCTCGGCGAGCTTTTCCTTCAATATGCCGATGCGGCGTTTCACGATGCGGCGATCGATTTCGATCTGCCGCTCGCCGGGGCCGCGCGTGCCGATGCCGCCAACCGCGCCGACGCCCGTCCCGCCGCCCGCCCCAGCGATCCGCTCCAGGTGCGTCCACATGCCGCGCAACCTCGGCGCGGTGTATTCAAGCTGAGCAAGCTCGACCTGCAAGCGGGCCTCGTGCGTCCTCGCGCGGGACGCGAAAATATCCAGGATCAACTCGCTGCGATCGAGCACCTTTCGTCCGGTGGCTTTTTCAATCACGCGAATCTGCGATGGCGACAGATCATTGTCGAACAACACCACGTTCGCTTCAGACGCGTCCGCGCGCTGCCGAATCTCCTCCAGTTTGCCGCGGCCCACGCACGACGCCGCGTCATAGGACTGCCGGCGTTGAACGACCCGATCCACCGCGTCAGCGCCTGCGGCGCGCGCCAATTCGGCCAGCTCATCCAACGGGTCGTCGATCAGCGGCCGACCGTCGAGCAACACGCCGACCAGCACGGCCCGCTCGCGTCCGACGCCGTGCCGCTCGCGCACCGAATCTGATGTCCAGGTATTTCGTTTCATTCGAGACAATTGTAGCGTCAGCGCCTGCACAGACGATGCCGACAATCGCAAGGCTGTTCGCGACATCTTGCTTCGTCGCCTCTCGCTACTGAGCGATGAATTTTCGCATTATCATCCCTTCATGAATCCATTCACGCGCCAAAACCTGGAAAACTGGGCAGCGGATTACGCCAATTCCGATCGCATACGCCGCTTTTCGCCTGCCACACGAGAATTCGCCGCAGCGCTGCTAACGGAATTTGTCGTCGCGGCCTGCGCGAAACGCGCGGTCGAGCCGGACGATCTACAGGATGCGGATGTGAAGCAGGCGCTGCTTTCCAACGTGGCACGAATGCAGCTTCCCGCATCGGCCCGCGCGGAAGCCCCGGCGCTGTGCGCGGACTTTCTCGCGGCGCTGGAGGAAGAAGGCCGGCTCGCGAATGGCCGAGTGCTGGGCGCATTTGTCCGCGCACTCGGACCGGCGTTCGAAGAAGCATCCGGCGGGAAACAAAAACCCATCACCAATCCGGGAAGCAAACTCGGCCGAAACGACCCTTGCCCGTGCGGCAGCGGCCAGAAGTTCAAGAAATGCTGCATGAAGTGAGAGAATGCACGGGGAACTATGAACGATGAACCACGGACCCAATCGGCTTAGCGCGGAATATTAACCGTTTCAGCATCACGCAAAGCGCTGGAGCCGCCCCCATCGCCATGCCGATGAGCTTCTTCTGGCTCACGTCGCGTCGGTTGTTCCGGGTTTGCTTTTTTCGTTCTGCATTCTGGATTTCACACGCCCCCTCCCATTGCGCGCACACGGTCTGCCGGCGTGTCGATGGCGGTGATTCGTAATCCGAAGCGTTCCACAACCTTCACCGCTTCGCCCCCGCCGAACACGCGATTGTTACACATCAGCGAAAGAGGCGCGTCGACCGATTCTTCGAATTTGATCAGTGTGCCGCACGAAATGCGCCGAATCTCCGCGATCGACATCGTCCGCTTCGCCAACCGCGCGATCACCGGAATCCGAAGCCGCAGGATTCTCGCGATATCCGGCTGGGCCGAGCCACCAAGCGCCACCGTCGCGGACGGCGCGCGGGGCGGTGCGGCCGTTGGTTTCTTCGGCGCTCCCGGTCGAGCGGGAGCGCTCGCGCCGGCTGATGGTTCATTGCCCTTCGCCGCGGCCAGCAATGCGTTGATTTCTTCCTGATCGATCAGCATGTTGCCCGTGTTCACTCCGTTCGCTGTACGCTCTATCGGCCGGTCCGCGCCATGCGCTATAACACCGCGCCCCATCGGCGTTGCCAACGATCCAACATCAGCAATAACCACAGCGGGTGCTCATGATTTCTCGCGCCGTTCAAATGATCGGCCAATAGCCGCTCCAACCATGCGCGTTTGAAAACTCGTGCGCAAATCGATTCTTCGGAAAGCACCGCGCTCCGAATGGCGTCGCGCAGCTCGCCGCGAAACCACTCGCCAACTGGAACGCCGAACCCCATTTTGCCGCGCCTGAGAATCTCCGGCGGTAAGACGTCGGCAGCCCATTCGCGCAAGATTCGCTTGCCCACGCCGGCCCGCATCTTCCACGCCGTCGGCAGCGACAGCGCAAATTCGATCAACTCGTGATCCAGAAAAGGCGCGCGGCATTCCAGGCTGCAACCCATCGAAGCGATGTCCACTTTCGTCAAGAGGTCATACGGCAAATAGCTGAGCACGTCTGTTCGCATGCACCGATACGCGCTATCGCCTTCGCAGGATTGGTGCAGCCCGCGAAACCATGCGAGCGGTGCGTCGAATTCGACTCGCTCGCGAAACTCAGGCCGATAGCCCGCGCTCAGTTGCTCCGGAGTGAACACATTCACCCACGACAGGTACCGCCGCCACGCGGGCTGACCGAGAGCGCTCAAAAACCGCGCGACGCGATTCCCTCGCGACTTTGCGCGGCCGCGCGGAAGTAACCGCTCCAGAGCGCTGATGGCACGCCGGGCGCTGCCGGGTAAGAAGTCCAGCCCCGCGGCGTATTGCGCCGCGAAATACCGGTCATAGCCGCCGAACCCCTCGTCCCCGCCATCGCCGGTGAGCGCCACCGTGATCGACTCGCGTGCGACCTGTGAGACCAGATATGTCGGTATCGCCGACGAGTCGCCGAAAGGCTCGTCATACAGAAACGTCAACCGATCCAGCAGATCCATCGCGCGCGGCGTCACCATGCGCTCGTGATGCTCTGTCTGAAAGTGGGCGGCCACACGCCGAGCATGCGCCGATTCGTCGTAGCGAGCGTCCGCGAAACCGATCGAGAAAGTCCGCAATGGCGACACGCCGAGCCGGCGCATCAGCGCCACCACGATCGATGAATCGATGCCGCCGGACAGAAACGCGCCGAGAGGCACGTCCGCAATCAGCCGCTTCTCAACCGCCGCGGTCAAGCGCTGATCCAATTCGCGCCGGGCGTCTGAATATGCGCCGCTGAACGATACTGATTCCGGCGGCGACCAGTAGCAAATCTGTCGCGGCGGCTCAATCCGATCCGCTTCGATGATCGCGTAATGGCCCGGCAACAGCTTTCCGAATCCCTGATAAATGCAGCGCGGAGCGGGTACGTACTGAAACAACAGATATTCATGCGCGGCCCGCGCATCGATGCGCGGTCGTACGTTCGGCGCCGCCAGAACCGATTTCAACTCGCTCGCGAAAAAAAGTCGCCCCGCGCCCAGTGCAAACGCGAGCGGCTTTTTGCCCAAGCGATCGCGGGCAAGCACGAGACGCCGACGCCGATCATCCCAGATTGCGATCGCGAACATTCCGGCCAGCTTCTCAAAACAGCGCTCCCCCAGCTCTTCGTAGAGATGAACGACCGTCTCGCTATCACCGGCCGTGCGAAATCGATGTCCGCGCGATTCCAACTCCGCGCGCAATGCGCGATAGTTGTAAATCTCGCCATTGAAGACCGACCAGATCGTTTCGTCCTCATTCGATAGCGGCTGATGCCCCCCCGCCAAATCGATGATGGACAAGCGCCGGAAGGCCAGCCCCGCGCTCCCATCCGCATTGACGTACGCACCCTCATCGTCCGGCCCGCGGTGCGCCAGCGGAGCGGCCAGCGCGCGCAGCATCGCGGCATCCACCACGCCCGGTCGGGCCGACAAGATTCCCGCGATTCCACACATGTCCGCCGACCATTATCGCGACAGCTCGCGCGAACGCACGCGCGCGTTCAGGAATATACGGATTCCAACTCCGGCGAGTTCCCAGGAACTGACTTTGAATACGTCCCGCGTTACTTCGGTTCGTCAGCTACGATGCGCTTCATGAGCGTTTCAGATTGGCATGCACTCACCAGCGCCGGCCCGGCCGCAATCGGGATCATTCGGCTGCGCGGCCCGGCCGTCGCTGAGTTCCTGGCCCGACATGTTCTGTTTCATTCACCCGCGACGCTCGCTGACCTTCGGCCGAACTTGCTGCGTCGCGGGAATGTTGTCGAATCGTCAGGCGAAACCATTGACGACTGCCTGATTCTCGTCGAGTCAATCGCCCCGAATTGGGCGGTGCAGATTCACCATCATGGCAGCTTGGGTGTCGCGGACCGTATCCACGATCTGCTGGACGCGATCGGATTCGAAGCACGCCAATCGAACCCAGTTGATTCGATCGATGGATCGCTTTGGGCCACCACCGCGCTCGACGCCGAAGTGCTCTCGATTTTGCCCTATTTCTCAACCGCCGCCGGAATGCGCTGGTTGCTGAGGACGCGTGCCGCGCTTCGCACACTGCTGGAGCGCGCGGCGACCGCGACCACGCTGGACGACGCTCGCGAAATCATTGGCCCGTTGATCGCGAACGCCTCACTACCGGCCAAGCTCACCACGCCGACACGCGTCGCTCTGGTCGGTCCGCCAAACGCCGGAAAAAGCACACTGATCAACGCACTAACCGACCGCCCCGTCAGCCTCGTCGCCGATCGGCCCGGAACAACTCGCGATTGGGTGGAAGCGCCGGGCGAAGCCGCCGGTTTTCCCGTGATGTGGATCGACACAGCAGGCATGCGAACAACCACGAACGCGGTCGAGGCGGCTGGTGTTGAGAGGGCGCGCCGTGTCGCGGCTGCTTCCGGCGTGCTTGTGGTCGTGGTAGATGCGTCACTTGCAGGTCGTCCGGCGGCCCAGCACTTCTTCGCCGACTATCCCCACCTGAACCCGCAGATCGTCATTCTGAACAAGATTGATCTTGCGGACTCCGCACCGCAATCGCCGCCTCCTGTTACTTTCTCTTGGGCCGCGCCGGCGATTCGCGCTAGCGCCAAAACCGGACTCGGCATGGACTCAATTCGCGCGTATGTCGCCAGACAAATTTGGCCGGCTGCTGTTGAATCTGCCGCGCCGGCTCCCATCACTCCGCGGCAGCGCCGCTGGTTCGAAGCGGCGGCCGCCGCCCCGAGTATCGCAAAATTCCACGCTGCAATAACGGCCTGCTTGGAACCGGTTACGTGATCCGGTGGGCCGCGGTTTACTTGCTGTAGCCCGAACACGGCCGATATACTCTTGGTTCGACGATTGATCGGGTTTTTTGCGTATCCCGACAATCAGTCGGCTGCCGGCAACGGAGCGTAGATTGTTACTGATCCTGGGGTTCGCGCTGTTAGGCGTAACCCTTTATGTGTACACCGTGGAGTTGTCGCTCCGGGGCTATTCGCGATCGAAGATCGCCGAACGGCTCAACACGGACGCGGAGCATGCGTGGTTGGATTGGCTCGGACGACGAGAATCAGAAGTCATTGTAGCCACGTCAGTTACAAAGTTTTTTGCCACCGTCGGCGCGGCCGTCGCTCTCGCACAGTGGGCGAACGATCTGGCCGACGTCCACCCGGTTCAACTCCTCGTCGGTGAGCTTGCAATCGTCATCCTGATCGCGATCCCGCTTGCGGTATTTGTGCCGATCGCGGTATCCGGCTACGCCGCTGAAGCCGTCGTCATTGGGGCCCGCCCGCTGCTCAACCTGCTCTATTCGGCTTTGCTCCCGCTGTTGATCGCGTTTCGCGGCCTCGACTGGCTGATCCGCCGCGTGATCGGCGCCAGCCCGTCTACGCCAGCACAAGTCACCGAACAAGTCGAGCAGGCCGTGCTGGACACGCTTTCCGAGGGTGAACTCAAAGGCGCGGTTGACGAAGATCAGCGCGAAATGGTCCAGGCCATCTTTGAACTGCCAGACACCGCCGTCAGCGAGATCATGACACCCCGACCGGACATCATCGCGATTTCGGTCGATGCGGCGTACGACGAAGTGCGCCGCGTGATGGTCGAATCCGCGCATTCGCGTATTCCTGTCTACCACGAATCGATCGATCACATCGTCGGCGTACTCTATGCGAAGGATATCCTGCGCCTGAATCCCGGCGATCCCTTTAACGCCCGCGAGTTGATGCGCGTCGTGCCGTTCGTCCCTGAAACGAAAACCATCGACGATCTTCTCACCGACTTCCGCACCGAAAAAGTCCAGATCGCCATTGTCGTCGATGAATACGGCGGAACCGCCGGCATCGCCACGCTGGAGGATATCCTGGAGGAGCTTGTCGGCGAAATCGATGATGAATACGATGAACCTGCCACACCTGCCATCCAGCGCATCGACGAAACCACTCTTGAGGTTGACGCCCGCGTCGCCGTGCATGAGATCAACACGGCCATGGAGATCAACCTGCCCGAAGATGGCGCGTACGAAACCATTGGAGGATTCGTGTTTTCGCACCTGGGAAAAATCCCCATGCCGGGCGAAACGCTGGAGCACGGCGGTATCGAGATACAGGTCGTCGACGCCGAGCCGCGAAAAATCAACCGCCTGCGCATCCACCTGCCGCGCAGCGAAGCCAGCGTGGTAAGTTGAATCAATCGCACGCGTATTCCGCCTGCCCCCAATCGGGTTGAAGCGCCCCTGGTCAAACGAATCAACCAGCCGCACATGAATCAATCCGCTCAATCCGCCGCCTCATCCGCCACGCCCACAGGCGTCATCATCGTCATCACCGATCACCACTTCGAGCAGACTACTGACGGTTGCTGGGTCAACCTGGGGCTCGACTATGAGTATTTCCAGCAGTATCTCGCGCAATTTCGCGAAGTGCGTGTGCTCGCGCGCGTCGCGAGCGTCGCCGCGCACGACCCATCCTGGCGCCGTGCGGACGGACCCGGCGTCACATTCGTGTCAGTCGGCCACTATCGCGGCCTCGGCTCCATGCTTCGCGCGCTCCCGCGCACTTGGCGGGCCGTTCGCACCGCACTTCGCGCCGCCGACTATTACGCCATTCGCGGAGGTGGCGGCGTCTGCACGCTGTCGTGGCTCTGGCTCCGCTGGCATCGCCGACCCTATGCCCTGCAATGCGTCGGCAGTCCGCGAGAAGGCATCCTGCTGACGACAAAATTCCGCTTCGCGTGGTTCAAGCAGTTTCTCAGCCGCATCGGTACATGGATCGGCCGCCGACAGGCCGCAGGCGCGGCTTGCACTGCCTATGTCTCGCAGGCCCTGGCCCGACAGCTTCCGCCCGGCCCCGGCAGACCGCACTTCTTTTTTTCTGACGTTGCGCTAAACGCCGAGATCGTCACCGCGCCGCGGCCGGTGCAGAGCTTCCGCGCCGATCCGCTCAAAATCATCTCGATCGGCCGACTTAGCCCGGAAAAGGGCTATGACGTTTTGCTCGACGCGCTGCGAAAACTCGACGAGCGCGGCCGGCGGAGATGGACGGCCGACATCATCGGCCCCGGCGCCGATCTGCAAGCGCTGCGCGAGAAGGCTGATCGCTGGGGACTCGGCGATCGCGTGACCTTCGCCGGTCCGGTGCAGTGGGGGCCGGAGTTGTTCGCCCGTCTTGACCGGGCCGAGCTATATGTGCTGCCGTCGCTCACCGAAGGCATGCCCCGCGCGTTGCTCGAAGCCATGGCTCGGGGGCTGCCCGTCGTGGCCACGCGCGTCGGCGGCGTGCCCGATCTCGTCGATGATCGTGTGCTGGTGCCGCCGGCTGATGCCGACGCACTGGCAACAGCGATTGGCGAATATGTCGCGGCCGACCCTGCGAAGAGAGCCGGTGGCGAAATGGAGTCTAAAGCGGATCTCGCCGCGGCCGCGGATAAGTTGGCCGCCCTATCCGCGCAGTGCTTCGCATGGGCCATGCAATATCACCCCGATCGCATGCTCGCTCAAAAGCGTGCGTACTGGGGGCATCTCAAGCAAGTGACCGACGCCCGCCGATTGTGAAATTCGCTTCCAAGCGCCTTGCCGCGGAAGGTGCTCAAGGCGCTCGAGTTTTTGTAGCGCCATTTTGAGCATGTTGGTAATCGGGGGCTATGCGAGAATGACGGCGCGCGAAGCGTCTCGCAGAGGAAAGAAAAGCAAACCAATGGCGCACATACCTGGCTCCTCGGAAATGTTCAGTGGCGAAAGCGATTGGTGAGGCGTTGGTTCAGAACTCAGGCGCATCCGCGCATTCCCCTGAGTGGATGATAGAAGGCGGCGGCGCGGCTGCGAATGGCGGGCCGGAGATTGTGGGGAAAGGGCGGATTTTGTCGCGAATGAGACTGTCAGCGGGGGAGCGGCGCGTCTTCCAAAACGATCGGGACGCGGCGGAGGCGGTCGGGGCAGCGGCGCGCGGTGTTATCAGAATCAGCATAAAATCCACCAACCAAGCGCATGGAACCCGTGTCTGAACATACCGGTGAAGATGTGCCGACGGCGACCGCCGCCAACAGCGAGCTTGACGACCTGCCGCTTGTGCGCCGCGCAAAACGCGGCGACCGCGATGCATTTGGCCGGCTTGTGGAGCGCTATCAACGACGAGCGACCACGACGTCGTGGCGATTATTGGGCGACCTGCACGACGCGCTGGAAGCCGTGCAGGAGGCATTCATCCGGGCGTATGCCAACCTCGCGGCATTGGAAGACGAGGCCCGCTTCGGGCCGTGGTTCATGCGGATCGTGACGAACCTTTCGCTGAACTATCGTCGCGGCCGGGCCGTGCGGCAGCGAACCGCGTCGCTTGAGGATTGCGTTCTTCGGGACGGCGAGCAATCGCCCGACGAGGTGGCCGAGGCTCCGATGCACTCGGATGACCGGCCCGGCGCGCAGCTCGGAGCGATGGAGTTAAGCGAGCACGTTCAGCGTGCGCTGGACGATCTGCCGGAGCAGCAGCGAATGGCTTTGGTGTTGTTCAGCGTCGAGCAAATGCCGCAGAAAGACGTGGCTGAGATGCTGGGCATGAGCGTCGAAGCGGTGAAGTGGCATGTGTTTCAAGCGCGGAGGAAGTTGAAAGAACGGTTGGCGGAGTGGTTGTAAACACGCGCGAAGCGCCTATTCATGCAATGGCGGATCGCAATTGACTGTACTCGACAAAATGTTGCATGACTGGTCTTGCGTTCGTTGTATTTCTGCTGAGCGTTTGGCGTTTGAGGAAATCGATGTCGACTGAGCGGCGAGAAGAACTGGAGCGTCTGCTGAGCGATTGGCTCGATGAGCCGGGTCGCGACGAGTTGCGCGCCCGAATCGACGCGCTTGTCGGTAGCGACGCGGAGCTGATCGCCGTTCGCAGGGTGTGGTTGCGGATGCGCGCTGCAATTCAGGCTCCGCCTCGCGTCAACTGGACGGCGCAGCATGAGCGGATCATGGCGGCGCTGCCGACCGGGCTACGATCGGATGAGCAGTTGGATGAGCGGCTGGCGGCCGGGCTGCGAGTGACAGCCGAAGCCGCACCGATCGATTGGAAGAAATTGCAGGCGCGCGTGATCGACGCGCTGGAGGGCGCGGGCAGCGCGACGTCTGACGCGAAGGGTATCGAAGCCATCCGTACCGCTGCGCCGCGCATCGTGCGATTTCCGGTGTGGCGGCGCACGCTTGCGGGCATCGGTGTTGCGGCGGCGGCCGCGCTGGCTGTGTGGCTCGCTCCACGAATTCTCCTCACGACGATCGGCCCGGCCGACGGGGAGGCTGAGACGACGAGTGTGGTCATCGTGAGCGTAAAGACAGTTGCGGCGCCGGTGGGCGTCGCGGACGGAGGGCGCGCTGTGGCGATGATTCGCGTGACGGCGCAGTCGCCGACCGGACACACGCCGTCGCTCCCCGAAGAGGCCGCTATCGCGGCGGCAGACGAAGAATTGTTCATGATCGATCCGCTCGCGCCGGCTGCGACACCGGCCGCGAGCGAGGAATATGGAATGTTCTGACGCCGGCACGACCGGCGTGAACCGACTCGATTGAAGGCGCACCATGCGACGACACACGATTCAAACGGCGATTGCGATGTTGATTCTGACTGTCTTTCTGCCGCTGCTGGCGGCGGCGCAGGATATCAGCGCGGTGGTTGAGCAGGCGCTGGATCAGCAGGTGGCGAACATCGAAATCGCGGATACGCCGCTACCCGAGGCGCTCGCGGCGCTCGAAACGAAAACCGGGCTGCGCTTTGTGATCGCGCCGGATGTTCTGGCTCGCATGCCATATGGCGAAAAAACGGAGGTTTCGATCACGCTGCGAAATATCTCAGTGCGGCGTGCGATGTCGCAGGTGTGCGCGGGGCTGGGGCTGACGATGCGCGTAGCCGGCGATCGCATACATCTCGATCCGTCGCCCGTGCTGCGGCGGCTCGGCCGGCGGTTGACCGCGGACGAGGCGAATTTGCTGGGGCGTCTCGCGGGCGGCTCCTGGAAGTCGCTCTCGCCGTTGCCTGCGATCCGATATGAAATCGAAAGCGGCTCGCCGATTCGCGAAGCGTTTGAGAAGGCGTTGGCGACTGGCGGCGGCGAATCGGCCGCGGCGGAGCTCGAATCGGCGGCTCGCGCGGCGGGCGTGGTGTGGCTGCCGGCGGGAGGCGCGATCGCGGTATCGTCGCTGCGATCAGCGGTTGCGGCCCGCTTGGATCAGCCGATTGATTTGACGTATGAGCGTGTGGCGCTTGATGAACTGCTGATCGATCTGGGCGAACGAATCGGTGTGAGTGTGCGGATCGATCCGGGGGCTTTCCAGGCGGTCGGGGCGCGCGAGCGGGCGGTTGATCTGACCCGTCGCGGCACAACGGTGCGTCAAACGCTGGAGCGCGTTTGCGGTAATTCCGGATTGCGATATGAAGTGACCGAGGACGGGATTCGCATTTCGGCAACCGGCGCGGTCGCGCCGGCGGTCACGGCGTTGGGGCCGGGGTCTGCGCCGCGGCGGATTGTGGCGCATATCAGCGTGCCGCTGAAGGATGGGGCGCTGCTCAACGTGCCCGTGTATGAGGACGAGTTGCCGAACGCGGAATTGCAGCGGATTCGCGCGGATGCGTTGAAGGCGATGCGCGAGGCGCTAGGAGCGGGCCGGCCGTAGAGCGCTTCATTTGCCGGGGAGCATCGGCGTCCCGCCGGTGCAAAACACGGATATGCCCGCCAATTCAACTATGCCAGAGCACTCGTTTCTTTCCGCCACCGCGCGGCGCCATAATCGCCGCGTTCGATTTGTCGCGTTTCCCGGTCGCGTCTCGGCTTGACAACCTATCAACTGATAGATATACTTCTTTCATCATGGACGAAGCTTCCGCTCAGGTCCGCATTCTCGACGCGGCCGAGCGACTATGTCAGACGCGCGGATTCAACGGCTTCTCGTTTCGGGACTTGGCCGAGATCGTCGGAATCCGGTCCGCCAGCGTGCATTATCACTTTCCGACCAAAGCCGACCTCGGCAAGGCGCTGATCACGCGGTATCGCCGAAATATGGAAACGTTGCTCGAGGACATGGAGCGCAAGGAGCGCACAGCCTCCGGGCGCATCAAGCGCTTCGCCGGCATGCTGCGTGAAATCGTGCGTGACGAAAATCGCATGTGTTTATGCGGAATTCTCGCCGCCGAGTCCGGCGCCATCTCGGCTGAAATGCGCGCCGAATTGCGCCGATTTTTTGAGTACTGCGAGCGCTGGCTCGCCCGTCAGCTTGAGGCCGGCCGCGATCAGGGCGAGATCGCGTTTCGCGGCGCGGCGGGTGTCGCCGCAGCAGCCATGCTATCGACGCTCGAAGGCGCGATGATGACCAGCCGACTTTTTGGCTCTGACAAGCCGCTGCGCGACGCGACGCAATGGATGATGGCGCAGTTCGCCGCGGCCTGATTTTTTTCTTGCCGTAACCTATCTATCGATAGGTCAATCAAAGCGGAGCGCGTAGGACCCGCGGCAAAACGCCGCCCAGACACAAATGGCCGCCCGACAACCGAAGCACGACCTGGCATGCAGTCTCGTCGTCGCAGGGTCTCGTGAGGCGTCCGCATTCGGAGAAAACAACCATGACCCGTATTCAACCACTCGACCCCAGCGCCGCGACCGGACACACCAAAGAGCTGCTCGACGCCGTAAAAGCGAAACTCGGCGTCGTTCCAAACATGATGCGGACGATGGCCCACGCGCCCGCAGTGCTTGAGTCCTATCTCGGATTCTCAGGAGCGCTTGGCAAGGGCGTATTGAGCTTGAAAACGCGCGAGGCAATCGCGCTGGCCATCGGACAAGCCAATCGCTGTCAATATTGCGTCAGCGCCCATACGCTGCTCGGCACGAAGGCTGGACTGAACGAGGCGGCTGTCGCGGCGGCCCGTAGCGGCGAGTCCGACGACGCGAAAACCGCCGCAACCCTGCGGCTCGCACTCGCCATCAATAATCGCCAAGGTCACATTCATGACTCGGAACTCTCCGCAGCCCGCGCCGCCGGGCTGAGCGACGCGGAAATCATGGAGACCGTGGCGGTGGTTTCATTGAATGTCTTCACCAATTATGTGAATCACGTGGCCGATCCGCAGATCGACTTCCCGGTCGTATCGCTCTAACGTCCGGCCGCTCTCATTTGCTCGCAACCGTCCGGCGCGTTGCCTCAAGCCAGGAGGGCAGCGCGGCCGGCGGTTGCTTTCGGCGACCGAATCCACTCAGTCTGAGTAACGATTAGACATTATCAGACTAATCGGGGATATTTTCTCGCGAGTGGTTTATCATGACTAAGAATTTTTCACCGTCAATGCGGTGTATTTTCGACTTCGCCGCCGGCTCCATTGTGCGAACACGGAGATTCCGAATGCTGGACGTGCCTTACGAGAAACTGATCGCCTACGCCGCCGGAGAGTTGAGCGAAGCTGAGCGAGCAACCATCGAGCAAGCTCTAACGGAAAACCCAGCCGCACGCGCAACGTTGGCGCGATTCGCGGCCATGCGAGACGCGGCCCTGAGCGACAACAGTCCTCCGGTTCCCGCGGCGACGCTGGCCGCGGCAAAGCAGCAATATGCCGAACACTTAGCACGGGTCGCGCGAAATCGACCGTCGTGGCTGGACGCGGCGAAGCAAATCATCGGCAAGCTGATTTTCGACAGCCGATCGACGCCGGCTCTCGCAGGCGTTCGTGGAGCGCAGCAGGCGTTTCACGTAGCGTTCGAAAGCCCGATCGCCCAAATCGATTTACAAATCACGCGAGCCGACGAGAGCGAATCCTCCCGCTGGATGATTGTCGGGCAGATCGATCTCGCCGGGCCGCAGATGCTCGCGGGCGTTGCGCTGGCGCCCGCGGGCACTCGCAACGCCGCCGTCGCGGCGCAACTCGACGCGGGCAAAATGTTTCGCCTGAGCGCGCCGGCGGGAACGTATGACCTGCTGGTGTCGGTCGGCGATGCGGTGGTGGTTTTCGAAAATCTGGAGCTGGGGTGATGGAGCAGCCCGCGGACATCGGCGGGCTGCTTGAAACGCTGCGCGCCGCGCCACCACATGAGCGTCAGACCGTGCTGCGCTCAGCCGGGGACGTCGGCGTGCTGATCGCCGCGCTCACTACACATATTGAACGATTGGTTGTAAGCGACGTGAACGCCGCGCTGGAAGCAGCCGCGATGATCACTGAATTAGCAGTAACAGGCTGCGGCGCGTTGGAGCAAGCCCGCGCCCGGCGCGTCGGGGGCCAGGCGCTGGCATACGGCGGGCGATTCGACGAAGCGTTGGCGGAATATCAGCTCGCCATCGAAATCGCGGGCGCGGCCGACCTCGCGGTTGAAGGGGCGCGAGCGCGGATGGCGTCGATGCACGCGCTGAACAGCCTTGGAAAATTCGACGAGTCGCTGCGAGCCGGCGAAGCGGCCCGTGAGGCGTTTATTCTGGCCGGAGATGCTTCGCTTGCTGCCCGCGCGGATGCCAATATCGGCGCGACCTATCGCGTGCTCGATCGACCGGCCGACGCGTTGCGACACTATGAGCGAGCGCGTCCGGCACTGACGAGCGAGCCGATGGCTTGCGCGCAGTTAGACAGCAATCGCGGGGTCTCGTTGATGGACCTGGACCGCTTCAGTGAAGCTGAGCAGGCTTTTCTGGCCGCGCTTCCGGTGTTTGAGGAATTCGAAATGGCCTGGGCCGCAGCCGTGGTGGAAGGCAATCTCGCGGAGCTGGCGACGCGGCAGGGCCGCCTTCAGTTCGCGCTTTCGCACTATGACCGCGCGAAGCGTTTCTTCGAGATGGACGCGGCACAGGCAGAGTTGGCGCGAGTGACTGGCGAACAGGCGGATACGCTTGCGCTGGTCGGGGCGATCGAAGACGCGCAGCGTGCATACGAGCAGGTGATCCCGGAATTGGAAAACACCGGGCTGGCGATGGAAGCCGCGAGCGCGCGGGCCGGACTGGGCCGAATCTTCGCGCAAAAAGGCCGCATCGCGGAGGCGAATCGACATCTTGCGCAGGCGGCCGACGAGTTTGCCGCGCTTGGTCAACCGATCGCGCGGGCCCGCGTGAATCTGCATCGTGCCGGGCTGGCGCTAGAAACAGGCGATGAAAAAGAGGCTGCGAGACTCTCGGACGAGGCGCTGGCGGCGCTTCGTGGCCGCCCGGCGATGGAGGCCGCCGCGTTGCACGCGACTGCGCGAGTGAAGCTGGCGCAGCGCGATGATGCCGAAGCCGGCGCGCGGCTTGACGAAGCGATTCAACTCGCCCGCGAGCTGGAGCTCACGCCGCTGCTGGCTGATCTTTATCCGGTGCGCGCGGAGCTGTCGGCGCATCGCGGCAGACACGATGAAGCGATTGACACGTGGATGGCCGCGGCGGCGTGCGTGGAGAGCCTTCGTGGCTCGCTGCACGCCGAGCGTTTGCGGTCGCTGCTGATCGGGGGGCGCATCGACGTATTCGGCGCGACCACCCAAGCCCTGTTGAGCCGTGGCGCTCCGGGCGACGAAGAGCACGCATTTCTATACGCCGAACGCGCTAAGTCGCGCGGACTTCTGGATCGAGTCGCGGTCGAGGTGGAGATGGCTCCGGCATCGCCGCCGCAATCTGATCCGCAGCACCAGCGCCTGCTTACGGAATTCGCGGCGCTGCGGGCGGAATTGAACGTGCTGTACAGCCGTATGGCCGACGCAGGCGGCACAAAAGCGCTTGACGCCGCGCGCAGCGCCGAAGTCCGGGGCAGGCAGCGACGCCTCACGGAAATCGAGACGCAATTGTCCAACACACTAGGCGTCACCGGTTTCTTTGCGCCGCCCGCTAGCGCCACGGACATTCGCGGGAATCTGCCGGCGGACACCGCGCTGATCGAGTACGCGCAAATCCGCGGCGAAACGCTCGCATTTGTGGTGACACGCGACGGGCTGCATGTCGTTAGGAACCTGATCGACGACGCGGAATTGGCGGCGCTCGCGCAGCGAGTCCGCTTTCAACTGGAACGTGCGATGCGCCCCGGTGCGACCGAAGGCGAGCGCGGCGCGCGGCTGTTGCTCGACGCGCGGCGCGAGCTGGCCGCGCTGGGCGAAGCCCTGTTCGCGCCCCTCGCCGATCACCTGCGCGGCGCGAGCCGACTCATGCTCGTGCCGGCCGGCGCGCTGCACTCGCTTCCGCTGCACGCCATGATTTACGACCATCGATATTTGCTCGAATCGTTCGACATCGGATACGCGCCCAGCGCCGCAGTGTGGCTGCAACTGGCCGCAAGGCCCGGCCAGACGTCGCGCGCGGCGACCCGCGGCCTGGTGGTCGGTGTGGCGGACGAGAACGCTCCGCAAATCGCCAATGAAATACGCGCGGTCGCGGCCGCAACGGGGTTCGCGACCACGCTCAGCGCCGAGCAGGCGACCGTACAGGCCGTTTCAATGGCGCTCGCCCAAGCCGACATCGCGCATGTCGCTTGCCACGGGGCGTTCGCACCGGGCGATCCGTTTGGATCCGGATTGAAATTGCACGATCGCTGGATGAACCTGCACGACGTTCTCGACTTGCGCCTTCATGCGCGGCTGATCACGCTAAGCGGCTGTCACACGGGCCTGTCGTCCGTCGCCGTCGGTGATGAGTTATTCGGACTGCTACGCGGCTTTCTGGCTGCGGGCGCACGGAGCCTGCTCGCCACGTTATGGGCGGTGCATGATGAGACAACTACGCGTCTGATGACGACTTTCTATCAGCAGGCCGCCTACAATAATTGGAATGCCGCGCGGGCGCTGCGCGCGGCCCAACGCGCGGTGATGGAGCACCATCCTCATCCGTACTTCTGGGCTCCATTTTTCTTACTGGGTGACGTATGAAACACAACCGGTGGCGGAATTATTTGATCGCGGCCGCGGCTTCACTCGCGTCAACAACACCGGCCTTGGCAGGCGACGAAAGCGACGACATTGTCTCGCGAGAGGTGCTCGTGCGCCTGCACACCGGAGTCCCCGTCGAGACGCTCATCGCGCGTCATCCCGGACTGATCGACCACGTCGAGCGGTCGATTTCCGGCCGCAATACGCATTTGCTGATCCTGACTACCGCAGGCGGCGAAGCCCAGTTCTCCCAGCTCGTTGAGAGCCAGGACGGCGACATTGTGATATGGGTTGAGGCCAATTATGAAGGCCGGGCCCCCGAAGGAACCGCACGTCAGTTTTACTTTAATGAGACCGGAGTTCCGATCACATATACGACTCAACCAACCTGGCTACAGATCGGGCTGAACGGCGCGCACAACTATGTGCGTGGAGGCGGTACAACGATTGCGATCATCGATTCCGGCGTGGACGCCGCTCACCCGGCGCTCGCTGGTCGAATTGCAACCGGCGGATGGGATTTCATCGACAACGACGCTGATCCCTCGCCGGAGTTTCCAGGGCAGGACAACGACCAGGACGGCTATATCGATGAGGGCGCGGCGCATGGAACGCACATCGCCGGCCTGGCTGCTTACGTCGCGCCGGAGGCGCTGCTGCTGCCGATCCGCGCGCTCGATCCCGAGGGGATCAGCGACAATTTCATCGTCGCCGAAGCGATTTATTACGCGATCGATCAGGGCGTGGATGTGATCAATCTCAGCCTCGGCTCGACCTACCGTCAGGAAATGGTCGAAGATGCGGTGGACGAGGCGATCTCGCGCGGAATCGTCGTGGTCGCCGCCGCCGGAAATCTGGGCATCAACGAACCCGTGCAATATCCCGCGTTCTTCGATGGTGTGATTCGCGTCACATCGGTGAATTCAAACGACCAGCGCGCATCGTGGGCGAACTATCATCCGCAGATGACCATCGCCGCGCCGGGCGTCGAGTTGATCAGCAGTGTCCCCGGCGATCTCTACGCAAGCTGGAATGGAACGAGCATGTCCACCGCGGTCGTTAGTGGTGGTGCGGCGCTTGTTTTGGCGCGACACGCGGATTGGCCACTCAACAGCGGGCGCGTCGCTTCCGCCACGGGCTTTTTGACGGCCACGGCGGTAAACATCGACGCGCAAAATCCCGCGTTCGCGGGGCAACTTGGCGCGGGGCGACTGGATGTCGCCGCCGCCGTTCAAAATGCGGTGATGTTCCGGCCGACCGACGAAATGCCGACAGGGTTGTCTCCGCTGGGCATTTCGAGCGGCGATTTGAACGGCGACGGGCGTGCCGATGCCGTCATCGCCAACTCCGGTTCAAACAGCGTATCCATCCTGCTCAGCAATGTGAACGGTTCGTTTACCGCGCTTCCGGCCGTTCCGGCGGCCGGCGGCCCGGAAGCGGTAGCGCTGGCGGACTTCAATAACGACGGCGCGCTGGACGCCCTGATCGGAACAGCCGCGCCTTCCGGCGTGCATGTGCTGGTCGGCGCAAATGATGGCACGCTTACGCCGCATTCATTTATCGCGCTTGGCGGCGGCATCTCCGCCATCGCGGCTCAGGCGCTCGATGGGGGCGATCTCGTGGACTTTGCCGCGGCAAGCGGCGACGGCAGCCAGGTTTTTCTTTGTCGTAACCTCGGCGGATTCGCGTTTCAATCAATGGGCGCAATCGTCGTCGGCAATCGACCGGTCGATCTCATCGCGGCGCAGCTCGACGGTCAGGGCGGCATCGACCTGGCCACCGCGAACCGCCGGTCGAGCGACGTGGCGATCTGCCGAAATCTCGGGAACTGGCAGTTTTCGGTCACGAATGTGCCGCTATCGGGCGAGCCGCGCGAAATCAGCGCCGGCGACCTCGACGGCGACGGCGACGTAGACCTGATTTCGGGTGACCATGATTCTTCCACGCTGTCGATCCTGACGAACAACGGCGCGGGGTCATTTGCGGTGACGTCGCAACTCGGCGGTTTCGCGCCCATGCAACCCGCCGACGTGATCGCCGCTGACGTCAACTGCGACGCTCGAACGGACATCATCGCCACGACCTCTGACGACGTTGGCGGCGCGGTTCGTATTTATCTTCAGAGTGATGCGGGCACGTTCGGCGGAGCCTTCGTCGTGCCGCTGGCCCCGACGGCATCGCATATTTCCGCATTGGACGCGGATCACGACGGCGACGCTGACTTGATCATCACCGGCGGCACGCCGAATCATGCGAGCCTGTTGACAAATCTGAGCTGTGTGCTCGAACTTCCCGGCGACATGAACTGCGATGGGCGCGTCAACAACTTCGACATTAACCCGTTTGTGATGGCGATCTCCGATCCGACCGCCTATGAAGTGGAATATCCGAATTGCTCCGTTTTGCGGGCGGATATCAACGGCGACGGGCTGGTCAATAATTTTGACATCGCACCGTTCGTGGCTTGCGTGGAAAACGGCGGCTGCTGAGCAGGCTGCTCGCGGCGCTACCTCATGAGGCACACCGGCGGCGCGCAATGATTCCTCCCCGCTACCAAAGCCGCCCTTGAAATATCCACCCGTCACCAAGCGGCCGCATCGTGCAGCCGCGCGGAAGGCGCAGCGCCTCCTGAACTGTTTTCGCCCCGCGGCCACGCAGCGGCCCGGATGCGCGGTCACCACCGATGAGCAACGGCGCAATATACGCATGGATCTCGTCGCCGAGTTGTCGCTCGAAAAACTCGCCGATGACGCGCCCGCCGCCTTCGACCAGCACGTTTGTCGCACCGCTCGTTCCCAATAGGGTGAGCAGCGCTTCGATATTCGTGCAGCCGTCGGCGCCGGACATCGATTCAACATGCACCCCTGCCTTCCGCAGCGCGGCGGCGCGAGCGCGATGCGCCGCGAGATCGCCGCAGACCACCCACGTTTCGACCTCGTGCGCGGATCTCGCAAGCGCGCAATCCGGCGGCGTACGCAAATCAGTATCCAGCACGATCCGCCGTGCCACGCGCCGCGGCGCGGCCAAGCGACAGGTGAGCATTGGATCATCGCGCAGCACCGTGTTCACGCCGACCACGATCGCATCCACGCGGCCGCGCACTTCATGTGCATGCGCTCGGCAGATTTCATCGCTGATCCACTTTGAATCGCCGCTGCGCGTGGCGATTCGACCGTCGATGCTCTGAGCCCATTTCAGGATGACCCACGGCCGACCCTGCTGCACACGCTTGAGAAATGGCGCGTTCAAGGCCGCGGCCTCGCCCGCCAACGTGCCGATGTCAACGCGGATGCCGGCCTGCCGCAGCTGATCAAATCCTCGGCCTTGCACCAACTCAAACGGGTCGCGCATCGCAGCAACGACACGCGTGGCGCCCGCGCGAATCAACGCCTCAGCGCAGGGCGGCGTTTTGCCGTGATGCGCGCAAGGCTCCAGATTCACATATACCGTGGCGCCGCGCGCCGCGACCCCGGCAAAGCGCAGCGCATTGACTTCCGCGTGCGGACCGCCATAGCGCTCATGCGCGCCCTCGCCGATCACGCGACCCTGCTTGACGATCACGCATCCGACCATCGGGTTCGGTTCGACAAATCCCTGATGCAAGGCGGCGAGTTCCAAGGCGCGGCGCATGAAGCGCTCATCCGGCGTCGAAGAGACGCGCGCGGTGACTTTCGCGGCGCGTCGCCGCTTGCGGGGCTTTACGGACTGCTTTTTCTCGCGGCGGCTGCCCATGATTATTGTGAGGTATTCTCAGCCCGTTGGTCATCCGGCGGCGTTCGCTCGGCGTCAAGCACAAAATCGTCATCGCTCAGCCGAACGGTGGTATCCAATTGCGTATAGCGATAGCTCGCATCCAGCCGGCCGTCGCTATTCAGGATGCGCGTGGCGAGGGGTAGCATGGTTTCGGGGTCGATGAATAACTCCTGAATGTTTTGCGGAAACTTCTCAGGCGGGTAGATCAGCGTCAGATGATGCGCTCGCGGCGCGTCATCATCGAGCGAAACAATGCCATGATAAGTGATTGCCAGCTCTTCGCCGGCGGTTTCAATGCTGCGTAGCGTTCGTTCGAGCATTTTTTCGAGGCCGAAATCCGTGAGCGGGTTGCGCGCTTCACCCCACACGACGGGTGTCTGAACATCAACCGCGACCACGGACGGCGGAAGCCCCAGAAACCCGTTGCGCGGCACGAATCGCACCCGGTCATCGTGCTGTCCCAGAACGAACACACATTCGCCGTATTTCACGTCCTGCTCAAGCCATTTCATGCGAACGCTGAATGGGGCGCGACGAAACCAGCATTGAATCCGCTCAGGGCCTTTGAATTGCTTCAGCAACCCGCGTCGCTCGCTGCGAACCAGGACGATCGAATATTGCGAAAGTGCCGCGGCCCGCGCGTGCGCGGAACGGATGAATGCCACGGGATTCGTCTGAGCCGACGCCTCGCGCCCCGCGGTCGCCTCGGACGCTGTCTCGACCTGCGGCGCTGGCGCCGCCTTCGAACGCGGGCCGGCGCAGCCCCAGCCCGCCGACAACATCACCAGCGATGCCGCCGGCCATCGCGCGGATCGAAATGCGCTACGGAATCGCACGCAGAATCTCCGCGCCACGCCAGGGATGCCAGCCAAACCAGATCGCCTTCACGACGCCTTCGCGATCCACAAGGCGAATCAGCGGCAGTTCGGGCAGCGCATCCACCCGCGCCAGCGGTTCGGCCAGCAAATGATGCGATATCGCCGGCGACGCGCTGATGAATTCCCGACTCGGCAGAAACATTGGATCGACATTCAGCGAAACCACGCGGAAAGGCGGATCAGACCAGCGGCTCGCGCCGGCAACCGGCAGCGCATTCAACCCGTGCAGTGCGCTCCGCGACAGCGCGTCGCGCTCGCGCCAGATGAATTCGATGCGCCAACGATCCGCCAGATCATCGCTGCGGACCGGCTGACCGCTCGGATCGAGCAACGTCCACGGCGCTGGTTTTTTGTTCAACGCTTCACGGGCATACGCCCCGCGGCGAGCGTGCATCGCGGCGTCGCGGTCAAGCCACTCGCGCGCCGCGCCCGCCAGAACGCGAAACGGTGATTTCGCCTCGCGCGGAATATCCGCCACGCAACCTTCCCATAGGCGCGTCAGACGCGGCCGAACCGTCTCCCAATCCACGCGACCCGTGGTTACCTCCGCGAGCTGCGCGTCTTGTTGCTGAAGCGCCAGCGCAAATCGCACGGACTCGCTCAAACGCTGCTGTGTCCAGCGGAGTTCATTACGCACAGCGTGACGCAGTCGCAGCGTGATCGTGCGGCGCGATTCGCCGTCGTGCGAGGTAATGTTGGTCTCGCGACGCGACAAACGACCGGTGCGCGTATCGAGCCAAATAGCGCCGGAAAAAGAATCCGCCCTCATGCCGGGAGCTGACGCATGCGAGCAATCGAGCAACAGCAGATCGGGGTTTGCCGCGTCCGCGCCGCGCTCCTCATACGCATAGCGCTCTCCGAATATGTCAGCTTCCGCTGTCCAATTCGTCGAAGCTTCCGTGGCCGGTCGCAAGATCGGGAATAACTCAAACGCCTCGGACAGCTCGGTGACATGCGGCTGATATTCCGGCGCGATCGACAGCAACCCGCGCGCGTCCACGTTCGCCACGACGCCGCGCGCCGGCCGCGCGTCTTTCTCGACGAGACGAATCCGGTCCAGCAATATCAACGATGAATCGCCGCTGCGGCTGAGCACCCAGATCTGAATCTGATCCGTGATCGCCGGCCCGTTGCGTTCGCCGCCGGGACCATGACTCGAAACTTCGCGCCGCTCGTAAACGAGCCAATCGCCCGTTTCGAACACATAGCGCGCCGGCGCCTGCGCACGCGCCGCCACACCGGCGAAAAACGCAGCCGATGCAGCGCAGATCATCCGTGTCGCCTTCATGCCGCCAAGCATCGCCGCTAACATGCTCTGAGGCAACCGCGCTGCGTCGAGGTTGCGCTGCTGTGTCTCGCTTCGGAGGTAGCCGCGTGAAGCTGATCCGTAACCCGCGCGTGTATTTGCTCGGCCGCCAGCAGGTGGACGCATCCGAGCTTGATCGCTTTCTGCGCGAGAACGAGCTCTCGTGGACGACCGACACCGAAATCGGCGCGGAGCGCCTGTGCGAGGTGGCCGGGCGCGTGTGTTACATGTCGTTCGGCAAGGGCCGCAAGACCAACGAGGAGTATCTGGGCAATATCATCGGGATGGGCCACGGGTCGGTGCTGGAGCATGCCACGTGGAATCTGCTGTTCACCGGCGTGTCGCGCTCATTCACACATGAGTTGGTGCGGCATCGCGCCGGCTTCGGATACTCGCAACTCTCGCAGCGCTATGTCGATGAAAGCACGGCCGACTTCGTCGAGCCCGACTGCATCGCCGACGACCCCGAACTTCACGCGATCTGGCTAGACGCGGTTCAACATTGTCACACAGCCTATCGCCAGTTGGTTGATGGCCTGGATCGCAAGTTCGCATCAGAGCCAAGCGCCACACTGCGACGTAAGCTCGCGCGTCAGGCCGCTCGGAGCATCCTGCCAAACGCCACGGAGACCAAGATTTTCGTAACCGGTAACGGTCGGGCATGGCGTCATTTCATGGAAATGCGCGGTTCCGAGCACGCCGAGACGGAAATTCGACTCGTGGCGCTTCAAGTTTTGCGTGTCCTTCAGCGAGAGTCCGCCAGTATTTTTGGTGATTATCGGATCGAGACGCTCGAAGGCGGAATCGAAGTTATCAGAACCGAGCATCCAAAAGTCTAGGCCCGTGATGCACTCGTGCCCCAGTTTTGCTCCAAATTCAATCATCTCACGAGGTTGGCCGAATAATATTGGACTAG
Source organism: Phycisphaerales bacterium (assembly GCA_016795025.1). Taxonomy (GTDB): domain Bacteria; phylum Planctomycetota; class Phycisphaerae; order UBA1845; family Fen-1342; genus JAEUIR01. The sequence continues at coordinate 49,031 of JAEUIR010000006.1, forward strand.
GCACGGGCGTTTGGACGTTCGTCTTGACGCGTGCGTGACAATTCAATCGCGCTGTTTGTCTTTCGTCGCTGGGAGTGTTCGTATGTGGAAGCGTCGCTGGTCGCTGGCATCCGTTCTAATCCTGAGCGCGTCGCTGTGCGCGGCGCGAGCCGATCGAGCCGTCGTTGAGTTAAAGGACGGCCGAACGCTTCGTGGCGAGGTGCGTCTCACTGCTGATGAAGTCATCATCGTCACGAGCATGGGGGAAGTGCGTTTTGCGCGCACCGAGGTTGTCGCGGTACGCGCGATCGAGGATGACAAAGACGAGAAGCCGGCCGCGGCGCCTCAAGATCAACCCAAGCTGGGAGACGAAGTGGCGGCGGAATTTCGTAAGCGATTTGCAGAATTGGCCGCCGACGACATCGAAGGGCATTTCAGGCTGGCGGAGTGGGCCCGCGATCGCAATCGCTATGAATTGGTGGCAACGCAATACCGCTACATTCTGGGAATGAAGCCGGACCACCGCAATGCAAAGCTGCTCCTGCAATTGGCAGAGGATAAGCTCGAACAGCGCAAGCTGCGAGACGGCAAACCGGAGTCGCGTCCGGCCCCCCTAACGTCCAACAAGCTCGCTTCGCCACCGTTGCTGTCCGACCGCGACATTCAGCGCCTGCGCATCGGGGAGTTGCTTTCGAGCGATGGACAGATCGAGCGGCTGCGCGTCAGTTTCAATCGGAAGGGCGGCCAGCGCGAGCTTGTGGACGAGGTGATCGAGGAATTAAAGACGCGCACGGGCGTCGACCCCGCGGACCTGCGCGTGTTGGAGCACGGCCGAGCCCCGGACCAACTGCGCGTAATTCTGAAATACACGGGTATGAAGCACGCCGACCGCATCGAAATCGAAGAAGACCCGCAGATATTTGAGGAATTTCGGCGCGACATTCTCCCCGTGCTCTATAACGGCTGCGCGCGATCCGGCTGCCACGGCGGAGAAGCGGCGAAGGTATTTCGACTTCCGCCGCGGAACGCCGGGCGCAAGGACGCGGCCACTTATACCGCATTCGCGATTCTCGAAGCGCTCGAAACGCGCGACGGTGCGCCGGTCATCAACCGCCGCGACCCCACGGCCAGCCCATTGCTCGAATACCTGCTGCCGAACACGGCGGAATCGGCACACGTGAATGTCCGCCGTTTTCAGCCGGTTGCACAGTCAAATCGCGATCGACAGTACGAAATGTTCCTGAATTGGATTCGCGCTCTGAAATCGCCACGCCCTGACTATGGTCTTGAGCGGAAATACGCCGGCTACTGCCCGGTCATGCCCGTGCCGCGCGACGAAGCGTCGACCACGCAGCCGGCGGACGAAACCATGGACGAAGAGGAAGATCCGGAAAAAGAACCGGCCACCCAACCGACCGAGAATCCGCGCTAATTCATCGCGTTTTTTGCGTCGCACTCAAAATCTGACGATTGAGACCCGGGGCGCGCGTGGTCCGATCTTTTGTGCGCAATTCAAACACGCGAGTGGAATCGAAGCAGCCGCCACCCACCGCGAACGCGCAAGAACCGCCCGTTTTGTTGAGCGAATTTCAACCGGGCGAGTCCTCGTGACGAACGTCATTGCTCGCGTTGATTGCCTTCTCGCTCTTTCAGCGACTAATGTTGCTCAAGAGGGCAATCTTGTCGCGAGACTATTTCCTAGCGCTGGGGCTCGAACGCGGCGAATACGCGCCGGCCGAGATCGAATGCCACTATCAGTTGGCGCGCAAGCGGTTGCTGGATGAGGCGGCTCGCGAAGGCGGCCCGATCCTGTGGCGCAAGCTCGATTGCATTCATCTGGCGTATCAAGTACTGCGGGATTCGCGGCTTCAGGCGCGGCACCTCGCGGCGCTGACAGGTGCGCCGATCGACCCTGTGCCGGCGTTTCGGCTTCGCATCGCCGGGGCGCTTGAGGATGGTTTGCTTCGCCATTCGCGACGGCAGGAATTG
>JAEUIR010000070.1 GCA_016795025.1 Phycisphaerales bacterium
AGCAGGACCAGGGCATGCGGCGATGCGACGGGGAGCGCCGCCGACGGAAGGAGTCAGCTCATCATGTGCAATAGAACCCAAATGATCCTTATCGCAATCGCCGGCCTTACGCTCAGCGCCGTGGCCTGGGCGCAGTCCACTCGACCGGCAGCGCCGCCCGGCGTCGATCCCGCGACCCACGCGCGGCACGTGGCCCAGGACCCGGCGGCCCACGCTGGCGACGCAAACACCGACCTGGTCAACCAGATCGCCGCGCTGCGCGCCGAAGTCGCGAAGCTCCAGGCGGCGCTCGCGCAGGGCCATGCGCCGCAGCCCACCGCCGGCATGGCTTCCGCGCCCGGCCGCGCGATGCCCGGCATGGCCGGCGGCGGAATGATGCAGAAACGCATGGGCGTGGGTCAGATGTCGCAAATGCAGTCGCCGCAAACCGGCGGAGGGATGTCGGGCATGGGCGCGGGTGGCGCCGGTGGCGGCATGGGCATGATGGACATGGACAACATGATGGGCGGCGGGGGCGGCATGTCCGGCGGCGGTGGAATGGGCGGAATGATGTCCATGATGGACAACATGATGTCGATGGGCATGTCGCGCATGGGCGGTGGCATGGGCGGCGGCTCGATGGGTTCAGTGTTGCCCGGCTTTCCCGGCGCTTCGCACATCTACCACGTGGGCGCGACCGGTTTCTTTCTTGACCATGCCACGCACATCACGCTCACGGTCGATCAGCAGAAACAACTGGGCGAGATCAAGGAGCAGGCACTGCTGGACCAGGCCTCGCTCGAACGTAAGATCGAACAAGCCGAGCAGGAGCTCTGGAACCTCACCGGCTCGGACCAACCCGATGCGGCCAAGGTCGAGACCAAGGCCCGCGAGATCGAAAAGCTGCGTGTTGATCAGCGGATCGACTTCATCCGCGCCGTCGGCAAGGCCGCGGGCGTCCTGACCGACGAGCAGCGCAAGCAACTCACCGGCATGCTGCCGGCGAATCCGGCGCCGTCGAATCAACCGATGACGCCCTCCGGTGGCATGGGCGGGATGCCGGACATGTGATTTGTCGCCGAGGCCTGCATCGCTGAGGCAAGGACGATCGATGCTTCGATGCCGCCTATTGCTCCTCGCCTGCACTTTGACTGCGCTGGGCTCGCGCGGATTGCTCGCGCAGGTATCTCCGGAAGAGCACGCCAGGCACCACCCACAACAAGCCGCTACAACCCAACCCGGCGCGGGCCAGGGCATGATGGAAGGCATGGGGGAGATGATGCGCGGCATGGGTGCCCCGCCGCGCAAGGAACTCTACCCGTCGCTGATGGAGCTGCCCGAGCTGTCGCCGGAAAAACGCGACGAACTCCAGCGCACCGCGCACGAACAGATGAAGAGCGGCGCCGATCTCATGGCGCAGGGGCTTGATCGCCTCGTCCAAACGGCGCCGACGACGGACTTCGCGATGATGCAAACGGCGCTGGTGCAGGTTCGCGAAGGCTTGGCCCAGTTCGATAGCGGCTTGGCCGCGCATCGGGCGCTTGCAGAGGGTCGGTCGAGGCAGCGAGTTGCGCTGGACTGGTTCAAGAGCCAGATGAACCTGACTGCACCGCCAAGCCATATGGAGCGGGCTGGGCCGTTGGGTTTGTCGTGGTCTCATCTGTTCGTCATGACGCTCTTGATCGCGTTCGCGCTGGTCATGATCGCGATGTACTTCTTCAAGATGCGCCGCGCCAGCGAGCTGCTTCAGCGCTTGATCGGCCCTGCCGCTCCCGTGCCCGCAGTTGCTTTGGCGCGATCGTCCAGCATCACGGCAGCCCCGCCGCCGACCTCAAAGGTGGTCGCGAAACAGCCAGCTCCAGCCCCCGGCGGAACGGCGGCAGCCCAACTCGAACCCGCGGCGACCGCCTGGGGCGGCTCACTGCGCGTCGCGAACGTCTTTGCCGAGACGCCGTCCGTCAAGACCTTCCGTCTCGTGAACCCCGCCGGTGGTTCCATCCCGTTCACGTTCCTGCCTGGTCAGTTCCTGACGCTGGCAGTCGCGCTGGCTGGCAAGACGGTGAAGCGCTCGTACACGATGGCCTCGTCCGCAGCACAGCGCGATAATGTCGAAATCACTGTCAAGCGTGAGGACAAGGGCGTCGTTTCGCGCTACCTGCACGACCGCGTGGCCGCGGGCGACCTGCTCCAGATTTCGGCGCCGTCAGGCTACTTCACATTCACAGGGGCGGAGGCCGACAGCGTCGTGCTCGTTGGCGGCGGCGTGGGCATCACGCCGCTCATGAGCATCGTGCGGGCGCTCACCGACCGCGGGTGGAACAAGGACATCTATCTGCTATACGCGTGCCGAACCACGCAGGACTTCGTCTTTCGCGAGGAGCTGGAACGTCTGCAACGCCGCCACGCCAACCTGCACGTCGTGGCCACGATGACTCGGGCCGAGGGAACAGTCTGGATGGGGGCCAAGGGCCGCCTGACTAGGGAACTCATCGTCGAATCGGTGCCCGACATCGCGAAACGCCGGGTCCATCTCTGCGGCCCGCCGCCGATGATGGATGCCATGCGGGCCATCCTTCTCGAGGCTGGCGTTCCGGGCGACCAGATCAAAACCGAAGCTTTCGGCCCAGCAGAGCGGAAGGAGATCCGCCAGCCTGCTGTGCAGGCGAAGATGGTCGAAGCCGCGCCCGAAACGACGGCCACGGTGACATTCACAATCTCTGCCAAGGCCGCGCCGCTGCCGCTCGAGACCACCGTTCTTGAAGCCGCTGAGCACGTTGGGGTCTCCATCGACAATTCCTGCCGCGCCGGCACGTGTGGCACGTGCAAGGTGAAGCTCCTCAAGGGCTCCGTGACGATGGCCATCGAGGACGCGCTGACCCCGGAGGAGAAAACCCGCGGCATCATTCTTGCGTGCCAGGCTAAGTCCAATCGCAACATCGAGGTGGAGGCCTGAGCCATGCAGGAGCGCGAACGGACGATCGTGACGGGGCTCGTCGTCCTCCTTCTGATTCTCGCGCTCGGCTTCTACATACACCGCGACCCGCGTTTCCCTGGAAGTCTCATGGGCGGCGTCCTGGGCATCTCAGCGGCCGCCCTGATGCTCGTTCCGCTCGCGTATCTGATCGTAAAGCGCATCCCGCTTCTAAGGCGCCACATCACACCCGCCGTATCGATGCGGACACTCTTGGCGATTCACATCTACGCCGGGGTGTTGGCCCCGATCCTGGGCGTTCTTCACAGCGGGCATAAGTTCCAGAGTTCGCTCGGCATCGCGCTCACGAGCATGATGATCATCGTCGCCGTGAGCGGTTTCGTCGGCCGGTACCTCATGAGCCGGTTCTCAAAGGATGTGCGGGAGCAGCAACAACTGCTCGCCGGGCTGCGCGTGGCCTACGAGCGGACGGCCGCCGAACTCACGAAAGAGCCGGAACTCGCGGGCCGCCTGCGCCCGCTCACCGGGTTCTTCACCCGGCTGGCAGCACCGTTCTTCGTTCCGGAATCGGGTTCTTTGGCTGAGGCGCCCGCGGCGCCGGCACGGGCGCTGCGCCTCTCGGAGTCCATCGCAGACCTGGAATACGCGATCAAAACGCACGAGGTGTTTCGCGAGGCGTTCCGACGCTGGCTTCCCTGCCACATCGTCATTGCGATTGTCCTCTACGCGCTACTTCTGCTGCACATCTGGTCGGCCTGGTACTTCGGCATCCGGTGGCTCACATGAAGGCGTTGCCCATCATCTACGGGTTTGTCACGCTCGCCGCACTCGGCGCAGCCGTCACGATTCCGTACGCGATGCACGAACGCGGTTCCGCGGCCGTTCCGACTTGGCAGAACATGGTGAATCCAGGATCGCTGTCCGCAAAGCATGCATTCCTTGGGAACAATTGCGAAGCCTGCCACACGCCGCACCAAGGCGTGACGGCCGATCGCTGCACCGCCTGCCATGCCAATGCCGAGCTGCTTCTATCACGACAGAGCACAGCATTTCACGCCACAATCGGTGATTGTCGCGGGTGTCACACCGAACACCAGGGCGCCGCGCACCGCGCCGTTGTCATGGACCACGACGTTCTCATCAGGCGGAAACTGCGAGAGCTGCCCGCATCGGCGCGGAGCGTGATCGCCGCGCTCCCCGTCGAACATGAGCGTATTCGACCCGAAGAAACTGCGCTCGATTGCGCCGCTTGCCACGCAAACCAGGATCCGCACCGCACGCTGTTCGGCGCCTCGTGCGCCAAGTGCCACGCCACGCGTGCCTGGGACATCCCCGAGTTTCGGCACCCGTCGCCGCTGTCAACCGAATGCGCGCAATGTCACCAAGCGCCGCCGAGCCACTACATGGAGCATTTCCGCATGGTCTCGATGCCCGTCGCCGGTGTGGAACATGCTGATGTATCGCAGTGCTTCCTGTGTCATAAGACAAACGCATGGAACGATATCAAGGGTGTCGGATGGTACAAGCACCACTGATTCCGATTCCAGTTCGCTTGATGGGCCGCCTACGAGAGGAGTTTCGTCATGCTGTTCAGAGAACGCACGTTGGTAATCGCTGCCGTTGCCGTGGCCGGATTAGCGCTCGTAGCATGCGAGAGCACCCAGCCCCGCCACGCGGTGGCTGAGCCGAAGCCAGGCACGACGATCGCCTGCCAACTGTGCTACGACGAGGCCGTTCGGGCGCTGACAGGGCCGCCAAAACACCGCCGCTACAAGACCGTCCTCAGGCATCGCTGTCCGGACTGCTATTCGGATGTGTCGATCTACGAGGACAACGGGACGCCCATGATCAAGTGCGCCCGCTGTGTGCCCGAAGGCGTCGCCTGCGACAAGTGCCTGCCCCCGGATAGGCCAGCGAACTGAACACGCCTCCCCACGGGCCATGCTTTGCGGACCAGCCGTCCGCGAGCCGTTTTCGCAGGGTTGCATCGCGGATCTGTTTGATTTCAGCGAAGGAGTGCAGATGTCGAAGCGCCAGGGAGAATCAGGTGCGGACGCCAAGCGTGGCGAGGAACCGAGTCCCGAGCAGCGCGCACTAATCGAGGAGGTAGAGGCCCGCTGCGCGTTCGGCCCGCTGTTCTTTCTCACGCAGCTTCGCGGCTTAGTGCGCGACCGTTGCCCCGACGCGGCCGAGATCATGCCCGTGGTCGAAGTCCACATGCACTCGGGCGAGGGCCTCGACGTCTGCCATGTGATCGGCGCTGCGCCGCGCTATGCAGTGCTCGCCGTGTATGAAGAAGGTGAAGCTACGGATTCGCGAGCCATGCGCACAGAGCTCGTGCCCTATGAACTGATCATGCGGGTGACGATCCGCGCCGTGCGGCCTTCGTCGCCGCGCATGGGCTTCAATGCGGTGCATGCTCCGACCGTCATCAAGCAGGACCCAGTGATGACGCCCGAGGAAGCGTTGCGCGCAGTGGCGATAGGGCCGCTGCCTACCGCGACCGCTGCGCCTGTCGCAAGCTTGGGTGCTAAGAGGCGCGTTGTGACCGATCGTGTACGGGGCGCTTCGGACAAGAAGCGGCGCGCATAGGTCGCAAAGCGGCTCTAAGGCCGCGCTCAGTATGGTCCTCCGAGCCTGAGTGACGAAAGGAGTAAAATGAGCCATGAGGACTGACCTCCAAATCGGGGCGTCGCAGGCGCCTACTCGGATTCCATCCAGCGCGTTCTCCACCGCTCCCACGATCAGTGCGACCTTGCTCTTCGTTATGCGCGGATGGCTCCTTTTCTCGCATGGCGCGGTACTCGCGCAAGAACATCAGCACGGCGGCGCCGACAAACTTGCCGAGACCGCGACTCAGGCGGGGTCGGAAGCCGTTGAAGGCACGCTAGTCGACGCCATGTGGTTTTTCGATGAAGCCAAGGAAGACAAGGTCGCACGCGCTGCGAAGCGCCTTGCGGATGGCGGCCCCGCCGCCCTACTGCCCGCAGGGCGCCAGCAACCGCAGGACTTGCTATATCTCTTAACGAATCCCGCAGTGCTCGCGCCCTATGCGGGCGCGACGGTCAAGGTTGAAGGGCAGCTCCTTGCTGAGATTCGAGCCGTCAGGCCAACCGGGCTCTACGTTCGCGATGACGGAAAGTGGAGGGAAGTGCAACTCAAGGCCGACGAGCAAAAGTCGGCGGCCGAGCCGCAGCTTGGAGCGGCGAGCGCGCCGGCGCATGAGCGTCCGCCATCACGCGGTGCGGAAGAGCGGGCTGACGCGGCGCACCACGAAGGCTCGCCGGCGAGCCGGCCGGGCGAACACGAACATGGCGAGGGCGAGCCATCTGGGCACGCGCATGAGCACTGGATCGAGCTTCCGCCTGCACACCCGCTCCTGGTGAATTTCACCGCGGGTCTATTCCCAGCGGCGGTGCTCGCGGACTGGCTCGGCCGATGGCGACGGCGGCAGTCCCTGCGCGCGGCGGCCTGGTGGATGTTGCTGTTTGCCGCGGTGATCTCGCCATTTACGGCTTTGGCCGGCTGGCTGTGGTATCGTGAGGTGGGCGACATGGGGCACTGGCAGATGCCTGTGCATAAGTGGGTGGGGCTGTCGCTGGCCATCGCGTTGATTCCGCTCGCGGTCTGGCGCGGACGCCTTCATATCCTCGGGAAGGAGCCGAGTTTGCGGTTTCTGATCGTCGCCACGGCGGTCCTGGCCGTGATGGTCGTGCAGGGCCATCTCGGGGCAACGATGAGCTTCGAGCCTAGCCACGATGCGTCACAACCTGCCCAGCACGCTCACTGACGGTGTGCCTTTGCCGGGCGCGAGAGCGGGAATTTCCCTCGACTCGCGCCGGCGGGAAGGACCGAGCCGGGTTGCGCATCCAAACATTCAGGTGCTCGAACGCCGTTTCTCGGCGTCTATTCAGATGGACAGCCTTTCCGGATGGGACTGGCCCCGTGGAACGACTGGCATCGCATACTGTCGAACGGAACCGGGCGGGTCGAACGGCGCGATTGTTTCTGCTGGGCGACGCCTGCTTCCTTGTCGTCGTCGGCGTTCTCTCCACGCTGACCATGCAACTCGCCCACGAGTGGCAATGGGGTTTCCTGCTGGCGTTCACAGGCGGCATGGCGCTGGCGATGATCGTCCAAACGTTGCTGGCGCTGCTCGTGGCACCCCTGCTTGGCTCGATAGAGAGCATGGTCCCCTCGATGCTCGTGGCGATGGTCAGCCCCATGTCTGTCTGTGCGCTGCACGCGATCGGATGCGAGCCGGGCACGTGGGTAGCTGGCGCGCTTGGCGCCGCGTTCGGTGTTGGAACGCTCAGCTTCGTCATGATCTATGCCCGGGCCTCGCGCCGTTGGACCGCGATAGCGTTCCCTGGTGGATAAAGGCTGTGTCACGAATCTGGGCTTGGCGGGCGAAATTCTACGACGTCTGCGAGGGCTCGCAGCTTCGGCGCGGGCCGCACAAAGCCGCGCTCTTTCAGGAAATGTCCGGTCGCGTGCTCTTCGAGGCGGTTGGCACCGGCGTGGATATCCAACACTTCCCGCCCGGCCGCGACATCACCGCCATTGATATCAGTGACGAGATGCTGCGCCGCGCCCGGCCGCGCGCCGAGCGCTATCGTGGGCGGCTCGAGCTCGTGCGAATGGACGCACAACACCTGTCCTTCCCCGACGAGTGCTTCGACACCGTCGTAACCGCATGTACGATGTGCTCAGTGCCCGACCCGCACCGCGCGCTCCGCGAGATTCACCGCGTCCTTCGACCCGGGGGCCAACTCCTGATGTTTGAGCACGTTCGCAGCCGCAATCGCGTTCTGGGTTTGGCGCTGGACCTGATGACGATCTGGACGCGCTGGAGCGGCACCGAAATGAACCGCGACACGCTGCGCAACGTGCAGGCGGCTGGGTTCTGCATCACCCGCGTGGAGAGCGTGTATCTCGACATCATCCTGTCCATCCGCGCCGAAAAAATGGAGAAACTTCGCCGCCCAGCATCGGCTCGTGGGAAGCACGGAGACGTGGTGCGCATCTAACCACATGTCTGTCGATGCGCGCTGGTTCGCGACGACGCAGTGGCATCGCCGCCAGCCGAACACGGCATAACCACTGAAATCTTCGAAAGTTACGAAGGAGGCGCCTTTCATGATCCTCAAGTACGCACGGCTCGCCGCCGTCGCGATGGCGGCCTTTGCCAGCATTGCCGGTTGCCCGCCGACGGAGGAAACGGGTAATCAGCCAACCACCGATCGCGTCGGCCAGCCCACCGCCGACTTCAATCCCAGCCTCGATGTTTCACTAAAGGCGACCTCGGACCAAGTCCCGATCATTCCCGGGCCGGCAACCTCCGTCCTGACCTACAAGCCGGAGTTGATCACCGGCGACGCCTCGCGGATTGCCTCCTTGCCGGGCTCGTACCTGGGTCCCGTGATACGGGCCCGCCGGGGCGATCGCCTCCGCGTTCGGCTCATCAACGAGCTGTCGGAACCGACCATCATTCACTGGCACGGTATGCGGGTTCCCCCGGAAATGGACGGCCATCCGCGCTACAACATCGGGGCAGGCGAGGAGTTCGTGTACGAGTTCGAGGTGCGCGATCGCGCGGGCACGTACTGGTTCCATCCGCACGCGCACGGCTTCACGGCGTCGCAAGTTTATCGCGGCTTGGCCGGCCTACTGCTGGTTTCCGACGAGCAAGAGGATGCCGTCGGCCTGCCGAGCGGCGACTACGACATACCGCTCGTAATCCAAGACCGGATGTTCGATGACGAGAATCAATTCATCTATCCGCCAAACAGCAGCATGATGATGGATGGGTTTCTCGGCGATCGCATCCTGGTCAACGGCCGGCCGGATTACGCGCTCTCCGTAGCGAAGCGTGCCTACCGCCTGCGGCTGCTCAACGGGTCGAACTCGCGAACGTACAAGCTCGCGTGGAGTGACGGCACGCCGCTGATGGTCATCGCGACGGACGGGGGACTGCTGGGTCGTCCCGTTCAGCGCGATTATGTCACACTAGCGCCCGGCGAGCGCATCGAACTCTGGGCGGATTTCTCACAGTATGCGCTCGGCAGTGAGATCTCGCTGGAGAGCCTGGCATTCTCCGGCGCCGACGTTGGCATGGACATGATGTCGATGATGGGGTCACGTGACGACGGCATGATGGGCGGCCACATGATGAAGCCCGTAGGCTCGGGCGCCGCCCAGATGATGGACAGCGACGGGCATGGTGAAATGTCTGATGCACCGCCCAACGGGGCGGCCATGCGGGTTATGCACGTTCGAGTTGAGCGCGAAGAGGCGATATCTGAGGTGTTGCCAGACAAGCTCTCCGAACTGATCGAATACCGACTGGAGGATGCATCGAACGCCGGTACGCCGCGGCGCTTCTCCGTGAGCGTCGCGATGAGCATGATGAGCGGGATGCAATGGGGCTTCGACGGCCTGACGTTCCAGCAGGACGACGTAGCCGATCACGAAGTCGTGCCGTTCAACACGCTGGAAGTCTGGGAGTTCGTGAACGAGACGGCGCCGATGGCGATGAACCACCCGCTGCACGTTCACGGGGTGCAGTTCCAGGTCATCGACCGCAGCGTGATGCCCGACTTCGCCGCGGGCTGGGAGTCGGTCCGAGACGGTTACGTGGATAACGGCTGGAAGGACACGCTGCTCGTCATGCCCGGCGAGCGAGTCAAGCTTCTGATTCAGTTCAGCGACTTTCCCGGTGAGTATCTCTACCACTGCCACAACCTCGAACACGAAGATGGCGGTATGATGCGGAACATCCGCGTCGATCGGTAGGCGACGTGACGGAGCGGCCCAACCGGCACTGCTCGGGGCGCGATGGCACGGCAGCCGGTCCCGATAGCGCTCTCTTGGTTAACAGGGACCACCGGGCCGATACCGCGAGAGCGCCGCCGGCAAAGTTCGAAACGGTTGCGCTCGGGGAGCTAAGAGAGTGGTCGCGAACCGAAGCGACCGACGAGTTAACGATGAACCCCGGGAGAGCGATCCTCCGGGGTTCGTTCGTTTCCGCCAATAGCCGCAAGGATTTGCGCGCGATTCGCCTCTCGGCAGCGACCCGAGAGAACGCCCGCGCGAGCGCCGAATCGCCAACGCCGACCCGGTGCCGCACCCGCCGGGCCGAGAGTTCTCTCTTTCTCTCGTTAACAACCCGAGCCAGTTAGCGCTTAGGGTTGCTCTCGTTCTGAAACAGCCGGCTTGTTAACTCCCGGTATCATGGTGGTTCTCGGATTGGATTGGTCGGGTGAGCCGCATGTTCAATTTCTTGGTGACTGCAAACGGTACGGCTTGGGAAACGGACCAGCTGATGCGGATCGACGCGTCTCGGTTCAAGGAGTCGAGCGGCATTGAGGGGGCGTTGGTCACGCTGGACAAGCCGGAGACGCTCCAGCGACTCGAGGACATCGACTCTTTGTTGATGTACGAGCTCTGCGCCGACTCGTCGCATAAAGATTCGGTTCGACTGGGCCGAATCCATGCGATTCGCCGGTCGGGTCACGAGCTCATCTTTCAGTTTAACGAGACGGGCCGATTGCCCAGAGCTTTGATCACCGAATTTGCAGACCGGATTGGCATCAACCAATTCGAGTTCAACCGAACTCACTGGGCGATTAAGGATGGCGAGTTGCCAAGCATCCTTCGCGACAGCGCCGTCCGCGTTCGATACGAGGTTGTCTTGTCGTTTGCGGGTGAGAATCGGCCCTACGTCAGCAGCGTCGCCGCGCACCTCAGATCGAAAGCCGTCGACGTGTTCTACGATGCAGACGAAGAAGCCACGCTTTGGGGAAAGAACCTCGTCGATCACCTGGACGCGGTCTACCAGAACGCGCGGTTTTGCGTCATGTTCATTTCGAAGTTCTACGCCGAGAAGATGTGGACGAACCACGAGCGCAAGTCGGCATTAGCGCGCGCTGTTTCTCAACGGAGCGAGTACATTTTGCCCGTCAGATTCGACGATACGCCGATCCCTGGGCTACCCCACACTGTTGGACTCGTTTATGCCGCCAGAGTTTCCGAGGCTCGGCTCGCAGAACTCGTGTTAGCCAAGCTCGGTCGTGGTCACGTTCCACCCGGCTAGCGCTCAGCGGTCGGAGGGACCGCGGCCGGACGCGCTGGCGGAGGTGGGGCTGCTGCGCTCTCGACTGAAGGCACTTCGCGTTCGACTAGCACGGCCATCAATTCCATCGCGGCACTTAGCTCGTCGAAGAGTCGATCGAACCTAGCGCCAAAGTCTGCCTGTGCGACGTACCCAGAAGCGCCAAGCGCATCGTCCATAGGCTTCGGGTGCGCGTCGACTTGTCGAAAGCCGTTCAATGCACGAAACGGGTGGATCAACTGGGCAGCTTTTTCCGGCGCGTGTTTTTCAAGGAACTTGTTGATCGCCGCGAGTGAACGTTCTTCGTTTTGGAGAGCTGGTAGGCCGAAGGCGCGAACGAAGTCATCCGGCCGACCTTCCGTGAGAAGCTTGCGGTACACCTCCTTGCAAACCCGCGCGAAGTCGATCCCGTCGTTTGGATGGGGTCGAACCACGTCGGCACTCCGGACGGGCTCGGCCGTGCACGCAAACGGAGAGTCCTTAGCGACGCGCGAAATCGCCTTGCACAACCGCTCCTTCGCCGAATTCAGACGTCCCTCAAAGGGTGCCTCTTCCGGCGGGCCGTGGCCCATCGACGGGCGCCACCAGTTGGGGTGCGGCTTTCCCTCCGACATTTCGCAGAACCCTCGCATGTAGTCCTGATATTCGCGATCAAGTTCGTACAGGTCCTTCAGGAAGCACTGGACCTGGCCATGCGGGCTGTCGGAGACATGCAGGCTTTGCCCTCGCGGGAAGATCAGCCACATCGTCCCAGGTGCGATGGATTGCAATGCCCATCCGCCATCGACTCTTGTGCGGAACTGATCGAGCACTTGTCGCCGGAACGAGATCACGCTCATTAGCGGCGCAGGGCTCTCCGGCGTGATTGGGTCGCCTCGCTCATTTAAGAACTCGGCGGGTGGCGTGCCCGCGCTGTGATCCTGTAACAGGTAGTGCGCCGGTCTCCCTACCGGCCGAATTAGAAAGTGCTGACTTAAATTGGCTTCGATGCATTTAGCGCCAAGGATCTCTCGCCGCTTGTAACGGATTTGTCCCGCTTCAACGGTTTCGACAACATCGTCGCCGAATTCCTCCAGCTGATCATCGGTCAATGTGAAGAACCGTTCGCACCAACGCCGGACATAAAGGCACTTGCCCCGAGCTGCCAGATAATCTCGTAAGCGGTCTAATCGAATCGTGAGCTGACGTTCCTCGCGGCGCGTACCGGCATCGCGCCGTTTCATCACAACTTGGTTGTTGTAAGGGTCAATCCACTCCGTCGTCGCATCTCGGCTAGGCCGTTGTTCCAGCCCCAAGTACAGCGTGAGCCGCTGCGATGGTTCTATGAGGCATTTCCCACCGTGGCCGTCCCAGAGCTGGTCGAAGTACACGGGCTCGACCGCCACGATGCCGGCATCCTCACAATACAGCTCTGCCTGCTCCCCCGGCACATACTTCGGCGGTCCATCATAGGAGTCCACCTTGAACGCATCTGTGACGTGATCGAAGTTCTCGATCGGCGCTTGCTTGCACTTCTCGAAGTCGGCCTCGTCGATCAGCAGCGCCTCGATACAAGAACGGGACTGCCAATAACCTGGCGTCCACTCGGTTCCGCGTCCGCTATCCGCGGATAGCTCCTCGTAGAGAGTCACCAACGGTGGGCCAGCCGGGCGGATTTGGAGCACATCGTTGTGGCGCAGAAACGGTCGCGGATCAAACAATGGCGTGGCGGCAGTTTCAGCCATGCGCTGTCCTCAGGCGCAGTCGACGGACGACTGTAGCTGAGAACATATCGCAACCATCCGGTTAACGCATCGCGTATGTAATAGATAGAGGCTCGCGTTGCCGAGCCCATACCCGCCGGACGACGCACTGACCGCAGAGCGGAGGTCGTCGTCGGTATCGCCTCCCTTGGAGAGATGCCGATGGCCACGCGCCGCATCACCATCGACCCTAGCCACCCCACCGCGATGACGCCGGAGCAACGCCGCGCCGAGCTAGCGACCATCCTGGCTGCCGGCGTCATCCGCCACGTCGAGCAGCGACATCTTGCCGCCGTCGCGATGTCCGAAAACGTGGCAGATTCCGGCGAAAGTCGCCTTGAGGTTCCTCCCGACCCTCGCCCTTATGGACCCCGTGGTTAACGCCTTGCGAGAGCGCGAGAGAAAGGAGAACCCATGGCGCTGAACGTTGCAAAAGAGATCGCCGCGCTGAAGAGCATGACCGTCGGTCAGCTCCGCGAAAAGTACCAAACGGTCTTCGGCGAGCCGACGCAGGCCGGCAACAAGGACTTCCTGTTCAAGCGCATCATCTGGCGGCTGCAATCGCCCGCGGAGGGTGACCTGTCCGAGCGAGCACGCCGCCGTGCTGCCGATATTGCCCGCGACGCCGACATCCGCATGACCATGCCGAAACCGCCCAGAACCAGTCCGGGTGCGGAGATTCGCACTGCCGCCGCGCCGGTCCCGCTGGGCGACAATCGGCTGCCGACACCCGGTACGGTTCTCACCCGGACGTATCGCGGCCGCGCATACGAGGTGACCGTGCTTCCGAAGGGTCTCGAGTACGACGGCGAGGTCTATCGCACGCTAAGCGCGATCGCCAAGAAGATTACGGGCGCGCACTGGAACGGATTCCTGTTCTTTGGGCTCGTTAAGCCCGGCGCGGAGGCGACGGATGGCTAAGCGCCGCCCCACGACCCCGACGCCCGAGAAACGCGTCCGTTGAACGACCTCTTCGCTCCGAGCCGCAACGGACACGCAAAAGGCCGGATCGTCGCGACCTACGATTATCGCGATGCCGCCGGCGCGTTGCTGTTTCAAGTCGTTCGGTTCGATCCGAAGGGATTTCGTCAGCGCCGGCCCGATGGCAACGGCGGTTGGATATGGAAACTCGGCAGCACGCCCCGCGTTCTGTATCGCCTTCCCGAGCTGATCGCAGCGCCGAAAGATGAGTGGGTCCACATCGCTGAGGGAGAGAAGGATGTCGAAAACCTCGTCAAACGCGGTGTGATCGCCACGACCTGCCCGCAGGGCGCAGGGAAATGGGGCAAGCTTTCGGACGACTCCGCGCTCGACGGCCGGCGCGTCGCCATCATCGCCGACAAGGACGAACCCGGTCGGGCGCACGCACAAGATGTTGCTCGGCGCCTGCATGGGCGCGTCGCAGATCTCCGCGTCCTGGAACTGCCCGGCGAAGGGAAGGACGCCAGCGACTGGCTCGCCGCCGGCGGAAGCGCCGAGCAACTGCGGGAGCAGGTGGAAGCCGCGCCGCGCTATTCGTCGGCAGCAGAGCCCGCAGACCCTCCGCCTGCAACCGACGGCGACCAGCCGAAAATCCTGATCGACACGAACGAGCATCGCGTCGTCTGCGAGACGATCGTAGCGCTCACCGCCGACCCGGACATCTACCAGCGCGGCAACATGCTCGTGCGCGTCATCCGAGCAACGCACCCGCGCGACGGGATCATTCGGTCCAGGGGATCGGCGACGATCGGCGCGCTGCCGCCTGCCAACCTGCGCGAGCGGATGACGCGCTTCGCGACCTTCACGAAGATCGACCGGGAAGGCGAGGAAGTTCCGGCGCACCCGGCGGTCTGGCTCGTGAACGCCGTTGACGCGCGCGCCGAGTGGCTCGGCATCCGGCATCTGCTGGGAGTTTCCGACGCCCCGGTGCTTCGCGCGGACGGTTCGATCTGGCAAACGCCCGGGTACGACCCGATCAGGTACGACCAAGCGTCGATCCCGTTCCGGCGGTACGTGCTCACCCGGACCACCCGGCCCGGCTCGCCGTCCGTCTTGGAAACCACCGTCGTGCCCGGCGTCAGGCGTCGGTTCGCGTTCTTCATCGTCGTCGTCATCTGCATTTCTCCGTTTCGTACGCGCCGTGCGTACAACCACATGAGTCCCTGATTTGGCCCCGAATGCAAGGCGGATTCGCGAGAATGTCGAGATTCTCTTGCAGATTTCCGGTGCGGGTCCGAGTGAGGCGGCGGAAGGGGGCGTAATGTCCGAACTCGCGCCTAACTCGCCGCCCCGTCCCGGGCTCGACCCCAAGGCACTGCCCATAGCGGCCGCCGCCCGCATGCTCAGCGCCGCCGGCGGGCAGCGCGTCGATGTCGAAATGCTGGAGGCCGACATCGCCGCGGGCGCGCCCGTCAACGCCGACGGAACGCTGAATCTCGTCCATTACGCCGCTTGGCTCGTGCAGGAGATGTCCGGTCGTGGCGATTGATCCGCGCAAGCTGAATCCTTGGCGCGCGGAAGGAGGGTGGGACACGTACAAGGACTGCAAGAAACAGAACGACAAGGCTGGACCGAAATACATCAACCCATAAAGGTGCGCCAGATGCGCTTCGCCACAGGTGTCCTTTTCCTAACCTGCGCCTTCATCGCGCCAGGGTGCGCGCTGCATTCGTCCAACCTCACCGAACTGCGGGATTTCGTTCGTGCGGACTCGTTCCGACCGCCAGCGGAGACGATTTATCCGAGGCCAACATCAGCGACCGAGCGCTTGTTGCGGTTTGCTGAAGCTGAGTACGAAGATAACCCTGATGTGCGTTCGGAGCTTGCCTACTATTTCCTGCGATATGACAATGCGCTTTTGAAACGAGGACTTCTGAGCGTGGATGCACAGAAGGGCGACCTAATAGGCATCCTGTGGGACAAAGAGGCGACCCGCAACAGCCAGTTCCGCGAATCACCGAGCAACACAGCGATGCGTGAGTGGATTAGTAACAACAGGGCTTGGTTCGCACTTTCTGAAGAGTCGAAGACTCAACTGGCCGCGAACGAAACCGAATTGGCGCAGCTACAAACGAACTGGCGGAAACCGGTCAGCGATGGCCCCTGATCGGGCTGCTGACGGGGATCGATCCCCCAGCAGCGCGATCGCGATGGAGACGCTGTACGGCACATTCCAGCCGACAAGCTGCCCGATTATCCAGCCCCAGCCGAACTCGTCGATGATGAGCTGGCCAAAGCCCGGTTCGTGCAGTTCACTCCATAACGCCCAGTCGTAGAAGACGATGACAGGTGCCGCCAGTAACACCAGCCAGCGCCGGACCAGACCGAAGCCGAGCGAGATGAGCCCGATTACGCAGGCGACGACCGTCGTCCCTGCGAGAGACGGCATCTTGTCAGCGATCTCGGCCAGCAGCAGCATTATGCGGTTCTAGCGACCGGCGCAATGGTCCACAACACTGCTCCCGGGCAGTCCCGGACTCAACGGCGTACATAACGGGCAGGAAGCTGCGACCGGCGCGTTATTTCGGCCAACCCGGTGGCGCCGGCAACGCGCACGGGCGCGCCCTCCCGGCGAACAATTTCGCGGAATGTGGGCTAAACAAGTTTTTTTTGAGGGGGGGTAAGATGCACAATATCGAGTTTGCGCATCCCATTGGGGTCGCGCGGAACATTAGTCCGATCCCGGCTGCACCGCGTCCGTCGGTTCGACGAACCACATGAAATGGCGCACTTCGCGGGCATACAAATCAATGGCGCCGCTGCTCAAACCCAGCGGGCGATATGGTTCCAACAGCGTCATCCAGAACGCGGATGAGAACGGCACGCCCTCGGCGTGACCGTCGAGAAACACCGCCGGCCGACGACGCATGACAAAATGCGAGCCCTGATTTTCGCCGCAATATGAGTGCATGTCCGGATCGGTAATGACGTCGCAACTGCGACCAACGGATTCGCGCGCTTCGCGACGGTGCTGAACAGAGTCGTAATGCGTCACATTGTCCATCAACGCAATGATGTCCGCGGGATTGCGGATCTGTTCCATGCGGCTCCAGCCCAGCCGCTCGGTGCGATCCTCCCAGCCCGGAAGCGAGTCACCCCAGGTGGTCACGCGGCCGGCCGCTTCGTCAATGTTCATCGAATTGAATAACCAGCGATTGGGGGCGGCATGCAACACGCCGGAGTCGGTCGAGCGGCTTCCGTCCTCATTCACCGAAACATCCGGGCAACGCCAGATGCCGGTCGGCGTCGGCCAGCCCGATTGAATTTCCGCGAAGGGTTGCCGCTGATACCGCGCGAGAAATGCATTGATCAGCAGCGGCGAATTTCCGCCGGATGGCTGCGCGAACTGCACGAGCTTGGGCGGCAGGCTGCCCGTGTGGTCCTGCGCGTACATCAGGACAGCCGACCCCTGGCTCTTCATGTTCGACAAACAGACGGTCATCCGCGATTGGTCGCGAGCGCGCTTGAGCGAAGGCAGCAGAATCGCGATGAGCAGCGAAATAACGGAAACGACAACAAGAAGCTCGACGAGGCTGAACGCGCGCAGCCCCAGACTATGGCGGCTGGATTTGCGATGGATCATTCGGCCCAATCTCCCGGTCGGATCGACTATCAGAATACCGCCTCGACGTTTGTTTGCCATGCAAAATCCCGCTGAAGCCGCGCGGCGACTTTTTTTCGGCCGTACTGGTCCCAGTCGCAGATGGCATCCGCCAATAAATTCGCCGTTCAACGCACCCCGGCGGCGTATTTCGCGCCATCGACGGACTTTCTGCAAGACGCAAACCCGATCGCGCAAGCCAGCCGAAAACCGCTGGATATTGGGGCATGGCAGCATTGCGCGGCCGCCCGGCGACGAACTTTTCGCGGGAGAACCTGAATGAAACGCTTTTGGATGACGCCGCTGGTCGCGTGCCTTGCGGCGCTGGGCTGCGTGCCTGCGGACACCGACGGCACAAACAGTTCCGACAATACGAGCGACAACACCAACACCACCGACACTAATAACAACACGGGCGACAGCACCAGCGACGACAGCGCATCAGCCCTGTCGTTGCGGGGCACGCTCATCGGCCAATCAGCCGCGAAACGCGGACCGCGCGCGGCCGACGCGGACCCCGACTCAGGCTACACGGTTGTCGCTCAGTCGACTGCGACCATGGAGACGTATCGCGGCACAACGGATGATCAGGGCGATTTCCTGGTCGATCTGCCCGACGATGAAGCCGGAAACACCTTCATGGTTGCGATCATCGACGAGAACGGACAACCGGTCAGCACGGTCGTTTTTGACGGCAGCGGCGACACGGGCTACACGGGCTTAAGCATGTCCGAATCGGCCACGCTGGGCACGATCGAGCTTCCCGACGACCCATCGGCTACGCCGGTGATGCCCGGCGTAAACGCAACCACCGGCAGCATGATCGATCCGACCGTCTTCGCCCGGTTGAACGACGACGGATGTCCGGTGGGCGTCGGCAACAACGGCAAGGGAAGCGCGTCGCAGGGCGTGAACTCGGCGAGCGGTAATCAGATTCTCGACGGCGACCAGGATGGCCTGCCGGACTTCATCGACGCGGACAATAACGGCAACGGCATCGTCGATGATTGGGACTCCAACGGCGGCGACGCGGCGCCGAATGACGGCGTGCGGCTGAACTTCTTTATGAACCTCAAGATCGACGAGCCGGATACTGACGTGTATTACGGAAGCGATCTGGCCGCGATCGACGATTCGCTGAAAGAACAGACGATCATCACGATGGAAGTGCTCGAAGAGCCCGGCGCGCCGAAACACATCACCGGCGTTGCCCTCGTTGAATCGCCGGGACCGTCCTACATCCCGCTCATGACAACGAGCATCGGTCCGAATTCGTTCGCGCTGTGGAGCTCGATCGGTTACGCATTCGATGACGCCGGCGATCGCTTTCAGCGGTTTGTGATTCCGCACGACCACCTGAACGCCGGCGACACGTTCACCGTCGAAGTGACGTTCGAGGACGGCAGCACGAAGCAGTATTCGCGCATGGTGAATTTCGTGTTCACCAATATTCCGCGGCTGCGGAACTGGGGACAGGGCGGCGGCGCGCTGGGGGCGTTCGCGGGTGGCGTGATCCAGGTGGACAACACGCAGGATCTCGATCTCGAATTCCAGCCGCCGACGGACGACACCGGCAACTATCTGGAGAACCTGGATTACTCGTTCGAAGTGTTTTATTACGACGGATCGAATCAGCAGATCAATAACATCGACGTAACCGCGACCTGGCCCACACCGCCCACGGGTTACTCGGGCAATCGCACGGTCTTCTCGGTTTCGGCCGCATCGTTGTCGCTGTCGGTCGATGATACGTACACGGTGACGTTGCCGTCGTCGATCTTCGTGGATTCGGTGGAGACCTCCACCGGCACGGTGGCGGTGAGCGAGTACAAGATCGACATCGCGCCGCAGTCGAACGGCAACAACTCGGCGATCATGCTGCACTTCGAGCGGCAATAAGCCTGAGAGCCGCAGAATCACCGCGCTGGCAGGCACGCGGATCGGGGGTTCGACGCGAGCGTCGTCGAACCCCCTTTTCTTTCGGACACAAAACGGCCTGATGCGTATTCAAATCATTCGTGCGGCGCGCACTCACTGCACGCGATGACTCCATCACGTGAAAACCACCTCATTTGTCAGATCGTGCTGGTCTTTGCGGATGTCTTTGAGCTTCGGTCTGATGTTTCGGCGCAATCCGTCCCACTGTTTGGGTATCATTTCAGCATGCTTCCGGGAGCGACCGATCGGCCAGGCGGATGGCCGGCCGCGCTCGTCGGCAGCCGAAAGGACTTCAGGAAATGTTGATGCACAACCAGAGCCGGCGATTCGCCGCGGTGATGATCGCCATCGCATTGACCATCACGTCCGCTTCGATCGCTCAAAGCGCCCAGCAACTGGAACAACAGATGTTGGCGGC
>JAEUIR010000071.1 GCA_016795025.1 Phycisphaerales bacterium
ATCACTCCGTTGATCCTGGGTGCTTATCCTGAGCAGCTCTGGAGCAGGGCGAGCAGGCAGGAACGCGACTCGCCCCTCAAGGTATCGGGCAAGCAGCCGGCGTGGTTACACACCTCTGGCGCATGGGGCCCTCCCGGGCTGTTTCGCGATCGAGTGACGTATGGCGCTCGCGGCATCTCGAAATTGCTGACGCCCACCACAGCGGTCACAATGCGCGTTTGTTGCGATGGCCGATATTCGAGGAGCGCGTACGCCGCCGGGCTAGGACTTTTCCCTAGGTGCGGCGGCACGCCTTCTGCGTGAAATTAGTAATAAAGGTCATCGCCATGTCGCAGGAGTCGGCACTGATAGCGCGTCTGCTTTTGATCGGCCGTTGGCTGAGCGTCATCGCCGCTGCCGCGCTGGCGGGCGTCATCGTTTGGCGGCATTTCGTTGAGCGCGACATCGTGCTGAGCCAGATCACCACACGCAACCTGCTTAAGCTCGCAAACACGCGCTCCGAAATCGAAAGCTATCTGAATCACGTCGAGATCACACTGCGCACGATTGCCTCGGAGCCTTCGATTCGTCACCTCCGGACCGATTCGCGCGATTATGTTCAGACCATCTATGACAGTAATTACGATCATCACATGCTCGCCGAGGTGTATGTCGTCGAGCGCGGCTTCGACGGATCCCGCCGCCCGTTCATGACGTTTGAACGCGCGGAGCAAGGCATCGCCCTCGAAGACCTGCACACGCAAAGCCGCGAGGCCGACGAGTATCGCG
Source organism: Phycisphaerales bacterium (assembly GCA_016795025.1). Lineage (GTDB taxonomy): Bacteria > Planctomycetota > Phycisphaerae > UBA1845 > Fen-1342 > JAEUIR01. The sequence goes on from JAEUIR010000071.1 coordinate 769, forward strand.
AGCAGATCTCGCAAATCGCGCGCTTTGCCGCCGATCCGAAGCTCTGCGCGTTGCTGAGCGGCCGTGTGCCACTCTGCCTCGGAGAACCGGGCCTTGTTTATTCCACGCCCATCCGGGCCGAAGGCGAATTGCGCGGCCTCGTCGCCGGCATGATCCGCTCCAAGACGCTCGATCAATTACTCGACTCGCACGGCGATTACCATCGCGCCGCGCTTTTTGACGAGCGGGGCGAGTTGATCGCCGCCGCGCGTGTGAGCGATGACGAATATCAGGCGCTTCCGCTCGAAATTCGCACTGGCACAGCCCACAGCGCGACGATTCAAACGGATCATGTCATCTCTACGCCCATCAGCGAACCCCCAGCCGCCGCCGGGTGCACGCTCGTCATGCTGCACGATCCGGCCGGGCAATTGAGCGCCGCCGGCGTCACGGGGCTGTTATCCGCGTGGGGGCCGGCGGCCGCCATTCTAGCGCTCGGAGCCCTCGCCGCGCTTCTCTGTCATGTCGCACTGGAACTCATCGCCGCCCGGCATGTGGCCGTCGCGCGCACCGAGCAGCTCGCGCATGCCACGCGCGTCGCGACGCTCGGCGAGCTCGCCGCCGGCATCGCTCACGAACTGAATCAACCGCTCGCCGCGATTTCCACATACGCGGAAGCCGCCGCCGGCCGCCTCCGAAACAATCAGTTGGACCCGCACGAGACGCTCACGGATCTGGCCGCCATCAACACGCAAGCGAACCGTGCCGCGACCATCATCGAGCGCTTGCGCGCCTTCATTCGCAAGCGCCCGACGCAGCGCCAGCCGGTTGACATCGCCGCGATCGCCCGCGAAGCCGCGCGGCTGGTGGAGATCGAGACGCGCCGCGCCAACGTTACGATTCAATTCGCCATCGATCCTTTGTTGCCCGGCGTCAACGTGGACGAAGTGCAACTGATGCAGGTATTCGTCAATCTCCTTAGAAACGCGATCGAAGCTGTGGCCGCCGCCCCATCCGCGTCACGCGAGGTGCGGATTCGAATAACCCGTGCGGCAGCCAGCATCGAGTGCCGCGTCGAAGACAGCGGTCCGCCCATCCCTGAAGAGCGATTCGACCGCTTGTTCATTCCATTTGAATCCACGAAGGATGAAGGGCTTGGCCTCGGTCTCGCCATTAGTCAAACGATCGTGAATTCCTTTTCCGGCCGGATCCGCGCGGAGCGCAACGCGCGCGGCGGCCTGACGATGTGCTTTTCGCTTCCCACGGGGGCACAGGAAGGCGCAACATGATGTCGCAACCAAAAGTCTATGTCGTCGATGACGACGAAGCCGTCCGCCAATCACTGGCGCGGCTTTTCTCATCCGTAAACCTGCCGGTCGAAACCTTCGACAGCGCCGCGTCGTTTTTGACGAAAAGTGACCCGGATCGCGGGGGCTGCCTTGTTCTCGATCTGCGAATGCCGGGAATGGACGGACTTCAGCTTCAAACCCGATTGAACGAACTCGGCCGGCACCTCCCGGTCATCATGATCTCCGCCCACGGCGAGATCGAAACCGCCGTGCAGGCCATGAAAGCCGGCGCAATCGAGTTTCTGCGAAAACCCTACGATCCGAAGTATCTGATTGAGCGGGTTCGCGAGGCGCTGGCGCTCAACATGCGCATCCGAGCTCGCGATTCGCACCGCGCCACCGTCGATCGGCTTCGCGCCCGGCTCACACCGCGCGAGTTTGAGGTGATGGAGCGCATCGTCGCCGGACGCTCCGCGAAGGAAATCGCGCTCGAACTCGGCCTCAGCCGTAAAACCGTCGATATCCATCGTGCCCATATTCTCACCAAAATGCAGGTTGAATCCGTTGTCGAGTTGATGAACCTGCTTCATCCACCCGACAACACATAGCCGCCGCACATTGATCGTGCGCGCCAGCGAGTCGCAAAAACGGCCGAAACCCGCTATAAAACAGTCTCTCGTTACGTCGTCCACGCAAACGGTGGTGTAAGCAGTTCCGGCGAAGAAAACCGCATTCTCAGGAGTACTACTCTGTGGCTCGCGCTGCGAAACCAGCAACCGCGTCGTCGCGCCGCTATCCGGTCCCCGCGCTCGAAAAAGGCCTCGACATCCTCGAACTGCTCTCGCAACACGCCGGCGGACTCACTCAGGCTGAGATCGCCAAGACGCTCGGTCGAAGCGTCGGCGAGATCTTTCGCATGTTGAATTGTCTCGTGCAGCGCCATTATGTCGCAATCCGCCGGCCCGGCGACCAATACGTTCTTACGCTCAAGATGTTCGAGCTTAGCCACGCACATCCGCCGACGCGCCGGCTGCTCACGATCGCGCTGCCAGTCATGCACGAGCTTGCCGGCAAGATCCACCAGTCCTGCCACATGACCGTTGTTGAGCAGGCGCGCGGCGTAATTCTCGCGCAGGTGGACGCGCCCGGCGAAATGGGATTCGCCGTGCGCGCGGGGACAACTGTTAACCTGCTCACGACCGCTTCCGGCCGCGTGCTGCTCGCATTCATGCCACCCGATGAACGCCAACGCCTCGCTCCGTTGCTGGAGGCAACCGCCGCCGAGCACCCTCACGACGCCGCGGAAGTCGAGCAGGTGCGCCAGCGCGGCTACGAGGAGATGGAGAGCACGCGTATTCGCGGTGTGCATGATTTCAGCTTCCCTGTTCTGGATCATCGGGGCCATACCGTCGCCGCCCTGACTGTCCCGCACATCGAGCGCATCGGCTCCGACGCCGATCGCCAACGCGATTTTCATCACGTTCGCGAATCGTTGCGCTTCGCAGCCGAACGGCTCTCCGCCGCGCTCGGCGCGGGCGTTGCCCGGCCGCACTTGACTGAGTCGCGCTATCTGGAAATCTCGCGGTGAGCCCCACCAGCGAGCAATTGAAAGACATTGCGCAATCATGGCCGATGCCTTCGCGGCCGCGTCCGATCATCATCATCGGCGCCGGCGGCATCGTGCGTGCGGCGCATCTACCCGCTTATCGCGCAGCCGGATTGCCCGTCATCGGTGTTTTCGACGTTGACTCCGCTCGCGCGACCGAGCTGGCCCGAGACTTTGGCGTTCCCCGCGCCTTTGCGACGCTTGATGAGGCGCTCGCGACCGACGAAAGTGTGGTGTTTGACCTGGCTCTTCCGCCTCTTGCATTGCCCGACATTCTGCCGCGCATCCCAACCGGCCGGGCTGTGCTCGTTCAAAAGCCATTCGGCATCGATCTGGCCGCGGCCACCGCTCTGCGCGACATCTGTCGCGAGCGGAAGTTTATCGCGGCTGTGAATTTTCAACTTCGATTCGCGCCAAACATGCTGGTGATGCGCGATCTTCTTGCTCGCAGACTGCTTGGCCGCATCGTTGATATCGAAGTGCGCGTTTGCGTAAACACACCATGGCGCAATTGGCGGTTCCTTCGCGGTCTGCCACGCATGGAAATCGCACTGCACAGCATTCACTACCTGGACTTGCTGCGCAGTGTGTTCGGAGAGCCGGTTGACGTCGTTGCGCGCACATTCGGCGACGCCGAAACGCCGGACCTACACAGCACGCGCACCAGCGCCATCCTTACATTTTCCGACAAGGCGCGCGGCGTGGTGACGACACATCACGCGCACCGCTTCGGCCGTCGTTTTCAAGCATCCGATTTGCGAGTGGAAGGCACAAACGGCGCACTGATCGCGAAAATGGGCGTCAATCTGAACTATCCTAGCGGCGAGCCGGATGAGTTGGCCGTGGCATTCGACCGGCAATGGAACGATATTCCGCTGTGCGGAAGCTGGTTTCCCGAAGGCTTTGCCGGCCCAATGCAGAATCTGCAACGATTCGCGTGCGGCGAAGACGCGGTGCTTCACACGGGCGTTGAAGATGCGTGGCGAACGATGGAATTGGTCGAAACGTGCTATCGCTCGAGTGGGCTATAAGGCCCGATGTGCTTCACGATGTCACGTATCGTCAGGTCTCCGCCGACCTAGCGCGGATACAACGCCGTGTCCATTCCGCACTCCGGACATCGCTCCGGCGTCGCACGCAGGTCGTATGCGCATCGCGAACAATAACCCGTACGCGTTGCGTTTCCGCGTCGATGCCACCCAATCAATTCGCGGGTCGGATAAATCAACCAGAGCGCGCATAGCGCCCAATGTGGAACGACAAGATAAAACGGCGAAGCCTGCATTTCAAACGAATTGGACCCGCCGATCACGACCTCCCGATCGATTAGACCGGTGCAATGGACGAATTGTGACATGGGTTCGACTACACCGGGGTCGACTTCGGAGCCCCTTAGAAACACTCGATAGTCCAGCAGCAGCAAACGAGAGTTCTGCGACCACAACGCAAGCGGTACTGCCGTCGGGTAACTCATGCACCAAATGTCATATCGCCCTATGCTACGAACCCATAACGTCGTCACGGCTCCAAAGAGAACCAGAGACGTCGCGAGCAAGCACAGCCGTATCAACCAGCCTCGATTCATGCCTGCTCCGACATGGTGCGATCGCTTTCGTCAGCGCCGCGTAACCCAGACTACGGTCATCGCCCCAACGTCGCGCGCAGAGAGAGAACCGAGAAACATGACTACTTACTTGTCTGCGCCGCGCCGTCTTCGTGGTTCATTCCCTTCGCCGTGGCATCCGGTTTTGCAGCGGGCGGCCGCCCTGTCTCAACCAGCGGCGCCAGGTATTTCTCCGCGAACCACACCGTCGACCAACCCGCGTGGTCCCCCGCCGCGCCGTACGACACCAAGTCGGCCGACCATTTGATCTGATGCAGTTGTTCGGCGATGGCGGTCCACTCTTCTTCGCTGAGTCGCGGCGGCTTCGAAAACCCCACCGCGCCGGCCGACGGCCCGTGATCGCGATCCACCGTGCCGAACACGGTCGTGCCGATCCCCAAAAGCCCGACATCGAACGGCGAATACAGGTGATACATCCCATTCTTTGCGCGGCGCATGGCCTTGCGCAGGTCGTATCGCGGCGACACGGCCGGCGCGAGCAACACCACATTGTCCACGATTGGCTCCGGCGGCAGCGCCTCAAGCGTCAGCAGCGCGATGCCCCCGCCGCCGGAATGGCCAATGATGCTCACCTGCCCGCCCGGGTGACGATCGCGGTAAGCGAGAATCCGCCGCGCGAGCCGCGACGCCTCGCGGCGATTGCGGTCCAGATCGCTCAGATTCCACAGAAAATTCCCCGGAATACCCGTCGTCCAGTCATAAATCTCGATCGCCGGCCTGATCTTGGCGTTGTCGAGCCCGACGGCCAAGCTCGTATTCAGCGGACTCGGCCCCTCGATCCCCGGAAGAATGTACACCACGCCGTGGTCGTAGCGCGAGGCCACCTGCGCGGTTTTTGGAACGTAGCCGCAGCCCGTAAACGCGATGGCAACAAAGGCGAGCGCCGCCAAGGCTTCACACCGCGGCGCATGGGTGACATTTTTCATTCTGCATGAATTAGACACTACCAACGTGCCCGATGGTAGCGACGGCGGCGACGATCCCACTCCAGAAAAATCGGCAATTGCGTCAAGAGCGTCGCCAGAAGCCCCGCCAGCAATGACGTCACCACGATGGATAGCGCCGTCCACACAACGGAGAGCCGCGTGCCCAGTCCATAGTGCAGATATGCCACGACCAGAACCTGCGCCGGCAACGCCCCCAGCGCCCCCACGACCCACCGCGCCCACCAGACCTGCAAATTCACCACGTCGCGCAGCGTCGTCAGCAGCCACACAGACGTGCCGAGCGCCAGCGCGTGCAATCCGATCGGGCCGCCGCCAGCCAAATCCTGCACAAAGCCCGCGCACCATGCGGCGAGCCGCGCGTCGGATGTCGATGCCGTCAGCCCCAGAAAAAGCGCGAGGGCCAGGAAAAGATCGACGCCCTCGATGCCGAGCAAGCGCACCACGGTCGTCTGAAGCACCAGGGTAATGACAGCGATGATCGAAAACGCCCCCCACGGCATCAGTGCGGCGCTCCGATCGGCCGCGCGGCGTGGGGGACGGCGTGGCGCGCCGCGGGTTCAATCCGGAAAGTGCGCGGCGCGGATTTCACCATCGCCCCGCCGGCCAACCGGCGATACGAAATCTGGATTTCGATGTGCTTGCCGGACACGTCGATGGTTTCGGGCCATTTCAGCACCAGGCCGTAGAAATAACCCATCACGGATTTTTTGCGGATACGAAATCCCATCGATTGCGACTCGTTGAGCTCCCATTCATACAGCGGCGTACGCTCGATCTCTCCGGACGCGTATGTGCGCAGCCAGTTGAGATGGACGACGATGTCGCCTTTTACAAACGCGCCTTTTTCGGTGGCGCTCGAAACGAAATAGGTCGCGACGCTGAACCCGCTCACGCGGCTCGTGGATGGGTCGCGAATCCACGGATCCTGACCCCAGTATTGGTTCACGCCGACAATATCGTCGCGCGCCTCGATTTTTGTCGGGTCGATCGCCGGCACCGGCGCATCATCGTTTTTTCGCCCGATGATGCGCACGTCGCGCAGCGAATTCGGATCGCTCTTCGACTGTGTGGGTTGGGGCTTTGCATCGACACAGCCCGCAACCAACGCGATGAACAAACAACACAAGCTCAGGCCCCCAAGCCAAGCGCTGCCGCCTAACTGAACAGAGCCGCGACCGTCAGGGAGCGGAAGCCCGTCAGCGTGGTACCGGCTTTTATCTGCGAACACTGGCGCCCTTTGCGTAACTGATCGGAACGTCGTATGAGCCGCTTTCAGCCTGCTCGTCAGAGTCGCCATGACCCGGCGGAAGCGGACCGTACTGGTCATCAGGCGACGCGCCTGGCGTCTCGTTCAGCGGCACGTCATAACCCTCGCCCGGCAGTGCGTCAGGCCGCAACTGCAAACCCTGCATGAGCGGGTTGCTGAGTACCTCGCGCGGCACCTGGCCGGTGCGATCGCGCTCTTCGATCGAGATTGTGCGATAGTCCTCGACCGTGCGCACGATACGCGGCGTCAGAATGATGAGCAGTTCCGTGCGGTTGCTGCTGTCGATCTGGTTGCGGAACAGCAAGCCCAAGCCCGGAATATCGCCAACGATCGGCACTTTCGTTTCGCGCTGCTCGTCTCGCGTCGTGATCAGGCCGCCAAGAACTACTGTTTCATTATCCTTTACTGTCACGACCGTATCCGCCTCGCGTTCGAAGAAGATCGGGGCCGAAACACCCTGACCCACATCGACATTTGAACCGGTGAGGTCGGAAACTTTCTGATTGATCTCCATACGGACAAACCCGTCGGGATTGATCTGCGGCGTCACCGTGAGCTCGATGCCAACGTCCTCGCGCTGCACCTGCGTCTGAAGCGAGCCGCCGATCGTCGAAGCCGTGCCGCTGGCATATGGCACGTTATTGACGATCTTGATCAGCGCTTCCTGATTATTCATCGCGACGATCTGGGGGCGGCTGAGCACGTTCAGCTTGCGCTCGGACTGGAGCGTGCGGAGCAGGAAGTTGAAATCGGCGCCGGTGATCGTGAACGTAAACCCGCCAAGGCCCGCGCCGGCCGCTCCAATGTCGGTGCCGCCGACATAATCAAACGTGGTCGTGTCGTTCGGGCCGGCCTTGGTGAATTGCAAATCCTGCCACGCGAACTCCACGCCAAGCTCCAGCGAGTTTTCGAGGGTCACCTCGAGGATGAGCACCTGGATCATCACCTGCGGCGGAGGCTGATCCAGCTCTTTCACCACATCCAGCACGTCCTTCTCAAAACGCGGATCGTACGACAATACGACCGTGTTCGATTCCTCGTTCGCGATCGCCGTGACTTCGCGCTCCGTGCGGCGCTGCGCGGAGATCTCGTCCTGCAATTCCTCCAACCGTTGCTGTTCGGCGTCGTTGTATTCCGACAGAGACGCCGCAAGGCTCTCGGCCGTGTTGTAGCGCGGGCTATAGACATACGTCTTGCGCTCGCGAATGGGCTGCGTGTCGAGTTGCAGGATCAGTTCTTCGACTAGATCAAGATAGCCCTTCGTGCCGGCCGCGATGACCGAATTCGTGCGCGTGTCAGTGGTGAACGAAAGCTCTTCGCGGCCCTCGCTGCCGCCCGCGCCCTCTAGCGCCAAGCGCCGCTCGTTGTCGGCCAGCGTGCCGGTAGACGTGGACCCGCCGCCGCTGGTCGTTGAGCCGCGCCCGCTCGCACTGTCGGTGCCGAACAAGCCTTCGAGCGTGCGAACCATTTCCTCGGCGTCGGAGTTTTGCAGCGCGAAGACACGGATCTTCGCGGCATCCGGCGGAACATCCACAGCATTAACCAGCGATTCCATGAGCGGCATGCTGCCGGTCGGCGCGATTACCACCAGCGAATTCGTGCGCAAGTCGGATATCACGTTAATGTCGCTGCGCATCGCCCGAAAGGTCTCCGGCCCGATTTCCGGCCGCTGATTCTGGTAAATCAGCATGAGTTGACGCAGCGAATCCTCGCTGGAGCCGCTGCTGGTCGAGCCGGATGAACCGGTGCGGCTTGTACCGCCGACCGAACCGCCGCGGCCTTCGAGAATGTTGCGGAGCAACTCGCCCGCGACCTCGGCGTCGGCCTGCTTGAGCTTGAATATGCGCACCAGCGCGCCGCCCTCCGGATCGACGGTGTCAATACGACGCACAATGTCTTCCAAATCCTTCAACATCGCCGGCGGCCCGACGGCGATCACCGAATTCGTCGTCGCGTCATGCGTGATGGTTACGTTCGCGCCGGCCTGCGAATCCCCGCCGCCGCCACGCGAGCTCTGGAACAGTTCCTGGACGCTGCTGGCGACGTCTTCGGCCTTCGAACGGGACAGCGGAATGACGCGCGTCATCTTGCCGATCTCGGTCGGACGATCGAGCATGTCGATCCAGCGATCGAGCATAACAATGTCCTCGGCAGCAGCCGCGATCAGCAGGCTGCTCGAAAGCGGATCGGCCGAAACATAGATGGGAGTGCCGGTGAGATTCGACTCGCCGCCGCCCTCCGATGGCTTGCTCTTCTCGATCATGTCGGTGAGCAGCGCGGCGATGTTCTGCGCGCTGTTCATGCGCACATCGCGAACCTTGAACACCACCGTCGGGTCAAAGCGCTGGTCGAGACTCGCGATCATCTTCTCGGATTCCTCGAGATAATCGCGCGTGCCGGTCAGCAGCACGGAGTTGCTGCGCGGGTCGGCGGTGATGAACAGCGCGTCCTGCGTCTCGTTCGCCTCGCTACCGCCCGAATCGCTCTTGGCTTCCTTCTTGCGGTCGAAGACTTCCTGCAACAGGCTTTGGATCTTCGCGCTGTCGGCGAATTTCAGCGTGCGGAAGCGCGTCTCGACGATGCGATAGCTCGACGACGCGTCGATCTGCCGCGCCAGGTCGGCCACCATTTCGTACATCTCGTCCGTCGCGACGATGATGATCGTGTTCGAGCGATCATCCGGCACCAGCACGGCGCTATCGCGCGCGGTGTTGTTGTCCTCGCCGATCGCGGTGGCGCGCTTCTCCAATAGATCATCCAGCTTTTCGGCAAGCTTCGACGCTTGGGTGTTCTTAAGCGGGACAAGCCGCGCGCTCATCGCAAGCTGCATGCTCGGACGATCCAATTCCTCAATCAAACCGCCGGCCAACAGCACCGAATCCTTTCGCCCCACCACGAACACCGTATTCGAGCGCGTGTCGTGGCTGATGACGACGTTGTATGGCAGGCCCTTGCCCGCAAGGCCCGGCGGGACAGGCGGCATGACGCCGTCACCCGGCGCGCTGTCGCCTTCAGCCGGCCGCGCGAGCGCTTTCTTCGATTCCTCGAACAGATTCTGCAACGTCTCGGCGATCGATTCGGCCCGCGCGTACTTGAGCGCGAACGCGCGGACATCAGTCTCCGCGCCGATCGGCAGCGAGTCAAGTACGCCGACGATGGCCTTCAGCGACTCATTGTTCTTCGGGCTCGAATAGACAATCAGCGAATTCGTGCCTTTTTCATCGATGATTCGAATCGGCTTTTCGAGATCGAGATCGGGCAACTCGACCCCGTCGGACGTGCGCAGCTTCAGCTTGCGGATCGCAAGCTTGGAAGCGCGAACCGCGCCGCCACCCGTACCGCCACCGCCGCCGGACTCGGCCGCTTCCTGCGCGGCTTCCTGCTCGGCTTCGATCATGTCGGTCAGCGTCTGAGCGACATCTTCCGCGCGGGCGTTCTTCAGCCCGATGATGATCATGTCGCCGCGAACAAAGCTGCGATCATCTTCGGAGATGTCGATGTCGAACGTGTGAACAAGATTCTCTATCTCAGCAATGTCGGCCGGCGTGCCCGCGATCACGATGCTGTTCGAGCGATCGTCGAATTGAATCGTCGGCCGCGATTCCTGCGGAATGTCGCGCTGGACCATTAGTTGCTGCACGATGGCCTGGAGCTTGGGAGCGATGTCGGCCGCGCGGGCGTGCTCCACCAGCACCACCCGATACGACGCCTGGCCGATCTCAGCGCCGGGAATGTCCATCGACGCGATCAGATTTTTGATGATCGCCATGTTCTGCTCGGACGCGGCCACGATCAGCGAATTGCTGCGCGCCTCCGCGATCACTGTAAAGCGATCGCTCGCGCCGGTCTGGCCGAACTGACCGATATATGCCTCAACGGCGCGCTGCACCGGCTCGGCGATGGCGGCGGCCTTGGCGGATTGGAGGCTGAACACGCGAAGTTGCGCGGTCGGCGCGATGGCTTCCATTCGAGCCAGCACTTCCTCAACAAACGCCAGATCGCTTTCGTCGCCGCTCAATATGATCGTGCCGCGATCAACAACCGAAACACCCACGTCGCCGCGCAGCGATCCGTTGATCGACTCGAGCGAATCGACCACGGGCAGCGTGGCCGGGCCGGTCGAAGGCGGGGTCATCGCGCGCGAAGGTGTGCGATCGCCCGCCGGGCGCGTGACAGGCTGCTGGCGCACCGAGCGCGTTTGCGGTTGCTTGGTTGCGGGCAGCGCGTTGTCACCCACCGGTACGTCGCCTGCGGGCTGGTTGAGGCGCGGCGCATCGGCGTTTCGACGACGAACCGCCGGCGCAGCCGGATCGACCGCGGGCTGCGCTTCGCCCGTCGCGGTGTCCGTCGCCTGCGTCTCGTTCGGCTTCGCAGTCGCGGCGGCTTTGTTTTCCACAACCTTCGGCGCTTGCGGGGTTGGTTTGTCCGACGGCTTCGAGGCCTTCGGAGGTGCAGCCTTGGCAGGCGCACTCGCCGGCGCCGGCTGCGATCGGACCCGCCGTGTCGTCGCGGGCTGATCGGTGGCATTCGCGCCGTCTGACTTTGGCTTGGCCGTCGACTTGTCGGATTCGTTCGCGCCGGATTTCGGCGTCGCGCGCGGCGCTGGCCGCGTCGAAGTCTTCCGCTTTTCGGGCTTTGGCTGATCCGCGGCGGGCGGGTCGTCCAGCAGCGCGACGACGTCTTCCATCGAAACCGGTCGGATCACGTCCTTGCCGGCGGCCGGTTGAACGACGCGCCCGTGACGCATTTCGCGAACCCGGCGAACCCGTGACTCGGAGACAACGGGAGCGGGCAAACGATTGCGTGATGAGGCGACCGATTGATGGCTCGCATCGCGTTTGTCGCTTTGCGCGCCGCGCGGGACGGCGTTCAGCGGCGATGAAATATCTGCCTCCGCGTCGTCCTCGATCGGAACGATAGACTTGCCGGCAGTCGACGACGTGTTGATCTCGCCGTCCGCGTCATCTTCAGAATGCCAGATCGCGGCGATCATCGCAGGAACAAATTGCGCTGTCGCAACGAAATTTGCTGCGCCGAAACACGCATCCAGCCCGCGTCCGGCGGGTTGCCAATTGAGCACCCCGCCTCCCGAGCCGGCACCGCCACCACCGCTGTTGCCGCCGCCGGCCGGTCGCGGACGCCCACCACCGCCCGTGCCGCCGGGCTGCGCGCCGGCGCCGCCGCGCGGTTGACGTCCGCCCGGTGCGACGTTGCCCTGATTGCCGCGATTTCCGCTGCCGGCCGGACCGCGCGATGGCGCGGCGCTTCCGCCGCTCTCACCACGATTGCCGCCGGGGTTAAATCGACCGCCCTGATTTCCGCCGCCGCCACCGGGGAAACCACCCTGCGGATTGAAACCGCCGCCGGGTTGCCCCTGGAAACCGCCCTGCGGATTGAAGCCGCCGCCGGTTCCGCCGCCTCGCGGGCTTGAACCGCCGCCCGTCGTGCGGGCCGGCGTTCGGCCGCCACGACCTTGCAGCGATTCCACAAGGGCCGCCGCGTCTTCGGCCGACATGTTATTCAGCCGAATAAACCGCGTCGCATATTTCTGCGGATTGATCTGGCTGATTTCCTTCACCATCTGCTCGATCATGCCGTAATTCGACGGTTCGCCCATCACGATGATCGCGTTGCTCGTTTCATCCGCGCCGAGTGAGATGCGCCGCGGCTCACGACCCTGCGAACGGGCCTCGGCGTCTTCGGCCTGATTGAACATCCGCTCAACTTCCTGCGCCAGCGCTTTTGCGTCCTGGCCATATGGAACCGGAATGATCTTAAAACGATCACCGAGCAGATCGGGATCGTCGAACAGCGACACCAGCGACTGAATTTGCGCGGTTTCGGCTTCCGTGGCGTTGCTGACAACGATCACGCCCGCGGAATCATTCGGCACGAGGTGCGGCGTGCGCCGGCCGGAGCCGCTTCGGCCGCCGCGCGAGTCGCCGCCGGCTTGCTGCGTGAGAAACTGCGAAATGTAACTGACCACGCGCGACGGATCGGTGTTTTCGACCGCGATTGTCGAAGGCGTAAGGAATTGCGTCGTCAGATTTTCGTACTTCTTGATCACCTGATCGTAAACGAACGCGATATCGGTCTCGGTGCCGTGCAGTGCGAGCGTATTCGTTGCGTCGTCGGCGAATGCCTTCACCGATATATCCGCACCGCTTCCGCCGCCGCCGCCGAGCAGGCCGCGACGACCGCCGCCGGAACCTCCGCCGGTCGCGCCGCTCTGGCTCTGGTTGATCATCTCCGCCAGGGCCGCGGCTTCGATGCCCTGGATCGCGTAAACCTGCGTCACCTGGCGCTGATCCGCCGTCGGCTCGCGATCGATTTCCGCCAGCAGCCCTTTCACGAACGTGAAAATCTGCGGCGATCCGACCACCAGCACGCTATTCGTCCGCGAATCCGGCACGGCCGTGAACGCATCCATTTTGAAATTCGAGTCGCTTTGCCGCGCTACGGTCATGTACTCGAGCATCGCGCTCTTGAACGAATCCACGACCGCGTCAGCCTTCGCGTGCTTGAGCGTGTAGCGCTCCACCTGCAAACCCTTGCTGGTGTCGAGCGTTTCGGCCATTTCAGCGATCTGCGTATACAGCGCATCCGGCGCACGGACGAGCAGTTTCTTGGCGCCGTTGTCGCCCACGATCGTCACCGGCCCATTCGAACTCACACCACCGCCAGCGCCGCCGCCGCGCGGACCGCGACGACCGCCGCCTGCGCCGGCCCCTGCCGCACCGCCGAACATCTCCATCAAACGCCCGGCCAACACTTCGGCGTCGGCATTTTGAATCGGGATCTCGCGGAACGAGCGCTTGCTGGCTTCCTCGAACTGCTCGATCTTCTCGAACACCTTGTCGCGCTGCGGCGCGGTGCCCCAAACCAGAATCGAGTTCGTGGCCGCGTCGGCTTCGATGCGAAGATCGCTCGACGTCGCGGCGCCCCGCGCGGATCGACGACCGCCTTCGCCACCGCTGATTCCGCTTCCGCCGAAAATCGACGAGACAGTCGCCGCGATCGCCGTCGCGTCGCCGTATTGACAGATATACATCTCCGCGTCGGTCACCGATTCCGGAATGTCCAGAACGCGAATCTGATCCTCGATGCGCTGGCGATCCTTCGCCTCGCACGTGTAGATAATGGAATTGGTGCGCGGGTCAGACGTGATCGTCACCGGCCCAAGCGAACCCGGCGCGCCGCCACCACCACCGCCGCCACGCACGCGCCGCGCGATTCCCGCGGCTGCGTCGCCGCCGGCCGCCGATCCGCCGCCGCTTGCGCCGACCGCGGCGAAGACTTCCTGCAACAGCGGCAGAATGTCATCGACCTTCGCGTGTTCGAGCGGGTACTGATGCATCTCAACCACGCCGAGTTTGCCGAGGTCTTCAAGCTCCGACAGCGTGTTTTCGATCACTTCCATCACATCCGGCGGGGCCGAGACCAGCAGCGCATTCGTCACGCTGTTCGGCACGATTTCCACCTGTTCGATCTTCGCGCCCCCGCCGCCGCCCGGCAGATCCACCACCATCTGCTGCTGCATGATCTGGAGCATTTGCTGCTGCTGCGGATTGCCACCGCCGGCCATCGGATTTCGGCCAGGCGCGCCCGTGCGTCCAATGCCGAGAATCTGCTTGATATTGTTGGCGGTCTCATCGGCATTCAGATTCTTAAGCTGGAACACTTTGAGATCGACCTGCCCCGGTGGAATGTCGAGTTCGCGCAATAGCTGGCGAATTTCCGGCAAATCCGACGAATCGCATTTCACGATCAGATAGTTATTGCCGACGTCCGTCGCCGTGCGCACGCGCTGACCGCCGGCCGCACGCCGCCCGACCGCGCCGACCTGCTGCTGTCGGCCGCCGCTGCCGCCGCCGATCATGTTGGCGATCTGCTCACGCATATCGCCGCCTTCTTTTCCGCCTTCGCCGCCCTGATTGCGGCCTTGCTGCTGGTTGCGCTGCTGTTGTTGTTGCTGCTGTTGCGGCTGTTGAGCCACCTGGCGATCGTTGAACATGCGCTGCAGGATCGCGTCGGCCGCGGCCACATCGCCATATTTGAAATGGAAAATGCGAATCACTTCGCCTTCGGCGAGATTCTCCTCGATGGTGTCGAGTTCGGACTCGATGTCTTCAACAAGTTTTTCGGGGCCGTCGATGATCAGGCTGCCGTCCGGCGCGACCGTGATCGTCACAGGCGGCTTCTTCGGCTCGGTCTTCGCGGCCGGCTTTTTGTCAGATGCGCTTTCGGCGTCGATCACGCGATCGGCCGCCGGCTGCGCGGCTTGTTTCGATGCGCTCGCGGCCGGTTGGCGCGGCGCGGGTTTGGCGGCGGGCTCTTTCGGTTCGATTTTTTCAGCCGGTTGACCTGCGGCGTCCTGAGACACCTCTCCCTGAGCTTGCGCGATCGTCGCTGCGCCTTCGCCTGTCCGGCGAGCGGGGATTCGCCCATAGCGCGGCTCGGATTGCGCCGAGCTCGCTGCCCGCTCCGCGGCCGCCTCGACATCTTCCAGCAAATCATCCAGCATGCCCGACGCGAGCATGAACGGCGTCACGCCGTTGCCGGATTTCAATCCGGCCGGAACAGTCGGCGCCTTGGGCGTGCGCGAGCGGCGCGGCTCCGGCCGCGGCTCTTCCTCACCGCGCAAGTCCTCGACAATCGTCTTTGGTTTTTCATTCGCGGGTAGGGTTTGAACGCTAATATCAGGATTCTGCGCGGCCAATTGCTCCAGCAGCCTGGTCACCGCCGCGGCGTCGCCCTTCGCCGCACGCGCGATGCGCTTGTCTTTCACTTTCTGCTTGCTCTCAACCTCGCGAATGATTCGCTCGATGTTCGAAAACTCGCCGACCTTGCAGAGCACCTTGATGTATTCGCCGTCCCAATCCGCCTCAATCGTCGGACCGCCTTCGTCCTCATCCGGGAAGAACTTGCGGGCTTCCCACTCGACGTCGTCGGCATCGACGCCGGGACGAATGATGTCGACAAAGTGCATTTCCTTGTTGCCGATCCGGCCGGGCTGCGATGGCTCGGGCATGACGTCGAATTGCTTCACATATTCGGCGATCGCTTTCATCTTGCGGCGATTCGCCACCACCGTCAGCTTGTTCGCGTACGTGTCGGAACTGATCGTCACCAACTCCGCCGGATTGCGACCACCGGCCGGGTACAGCGTCTCAAGCAATTCCTGAACAGTATCCGCATCGGCGTAGTCGAGCGCGAACATGCGCAATTCGGGAATCGTCGCGCTGTTCACTTCAAGCTCGGCGATGATCTTCGCAGCGTACTCAACATCTTTCAGCTTGCCGGACAGCATCACGCTATTGCTGCCGTTGTCGGCGTTCACGCGCAGCGTCGGCGCGCGGCCGGGACCGCCCGCGGCTTCCGGCAGACTGCGCCCGAGCGTTTGAGCAATGTCAGACGCGCTGCCCTGCTCCAACTGAACGATGCGCACGATCTCGCCCGTATCGACATCCGCATCGAGCATGTTCACAAGCTGGCCGGCCATCTCCTGATAATCGTCCGGCGCGAGCACAAACAACCGGTTACTGGCCGGATCAGCAACGACCGCGGTCTTCAACATCGACGCGCGATTGCCTTCCTGCTCGGCGATCTTCGCCTTCAGCATCGAATCGACGCTTTGCGCGATGCCCTGCGCCTGCGCGTTCTTCAGCGCGTAGACCTTCATCTCACCCTGCGGAATCGACTCGCTTTCGAACTTCATCACGAGTTGGTCGATCATCGGCAACAGTTCTTTGTCGCCCAAAACGACCAGCGTATTCGTCGTCGGCTCGGGAAACGCGTTCGGCTTCTTGCGGCCGGGGCGATCCTCGATGCCCATCGCGCGAATCGCAAGCTGCACCGCGGCGGCCACCTGCGTGGCGTTCATGATCTTGAGCGGATAGGCCCGCACCTCGAGATCGCCGTCGTCCACGTCGAGCTTGGAAATCAGCGCCTTGATCTGCTCCATTTTCTTTGACGGCGCGCGAACCACGATCTGCGTGCCCTGCGCCGTGACCGACACTTCCTGCGAAGCGGCCGCGCCGCGACCGCCGCCGCTGCGGCCCGCGCCGAACATCTGATTGACGATCTGCGCGACTTGATCCGGCCGGGCGTTTTTCATCTCGATCGTCACGGGACTGGAGTCATCGACTTCAGGTTGATCGAGGTCTTCGACGAGTTTCTCGGCCGCTGCCACCGCCAGCTTGGGTAAATTCACGGCGACGCGATTCAATCGCGGCTCGGCGAGAATCGTCACGCGGTTCGCGATGTCCTGGCCATGCGTCTTGGCGAGTTCCGGCGGCAGCAACTTCGTGAGCTGATCTGCGACATACGCCGCGTCGGCGTGATCCAGCACATAGAAGCGCCGCTCCATCTTCAGGTCTTCCGTGGCGCTTGCGAATTTGCCGATTAGCTCGTCAACTTCGGTCTTGGCGTCCTTCGGGATGTTTATGATGAGCGTTTCAGTAAGACGATCGGCGCCAAAGTTATACTTAAGACGATCCGGCCGCGGACTACGGCTCGCGTACACGGCCGTCAACTGCTGTGCGATATTGCTGACATCCAGGCCGGGTAATTTTCGCGTATCAACAATGTACAGATTCGGATCGGGCAACGCCTCATCCTGAGGTACGTCAAATATCTTCAGCAGCTCCAATCCTTGCTTCACCGCGACCTGCGGACCATTGAAGATCACGCGATTCGTCCGCTGATCCGCCGTCACCGAAACCTGCTGCGCCGCGTTGCGCCCATATTGCCGCGCGACGACTTTCTCGACTTCAGTTTTCAACCAGTTCGCCGCATCCTGCGCTTGCGCGTGCTTAACTTGCACGACCGCCGTTTCGCCGGTGAGCGGCACTGCCGCCTCTTTGAATTCTTCAAGCAGCCGCTCAGCTTCGTCGAGCTCACCGCGGCTGATCGTCATCAGAATGGTCTCGGTCGCCGCGTCTGCATCAAAGCGGGCCGCGATTCCCTGCCGGCGAGACTTTTCCGCGAAGGCCTGTGTCAGCTTCGTCGCAACCGACTGCACATCGACGGCCGGCAGCTTTAGCGTGCGGATCACGATCTCGCGATCGCCGGGGCTGTCGAGCTCGACGACGAGCTGCTCGATTTCGGCCATTTTCTCCGTCGGCGCTTCGACCACGAGCTGCGCGCCGCTGGTCGAAACCTTCACCGCCGAATTGCCGAATCCGCCGCGACCGCCACTGCGCGCGAACATATTGCTCACCGCTTCGGCCACTTCACGCACCGGCGCGACCTTCGGCACAAATATCTTGCGAACCGGCGATTGCGACGCCGCCTGCTCATCCATGCGCTTTGCAAAATCCTGGAATTCCGCCAGCGCCGTGCCGTCGGCGCGGATGATGATCGAGTTCGTCGTCGGCTCTGCCTGGACCGAAACCAGATTTGTCATTCCGCCGCGCCCGCCGCCGCGCTGCGCCGCCTGCACCATCGGCTGGAGCAATTGCGTTACCTGCTGCGCGTCCGCATGTTCGAGCGGATAGATCACCAGCGGCGTCTCATCCTTCGGCACGTCGATCACGGCAACCAGCGCGGCGATCTCGTCGAGCGCCGGACCGATCGCCTGGGCATAGACCGTGTCGCCGATCGCATCGAGAAACACGCGCGACTGGCCGAGCGTCGGATGAATATAGTTCTGATACATCGTGCGCAGCGTTTGCAGCGCGCCGGCCGCATCGGCGTATTCGAGCTTGAACGATCGCAACTGCGGCAGATTCGTGACTGCTTTCTCGTCCCAGGTCTGGATGTACTCTTCGACGCGCTTCCAGTCGTCGTCGGGGCAGATCACCACCAGCAAACCGGCTTCGTCCAGCGCGATCACCTGCGTATTGCCCGCGCCCTGCGTCGCGCGATTTCCACCGCGCGGCCCGCGCCGCTGAGGGCCGCCGCCGGCCGCCGGCGCCGAAACGTTGCTCTTGTCGAGCATCGCCTGAATCGTCGGCGCCACTTCGCTCGGCTTCAGCCCGTGCAGCTCGACGACGTGCCGCTCGTCCTCTTTGGCCGCAACGTCCAGACGCTCGACGACTTCCGTGATCTTCTTGAGTTGCTCGCGATCCGCGATGACGTGCAATGCGTTTTGATTCTCGT
>JAEUIR010000072.1 GCA_016795025.1 Phycisphaerales bacterium
GATGGTGGCGAAACTGGCGTCTGAGCTGGGGATCACGCTTTCGGATAACCCGCTTGATGAAGAGACGTATTGGCGCAGCGAAGGCCTGGCGTTCACGTTCTTTCAGCGGTATCGCAAGCTCGCCGAACCGCGCAGCCTGCAACAGCTCATCAGCAAGAAGAAAAACGACGACCCCGACGCCGAGAACATTGCGAAGCTTGACGCGATTCTGGGCGTGACCGCCGGCAATCCGACCGGCGCGGCGCTTGTGCGGTTTTTGCAGCGCAAAGTGCTTTCGGAGACATATAAGCTCGACCCCAAACACATGTTGACGGTGATCACCACCTTCGGTCCGTGCGATTGGCGCACGGTCGAGGCGCATAGCCTTTACTGGGTGACGTTCGGCATCATCAAGGGCAAGGAAACACTCAGCAGCTTCACGAACGACAAGACGAACACGCTGCGATTGCTGTTCTTTTCGCTGATCGGCCTGACGCGCGGCAATCATCTCATGTTTGAGCCATATCCCGACGCGATTCAACGCTCGTACTACAATGCCACGCCCGATCCGAATTTCATCGAACCGATGCACCAGGCTTATGTCACATATGGCCCGATGGTTGATCCTGATCCGGGGCGCGACCCGGCCGGCGAGACGTTCCGCGCCGGTCACGTGAGCTTTCTAATCGAGGCGGTCCGCATCCTGTATCTCTCGGATCGCGAGCAGGAGGCTCAGCACTATTTCAATTACCTGCGCGACTATTACGGCACGAACAGCGCGGGCATGATGAACCCGGAGCTCGACAAGACGCTCCGCGATTTTGTATTCGACACGTTTACGTCGGTGGCGGACACGAACAAGGAATCCCGCAAGGCGATCAGCAGCGTGATCGAGGCCGCAATGGGCGAGCTCGCGGATAACAGCATGGCGCGCTACAACAACCTGACGCGCTTCGCGTGGAAGCTGCACGACACCTATACGCGCGAAAAGCAGGATCCGCGCAGCGACCGTTTGGCGCTGCCCGCGTTCATCGACATGCAGTCGGATTGCCTCATGAATTTTTTGAGCTATCCGCCCGTGGATGAAGGCGTCACGATTCGCAAGGCGCGCCTGTGGCTCGGCATTCCTCCGGAGATCAAGCTCCGGGTATACGATTATCTGAAACCGATGCTGACGGTCGAGTGCGAACGCTGGACATTCGACCCCGAAGCGGCATTTCCGGAGCCGCCTGGCATGAAGGAATTCCGCGAAAGCGACGACTACAAGCGCTTTAACACGCGAGTGACGGACGATCGCGTGGAGACGCCTGTGCAGACGAACCAGTGATCGGCGCTTCCGGGTTATCGTTCGCGCCGGATCGCCGCGGCGCGTTGATCCCATGAGCCGGCAGGCCGATCCGTTCGGCGTTCACGAACGGCCGCAAAGCCGTATGAAGATTCTCAATCCGCCCACCTACGGATAATACCTAGCGCAAAGGAATCGTCCGACGTGTCACCTGCGATTCAGGCCGCGATCCTGCTCACGATCGCCAATATTTTCATGACGTTCGCGTGGTATGGGCATCTGAAATTCAAGCACGTCGATCTCTGGAAGGTTGTTTTGTTCAGTTGGGGCATTGCTTTTGTCGAATATTGCTTTCAGGTGCCCGCCAATCGCATCGGCCACAAGACGATGCCGGCGGTTCAGCTTAAAATCATGCAGGAGATCATTACGATCGCCGTGTTTTGCGTGTTCTCCGTGGCGTACCTGAACGAGCCGATTCGCTGGAACCACCTGGTCGCGTTCGGACTCGTCGTCAGCGCGATGTTTTTCGTTTTCGCGGATTGGACGACCGGCAGCAAGGCAGTATGAACAGCCCCAAACGACAATTGGCCGCGCATGCGACCAAGGCCCGCATGCTCCACATTCTCGATCAGCAGCCTTTTCAACCCGCATGGTGGCTGCCCGGCCCGCACGCGCAAACGATTTGGCCAAATCTGCTGCGGCCGATCCCGCAAGTGGCGCTGACCGAGGAGCGAGCAGAAACGCCGGATGGCGATTTTCTGATGCTGCACAACACCTGGGGCGACCCGAAGCTGCCGACGGTGCTGATTCTGCACGGTCTGGAGGGCAGCGCACAGGCGATCTACGTGCAAAGCATGGTGCGGCGATTGCAGGCGATCGGCTGGAATTGCGTG
Organism: Phycisphaerales bacterium; assembly: GCA_016795025.1. GTDB lineage: Bacteria > Planctomycetota > Phycisphaerae > UBA1845 > Fen-1342 > JAEUIR01. The sequence continues at coordinate 2,158 of JAEUIR010000072.1, forward strand.
GTCATGGAGTTTCGCGGGTGCAGCCGCACGCTGAATCAGGCGCCGCGGCTTTATCACTCGGGCGAGACGAGCGATTTGGATTTTGTGGTGCGGCACCTGCAACGAACGCGGCAAATTTCGTCGCTGTATCTGTTGGGGTTTTCGCTGGGCGGCAACATCGTCGCCAAGTGGTTGGGCGAAGTCGGTTCAGACGCGGCGGTGCGCGGCGCGGTGGTGCTGTCCCCGCCGTTCGATCTGCGCGGCAGCGCGACCAAGATCGAAAACAGCCTGTTCGGCGCGTATACGCGCTATTTTCTAAAATCGCTCATTCGCCGCGCCATTGCGAAGGCGCGGCAGTTTCCCGGCCGGATCGACATCGCCCGCGTGATCAGCGCGCGGACCATCGTTGAATTCGACACGCACGCGACGGCGCCAATGCACGGATTTCTCGATGCGTTCGACTATTACGACCAATCGAGCTGCTCGCGGTTCCTGCCGCTGGTGCGGGTGCCGACGCTGTTGCTGGCGTCTCAAGACGATCCGTATAACCCCCACGACACGATTCCGTTCGAGGCCGCGAATCAGTCGCCGTGGATCATTCCGCAATTCCCGCGACGCGGCGGGCACCTCGGATTCGTCGGTGGTAGCTGGCCGCTGCGCCCGCGATTCTGGGCCGAGGATCAAACGCTTCGATTTCTAACGGGCGTGGAATCCGCCGTGGGTTCGATTTCGCACGCAGGTTGAAGCGCTCGTTCCCTGTCAGGTCACGCGTCGCGCGACGGCTGCTATTGGTTACGAGCTTGGAAACGGTGCGAACGAACTATTCAAATCCGCGGGAGTGGGCTAAAACCCGACAGGCAGCAATCCATGATTTCATATCCGGCTTCCGACTGATCTGCGAATTCATCGCACGCCGATCGCCGATGCGATCGCGTAGTCGCCCGCGTGTGAAATCGACATGAGCAAGTCGCGAATGCCGAGATTTGTCGCCAACCCGGCCGCCTCGCCGTGCAGGCGCACCAGCGGTTTGCCGAGCTCGTCAGGCAGCGTCTCAATGTCCGTCCAGTGCATACCGCCTCGCCAGCCTGTGCCGAGCGCTTTCATCACGGCTTCCTTTGCGGCAAAGCGCCCGGCGAATCGAATCACGGGCATGCGAATGTCCATGCAATACGCGCGCTCGGCCGGCGTGTAAATCCGCTCGATGAATGAGTCGCCATGTTGTTTCCAGGCCCGCTGAATTCGCGAGATTTGAACGATGTCCACCCCGTGTGCGATTGCGCTCATGTGACCTCAATACCCGAGATTCGCAGCTCGCCAACACGAGCCGCGAGACGCGAAAACGAATCGATCAACCCAGCCGGAACACAGGCGGCCAAGGCGCTCCCGCACCGGCCGTTGGCGTCGGCGAACCCCAATAGCATAACGCGCAAACTACGGCTTCTGGCCGGGTTGCACGGTTCGTGGCGTGCGTTGGATCGGAGGACGCGTAGCACGCGGCGGTTCTGAGTGCGTGGTCGGACCGGACGAACGCACCGCGCTGCCCCGTCGCACGGCGGGCTGCCCGGCCGGCGCGGACGGCCCGATGCGCCGCGGCGACCCACCCGGCTGCACCGCCGGGCTTCCGGCGGGGGCTGCAGTCCCTCGGCGGATTGTCGTGCCGCCGTTCTGCGGATTGACGGCAGGTCGGCCGGCGGGAGCGTTTGCGCCTGCCCGGCGTCCAATTTCGCGCGAGTTGCGCCCGGCGCGGTCTCGGAGCTCGTTCAAACGTTCATTCAAATTCTCGCGGGCGGATCGTATGCGTTCGCCCGCGTTCGGCTCGCGCGGTCGAACGGGCGTTTGCGTGACGGATGAGGGCCGACGTCTCAGTGAATCGCCGCTGGATTCGATGTGCGCCCGCTCCGAAGAATCTCTGCCTTGGCCGTATGCCGACCCGCCGCCGTTCCATCGACGCTCCGGAAAATAGCCGGAGTGATCCTGACCGCGCCACCGGTCGCGATCCGATCCGCCGATCGAAATCGATATTCCGCCGCGAGATCGCTCTCGGCAAAACAGTGGCGAATCGTCGCGCCAGATGACCACGGGCGGGCAGGCCGCGATCGGAGCACAGCCGTAATACGTCGGTACGCCGCACGAATAGGAGTTGTAATATCGATGCCGGCCGTAATAGATCGTCGGCCCCACATCGATGTACGTGCCGCCATACCAGCCGTCGTCGTAGTAGCCGCCATATGACCGCGCGCGGCTGTCGGCGACATAGCCGCGGTCGTCATAGTCCGAACTGAGTTCGGTATAGGGCGTCCATGGATTCGACTGCAACGACGAAATATCGCGTTCGTCATCGTCGTAAGCGGAGGCGGGAACATCGTCCGCGATTTCAGGTGCATTCAATGCTGACATGCGATCATCCGCTTCGCCGGGCGCCCGTGCGAGCGGCGGTTCGCCGTCACCCCGGCGATCTTCTTCTCGCAAGTCGCGCTCCAAGACGCCGGGCGGAGACCATAGCCGCGCAGTCTCGGCGGCCAGCTTGGCGCGGCGCGCCTCTTCCGGTTGATCGCCGGCAGGCTGCATAATCACGGGCATGAGCCCGATCAGTTCGCTTTCATTGCTTCCCGGCATTGCCCACATATCCGCACGCCGACTCGCCGGAAGATATGCGAGCAAGTCTTCTGCTCGCGGCGCTCGCACGTTTTCGCCGTTTTCAAGAATCGCCTGGTCGATCGCGGCCGGACTGAAATCCGCGGCCCAGCGATCGAAGGCGCGACCGAGCGAATCGCCGACTCCGCGCTGCGCGGCGAAGGCGAGCAATGACTCGTCCGGCGGGCAAGCCAGGTAATAGGCTCGGCTCTTCACGACGACATACGGGAAATCGACGAAGCGCTGGCGCTGCGCCTCGCAATACTCATTCAATAGCGAACGATACTCGCCAAGCGCGGCCGTATCCTGATCGAGCAGACGCTGCCACGCACCGGCCGCCGCGCGGGTATGTACGTCGTAATCGGCCCGCAGCCGTTCCAGCGCCTCAAAAACGCGACCGCCGGTTCGGACCCTAAGTGACGACAATTTCGCCAACTGCTCGGTCGAATCCCCAACGATGGAGAGTAAGCCGGGATATGCGGCGAGTTCGCGCAGAGCCGCGCGGACGCCGGGTTCGAGCGACGGCTCGTCGATCGCCGCTGCCGGATCTTGTGCCGCCACGCCCGGGGCCTCCGGCTGAGTGGCCAACACAAATATTGAATCGACCACGCCGCTGTGGTATTCGCGAATGCCGGCCAGCAGCCGTCGCTCTTGCAGATCGAAATCGCCTGCGAGCGCCAGCCATGGCGACAGGAGCGCGAAAATCACACCGTGGACAGCTTGGTTGTTGTGGCGGCGAATCATGTCGGTGCCCTCGATTATGCGAACCGCGGCTTTTCGTCCGCATCCATTATTCTACGGGTGATGACCAGCGCGTATTCACGTTGGATCGAGTTTTGGAAAGAAATGCCATGATGACCGTACCATTCACACGGCTCTCAATCGTCCGTGGCGACATTACGCAAATCCGGGTAGATGCGATCGTAAATGCTGCAAATAACGAGCTTTGCGGCGGTGGTGGCGTGGATGGCGCCATCCATGCCGCTGCCGGCCCGGAGCTTCTGGCAGCGTGCCGGCCCATAGGTGGATGCCCGACCGGTGAAGCAAAAATCACGCCGGGATTTCGGCTCCCAGCTCGCTACGTCATTCACACGGTTGGCCCCGTGTGGCAGGGAGGCCGGGCGAATGAACCGAGATTACTGGCATCCTGCTATGTGGCGTCGATTCGGCTGGCAGCGACACATGCTTTGACGTCGATCGCGTTTCCGGCCATCAGCACAGGCGTCTTTGGCTATCCATTCGAATCGGCGACGCGCATCGCATTGAGCGCATTGTCCGATGCGCTCAATGACGCGCCGAGCGTCCGCCGTGTGATCCTAATGTTTCAATCTGCCGAAAAAGCAGCATTGGCGGCGTCGCTTTTGATGGAGCTGCGTCAGACCAAAACGCCTGGTTCGAGTTAGACCGAACATCCAACGCACGCAAACGTGCGCTGATTCGCCGCCTGCAATCGTGAATTTGCGGTCGGCGCTGCCGTATCCCCAAGTTAGTACCGGCGAAGAACGCCGATGACCACGCCTTGGACAGCTACGTTCCGTAGAATAAGCGGCTCATAGTTCGGATTCGCCGGTTGCAGGCGTACGCCCTTGGGATGTCGGTAGAAACGCTTCAGCGTGGCCTCACCGTCCTCCAGCAATGCGACAACCGTCTCGCCGTCGCGAGCGGTTGAACGCTGCTCGACTACAACATAGTCGCCATCGCGAATCTGATCGTCGATCATGCTGTCCCCGCGAACGCGAAGCACGAAACGGTCCGCACTGCCTGCGAAAAGCTCTTCCATGTCGAGCGTTTCACGCTCCTCGACCGCTTCAATCGGGCGGCCGGCCGCGATCGTCCCGGCGATTGTCAGTCGCGTGGGCCGTTCATCGGGAAAGTCGACCACGTCTCTAAGTTGCAAAGAGCGTGCCTTGTGACGCGAACGCTTGAGATAGCCCTTCTTTTGCAGCGCGGCGACGTGCTCGAACACCGTGACTTTGCTGACTTTGAATTCGTCGGCCATTTCCTGCATCGTCGGGGCATACCCCTTCGACCGGGAGAAATCGCGGACATAAGTCAGCACACGAAGCTGCTTGGGTGTCAGCGATGCCGGCTTGCGCCGTGACTTCGAACGAGACATCGGTAAGCTCCTGAGCAATCTTTGGGACGAGCGAGCCATTGGCCACGGGCGGAACCAGGGCCCTCACCAGGCGCAGTCCCACATCGCGAAGTGCCGCGGAAATGGACCGCCATTGAGCCGAACCGCGCTCCACCCGGCGCGACAAAACGCCCTGATCCGACATCCAAACGGATAGGTCCGAAGGCGCGGGCGACACCATCTCGCCGGACGCCGCCTGCTGAATGCTCGTCACGCCCGCTGCGATCAACGCGCCGCGCAGCGACTGCATGGCCGCCGGAGAAAGCGCATTGGTATGCAGGTGACGGGGTTGAACCGGCCCACGCTCGACGCCGCGAACTTCCTCGCGAAAGTCGCCGCCGGGCCCCAAAACGCACAACATACGCGACTCGACCGCTTGATCTGAACGCATCGCCGCACTCCTTTGCGCTGCCGCCTGCCGCAGACTGCGAGAGCCTGCTGTGCGCGGCGACAGAATGCGAACCTCAATGAATAATAACCTAACAGTTTGCGAAATGCAACAAAAAAACAGCAAAATCGTTCGGAAAATGTTTGGTCAGGCCCGATCGACAAACCTGCCCGATACATCCGGCAACACACCAAGTTGATGTGTACGATGGATCCGAACCCCCCATATCTTGACGCTAAACCCCCAGACATTGATATGCTGGATCGAACGGCTTACGAAGCTCGATCCTTGTTGATCGCCGAGTTGCAATCAACCACGGAACCACCTTCACAGCGGCCTAACTTGCTACGCCGCCGGCTGCTTCGATGGCGTTTCAACGGTCATGCCGTCCGAGGCGCTGCTTTTTGCAGCCGCCACATTCGCCGGAGCGCTTGGTACGGCCGACCCTTGGGTCGTTTGAGACCCTCCGACGTACGTTGTGCCCCGCCATACCGTCCGCGTCGCCCCGCCCACCCGCAACATTGCGTTGCAAATCATTCCTAGGCACAACACCGCTCCAAGCGGGTAGGTGAGCGCCCACCGCCCGGGAATTCCGGAAAAATCATAATAGCGCCAAAGGATCGACTGTTGCGAGGCGACGGCGGCCGCGCCGGCGATCGCCAGCCAATCGCCCCATGACCCGACAAATCCCGCGGTCAGCAGCGCGACATACGGTGACACACTAAAGATCGCCAGGAACAGAAAGCTGATGATCAGCCGCGGCAGCGTTCCAAAGCTGCCGTAAAAAATCCGGCTCCACCCGCGCCAGATTTGGCGAAACCCCGTGTACATCCGGCAGCGATACATGTCGGCATTGCGCATCACGTGCAAGCGGATGCCGAGCTGCTTCGCTCGCCGCGCCATGTGCATGTCTTCGTTCAGCGTTGCCTTGACAGCGTCGTGGCCGCCCAGGGCGTCATACGCGCGACGCGACATCAACATGAACGCGCCGTTCGCATAGGCCTGTTTGCAATTCGGCGAGTTCACTTTCTGTGGCGGATTCCAGAAGATCAGTATGCCACCGGCGACCGGCTGCACGACGCGCTCCCAGAACGTCTCGGCCTCGAGTTTTGGCAATACCGACAAAAAATCGATGTTGTTTTCACCCGCATAGCCGACAGCCGCGGACACGAGCGAGCGCGAGTCGAACTTGCAATCCGCGTCGGTGAAGCAGAACCACTCGCCGGTTGCCCGCTCCAGCCCCGCGCGCATCGCGTTGTTCTTTCCGAACCAACCCTCGGGCAGGTGGCGGATATGCACGGCCTCCAGGCGCGGACTGCGCGCGGCCATTTCGTCCAGAATCGCGCCGGTGCGATCCACGCTGCGGTCGTTTACGGCGATGACCTGCAAGCCCGGGTAGTCCTGCCCCAGCATCCCCTGAACGCATTGGGCGATGTTCGCTTCCTCTTCTTTTCCGGCGACGATCATCGTGACTTTCGGCCGAAAGCCCGGCGCACGGCGTGCGTCGTCCGCAGTCAGGGCGTGGTCGCGCTGCCCGCGATTCAGATCGGCGTGCCGTCGCAGCCATACGAAGGCGATGAGCAGCAACACCCAAAACCACACGGCTCCGCCCATCGGCAGGGCGTTCCAGTCGCTGAGTCCGATCAACACGGGCTCCTAATCGATGCGCTCGAGTCATCGGAGAATCGAGCGCGGGGGGGGCTTCATGCGCGGGTGCGGGCGCTGATCGCCGTTGCGTCATGCCGCGCTTACTTCGCCCTTCAAAATGAGGCACTGAACACTCGGCGTGCGAATTGTACGTGATTAGCGGCCGGGCGGCGCGGCCGCGATGTGGGGTGGAGGTAGCGGCGCGGCGTGGACTGCGGGAGCGGGCGGCCAAATTCCGCCATTTCCCCGCAATCCGCGCGTCGCCATTCGCCAACGCGCTCTCGCCCCCTACCATCCTCCTCGGGAGATGCCCATGAACGTGACTTGTCGCGCAACGATTCGACAACCGCTTTTCTCGCCAGGGTTCCCGAAAACCAAGATGCTCAAAATGGCGCTACAATAACACGAGCGCCTTGAGCGCCTTCATCACGCCGCTGGCCGCATCGAAAAAAAAAACGCAGCCGCCGCAAGAGCCGCGTCGCATGCGGGGGCATTGATTCTTTCCTGATGTGGCGTCGCGTGAGCGTGATATTTCCCCGGTGGACAATCGAGCCTACCATTTTGGCGAGGGTGTGCCGCGCGACCCGGTTCCGGGGCCGTGCCGGGGCCCGCCGTCCGGAGAACGAGGATTGCCGTTACGGATTCGATGTCCCCATTGTCGGTACGTTCTGGTCGTCGCTGACGAGTCCGCGGGCGAGATCGGCTTCTGCGAGTATTGCAAGCGCGGATTCACGATTCCCATCCCCGCGCGCGACGCACCGGATCGCAATGCCGGCGTCGCCGACGGCAAGTCATGTCCCCGCTGCAAGCACGCCGTCGCGCCGGGCGCAGCGACCTGCCAGAAATGCGACACGAATCTCGCTGACGGCTCGCGTGCTCCGTTTCTCAGGCGCGTTCGGTGGAATTCGCCGCGGACATGGGCAATCGTCGGCGGGCTGAGCGTCGGCCTGATCGCGATGGCCGTGGCCGCCAACCATTTTTATCGTGTGTATTACTTGCCGTCGCAGAGGCCCGCGGCGCCGTATGAGCCGATCGAGCGCACCGTGCAGACAGGCGAGGCCGACGCGGAATCTCTCTTCACCGCCAGGACGCTGGCGAACAGACTCGACGCGACGTCTCGTTTGCGAAGAATCGGCCAGGACGCCGGCGCAACGCTCGCGCGCCGTCTTACCATCAGCCTTGAGCAGGAATCACGATCCGCGATCGCGATTCAGAATCAGCGCGCGGCTGTTCGCATTCTCGGCGAGTTAGGCAGCCCCGCCGTGTTTGAAACGCTCGAGCAGGCTCAGCGCGCGCCGGCGCTTCGAGTCGATTCCCTGATGAGCCGCGCGATGCTGGGCGATTCGCGTGTCGTCGCCGATGCGTCGGCTGCGTGGCTCGCGCAATTGCAGCGCGTGTTGTTCGCGGCGCGGCTCGACGAGCTTCAATCCGCACAGCGCGACGCTGTGCGCAGCGATTGGGCGATTGCGGAGTGGGAGACGCTGCAACGCTACAGCGACGCCCTGCGAAAACTCGGACCGGCCGCGGTCGAAGCCGTCGCGGCCTCATATTGGAATTCGTGGGTCTGGCTCGGTCAGGCGCGCGGCGAGGGACTGTGCTCCGCCATGTTCGAGCTGGCCAAGCCCGCTCGCAGCGACTCCGCCCTGGGCGCCGTCGCCGCACAGGATGAGAATCGTGAAGATGTCCGCGCTGCGCGGCGCATGCTTGACGATATCGCCCTGCGCTCCTCGCCGGCCACACACGCGGCCGTCATTCTGACGCTTGCACAGTGTACGCCACAATATAAACGTCTTCGCGAGCGGCACATCGCGGCACTCGCGGAGACGATCGGCGACTGCAACGCGGCGGATCAGCAATTGCTCGCCTGGTCGCTGGCCAAGCTCACGGGACGACAATTCGCCGCGCTTGCCGAATCCGGCTATCCGAGTGAGGCAACGCCGGAGACAATCATCGCCATCATCGATTGGGCGCGCGGTTCGGCAACGACGACCGCGCCGGCGACTTTCAAGCGCCCAACCGCGTACCCGCAGCCGCCGGCATTGACCCGCCGCGTCATCTCGCCGGCGCAGCAGCAGCGGGCCGCGCTGGGTAAAAGATTTCACGGTTCGTTCAACGACGCATTCGAGGCCGCCGCCACATGGATCGATGCCGATCTCGGCTGCCCACCTGCGATGACTGCCGCGCTATCGCCTGATCAGAAGCAACCGCATTATCCGGCGCTGGCCAGCGCCATGATTATTGTGGCGCATTACGGCGAGTCGTCCGCGATTCCGCATTTGCAGGTTTGGACGGTGGCGAGCGATCAGCCCATGTGGCTGCGCGCCATGGCCGCACTGACGCGGGCTTGCTTCGATGCCCGCGCGGGCTTGGCGATCGATTGGCCCGCGGACATCATGGTTGGCTCGTTGCCGGACGATGGGCCGGGTTGGCCGATGCTTGGCGCGATCGTCGCCGCCGGCGGAGAGCGCTTGATTTCGCGCGTTGCGAATGCGTCGGAGTTTTCCGAGCAGGCGCGCGAGCGGCTGATTGAAGCGGCTCGCCGCGAGTTGGCGCGACGCGCTCAACATCGCGGCGAATTCGACGGCAATCGAGCGCGCCCATGAATTCGCGCTGGAGTCAAACGCTTGACGCGGCACACAGCGAAACGCGATCGCCGCGGCAAGCTCCGACATCCGCTATTGTTTATCCGCATGCTGAATTGACGGTCGAATGCTGATCCCCATCGGAACTGACGTTCGACCGCGCCGCCCGCCCGTGGGAAATTACGTGCTCATCGCGCTGAACATTGCGATGTTTGTGTTCACTGATTTCCTCGGCGCGGAAACCGGCCAGCGCCTGAAGGCGCTCTACACGCTTGATGCCGCGCGGCCGCTGCTGTTTCAATACATTACATACCAGTTTCTTCACGGCGATGTCGGGCACCTGATCGGCAACATGCTGTTTCTCTGGATTTTCGGAAACGCCGTCTGCGACCGCATGGGCGCGCTGGGGTACTGGTTGTTCTATTTATCCGGGGGAATCTTCGCCGGCGTGATTTTCTCCAACGGCGCGGATAATCCGATCCTGGGCGCATCCGGCGCAATCGCAGCGGTGACCACCGCTTTTCTCGTGCTGTATCCGCGCGTGCATGTCACGTTGTTCTTGTGGATTCTCGTATTCATGACCACGTTTCAAGTGCCAGCGCTGCTGCTGATCGTGTTCAAGATCATCTTGTGGGACAACGTCATCGCGCCCAGCTTTGGCGGCGCCGCATATTCAAACGTCGCGTATGAGGCGCATCTCGCCGGCTACGCGTTCGGTTTCATCGTGCCGCTGCTCCTGCTGGCAAGTCAGGCGCTTCCGCGAAATCAGTTCGACGCGCTCGCGCTGCTCAATCGCTGGCGGCGGCGACATGGCTTGCCCGACCCGCTCGAATTCGCGCGCCATGCGCCGACCGCCCGCCCCGTGGAAAATCAGGAAATGCGATCTCGACCACTGCGTGATGTGGCGCCGTCACCGGTCGAAGCGCAGCGGCTCGCCGTCCTCGCCCGGCTTGACGCGGGAGATCTCGGCGGGGCCGCCGAAGCGTATGCGGCACTTCTTACGCTCGATCCGTTGCAAGCGCTTCCGCGCATGCGTCACCTCGACCTCGCGCGTTACTTCATGGAGCAGCAGCGCTTTCAGGAAGCTGTCGCAACATATGAGGCGTATCTTGCTGCCTATCCGACGGCGGCCGACGCAAGCCAGGTGCGATTGCTTGTGGGGCTCACGTGCAATCGTTATCTGGGCGATTATGAGCGCGCCGCGCGCCATCTGCGCGATGCGATCGCCGGGCTTACGACGCCCGCGCACCAGGCGCACGCAGCCGAGGAACTTCGCCTCGCGGAAGAGCGTCTCGCAACGGGTTGGTGACGCCGCGGTCGCTCCCCATGCAGCGGCGACCCTTTGTGTCCGGTGTGCGCCCGAACTTCAATGATCGCAGCGTGTTATGAGACCGATTTCGCGCGCCGCACCGACTTGTCGATAGACTAATGAACACCCCGCCGTCACTTCAACGGCGAGGTCGGCCCACCGGCAACCGGAGGAACGGATGTATCGACCTTTTTTGACATTTATAGTTGCGATTCTGTCAATGTGCGCCGCGGCGCAGGATGTGCATCTGCTGATGCCCGAATCCTTCGCAGTCGGTCCGCGCGCGCCTGCCGCGCTCCACATCGAGGCCCGCCGCGCCGCGAAACTTGTCGTTGTCGATTGGCCGAAAGATCGCGTTCGATGGTTTTTTGCGCGCGGCGGCGGAACGCAGGAAAACCGCGATTCGGTCGAAACGCTCGCTGGCGAGGCAAAGGTCGTCGCGTTTCCCATCGCCAACGCCGGCGCTACGGCGATCGGAGTCGATTTCAAACCGCGCATTGAAACATGGGATATGCCGGCCTTCCGAGCATTTGCGGAAACGTCGCTCGCTCCCACGGACATCAAGCCCGAGCGGCAGCCGGCCCCCGACGCTCAATCGCTGCGCGTCAATCGCATCGAGACCATGAAAACTTTCGTGCGCGGCATCGCTGACGGGCCAATGCCAGACACCGAAAACAGTACGACCGTGCTTTCCAAAACCGGGCAAAGCGCCGAGATCAGGCTGCTGGCTGATCCGCTCAACGCCGCGCTGGGCAGCGACATTCCGATTAAGGCGTATGTTCGCGGCGACAAACGCGCCGCCGCGCGCCTCACGGCCACGAGTCTCGCGGATGGCGCGGCGCAAACCATGACCACCGACCCGACAGGCGCCGCACATTTCACGCTCAACCGAGCCGGAAAGTGGGTCATCGAGTTTCACTCCGCCGAGCCAGACGCCGACAAAGATACCGATTGGACGATCTACAGCGCGACCCTGACGTTTGAGGTGAACCCGTGAACAAGTTGTCGCTGGTTTTTGCACTGGGGGCGGCAGCCTGCCGCAGCGCCGCCGCCGGCGACTGGCTTGAACTCGGCCCCGCGCCGCTCGGGTCTGGCGCGACGGCTTACACCGGCCGAGTATCGGCCATCGTGTGCAGTCCGACAAACGCGGATCGCTATTATGCGGCCGCTGCGGACGGTGGCGTGTGGCGCACCGTCGACGGCGGCTCAACGTGGACGGCTCTGAGCAACGATTGGGCGTCAAGCTCGATCGGCGCGCTCGCGCTCGATCCCCAAGACGAAAATACGATCTACGCCGCCACCGGCGAGGCCAATTTCGCGAATCACAGCCGATACGGCGTCGGCATATACAAATCACTGAATGGCGGCGATTCGTGGTCGCTGCTGGGCGCGAGCGATTTCGCGGGCCGCTGCATCAGCGCCATCGTCATGAACCCCCAAAGCCCGCAGACCGTGTACGTTGGCGTCACCCGCGCGGGCGGATTTCCGGAGATGGCCGCCGCGAAGAATCATCCGCAGCGCTCCGGCCCTCTGGGTGTTTTTCGATCAGAAGACGGCGGCGCATCGTGGGCGAGAATCGAGGCGCTTCCGAATCTTGCATGCACGAGTCTCGCGATTGATCCTGCGAACGCCTCGGTCATTTACGCTGGAATCGGCCACGTTTTCGGCGATGCCGCCAACGGCATTTACAAGTCAGTCGATGGCGGAGCGAACTGGACGCGCTTGTCAGGGGGATTGCCCGCTGACATTGTGGGGCGCATCACTGTCGCGGTCGCGCCGAGCAACGCGAACCGCGTGTACGCGCTCATCACGCGCCCCAGCGACGCGAGCGGCGGCGGCGCATCGGTCCGGGGCGCGTTTCGCTCGGACAACGCCGGCGCAACGTGGTCAAATCTCGCGTCGATTCCCGGCGATTTGCAGGCGACATATGGCTGGTATCTCTCCGTGGTGACGGTTCAACCGACGAACGCCGACAGCGTCATCATGGGCGGGCTGAATCTGGTGCGCTCTGCAAACGCGGGATCAAGCTGGTCCATGATCACACCGCCGCACGTCGATCTTCACGCCGCGGCATGGGACGCGAACGGGCGTCTCGTGGTGGGCGACGACGGCGGCGTGCATCGCAGCTCGAATCTTGGCGCAAGCTGGACGACGCACAACGCCGGACTCGGTGCGATGCAATGCTATGCAGGGCTGTCAGCACATCCGACCGACTCCCGTATTTTCTTCACGGGGCTTCAGGACAATGGAACCGGCCGTCGATCGACCGACACGCAGGTTTGGACGCAGGTCATGGGCGGCGACGGCGGTTGGACGCAAGTGAACCCGGTCACGGGACAGGTGGTTTTCTGCGAATTTCAAGGCAGCGGTAATATCTATCGCTCGACAAACGGCGGCACGAGCTTCGGTTTCAGCGGAAACGGCATATCAACCGGAGACCGGAACTGTTTTCTGCCGCCTTACGTGATCGACCCCGCCAATCAGAATCGTATGCTGTACGGCACGCATCGCATCTATCGCAGCACCACCGGTGGAACGAGTTGGTCAGCCATCAGCGGTGACATCACGACTGGCACGGGCGCCATTCGTTCGCTGGCGCTCGCGCCTTCAGATTCAAATACGGTTTACGCCGCGACAAACGACGGAATCATCGCCGTGTCCACCAACGGCGGCGTGAATTTCACGACAGTGTTGACGGGGGTTCTTGGTTGGCCGCGCACAATGCGGCAGTTCTTCATCCACCCTCAGCAGCCGCAAACTGTATCTCTCGCGGCGGGCGCGTTCGGCGTAACACAGCTTCAGCGCAGCACCGACGGCGGGCAAAACTGGGTCGCTCTCGATTCGGCATTGCCCGACGTGCCTGTGAACACAGTTGCAGTGGACGTGCGCGGCCGAAATCCGGTGATCTACGTCGGAACCGACACGGGCGTTCTGCGTTCCATCAATGACGGAGCTTCGTGGCGTGAGTTCGGCGGCGGACTACCCACGTCGGCGGTGATCGATCTGCTCATCGAGCCGGCCCGTGCGCGCATCACCGGCAGCACGCAGGGGCGTGGCGTATGGACGACGACCATCGCGTTGCCCGGCGACATGAACGGCGACGGCGTAGTGGACAATTTCGACATCGACCCGTTCGTGCTGGCCATCACCGATCCAGACGCATTCGCAGCAGCATTTCCGAACGTAGAGGCGCTGCTGGCCGGCGATACGAACGACGACGGCGAACTGAATAATTTTGACGTGGATAGCTTCGTTGCGCTCCTCGCGCCTTGAAAAAATGAACCGCGACGAACCAGGTTCCGATTTCGTACGGGCGAATCCGCCGTCTATTTCAATCGGTCGGCGATTGTGGCAACTCTTGCGCAAACCAATTCCGGCCAAGTACATCGCGCTCGGTTGCGTGCTGCTCATCGCCTCGGCCGGCGTTCTGTGCTGCCGCATGTTCGTCATGCCCGGCCAGAGTCATCGCGGACCGCTGGCGGCGCTCACAGCCAATGAATCCCGGCTGGCCGCTGATCTTCGTGCCGACGTCGTCGCCCTCGCGACCGACATCGGCGAGCGCAACGTCTCGCGGCCCGCCGAACTGGCTCGCGCGGAGCAGTATCTGTTCGACTCGCTCACGCGCGCCGGCCACGAAGTCCGCCGCCAGACGTATCGCGTCAACAGCGTGGAATGCAGCAATCTCGAAGCCGAGCTGCCCGGGGTGTCGCGGCGAGATGAGATTCTGATCGTCGGTGCGCATTACGACTCGGCGGAAGGCGCGGCCGGCGCGAACGACAACGCCAGCGGCTGCGCAGGCGTGCTGGCGATAGGCCGCGCGCTGGCGGGCGCGCGACTCGCACGAACGGTCCGGCTCATATTGTTCGTCAACGAAGAGCCGCCGCATTTCTGGACCGAGGATATGGGGTCGCTCGTTTACGCAAAACGATGCAAAGCGCGCCGCGAGCAAATTGTAGGAATGATCAGCCTCGAAACCATCGGGTGTTTCAGCGACAAACCCGGCTCGCAGGCCTATCCCCCGCCGCTGAGTTACATCTATCCGCCCACGGGCGATTTCATCGGCTTCGTCGGCAATCTTGGTTCCGCCGGCTTCGTTCGCCGCGTCGTGGAGCACTTTCGAACGCAATGCCGGTTTCCGTCCGAAGGAGCTGCGTTGCCCAGTTTTGTCTCCGAAGCCGGCTGGTCGGATCATTGGTCGTTTTGGCAACAGGGATATCCCGCGCTGATGGTCACGGACACCGCGCCTTTCCGCAATCCACACTATCACACACCTCAGGACACGCCGGACAAAATTGACTTTGATCGAATGGCCCGCGTCGTGGCCGGCGTAGAGCGCGTCGTCCGCATTCTGGCAGACTGACTCGTTTCGAGCGGCTCGCGCCAGGGCAATTGTCACTTCTATGTAACACGCCGCGCTCTACCGCAACCTCGCGCGCCTCCGGCCATAAGCTAAATGTAGCTGCCGCAGCGCAGCGGCCCGACTCAAAAACACAGCCCGCGACCAAAACACAGGAGCATTCACATGCCGCGATACACCGCAACCACGGCACAAGAACTTCGGACGCCTCGCCTCAACCGAACCTTGCTGGCGCTATCGATCCTTGCGTTTGCAGCGCCGGCGCTCACCGTCTCGGCCGACGCGCCTGGGAGCGCCGCGCCCACCAACGGCACGATCGAATCCGTCACGGTCTATCGCGGCCAGGCGCTTGTCTCACGCCGGCTCGATGTGTCCGGCCCAACCGGTTTGCGCGAGATTGTCGTGGGCGAATTGCCTGAGCAGATTGTGCCGGGAAGTATTTATTCGGAAGCCATTGGCGGCGTCGAGGTTCGCTCGGTGCGCTATCGACTGCGGCCGCTTGCCGAACACGTCGATGAGGAAGTGCGCAGGATCGAGAAAATGATGCGCGACACCACGGACGAAATCGCCGCGATCGCGCGCCGTCGCCAGGTCGCCGCGGAACGAAAGGTTCTGCTGGACAAACTCGAGCAATTTGTCGCGCCGGCCGCGACGCTGGAGCTCACGCATGGCGTGTTAAACGCCGACACCATCGCGAAACTCACAACGTTTCTAATGGATCACCGCAACAAGCTCGCGGATGACGAACTTGGCTTCGGACTCGACGAGCGGCGACTCGCCGAACAGGCTGATCTGCTGAATCGCGAACGAGCCGCGCTGGCCAGCGGCAGCGATCGCACCGCTCGCGAAGCAGTCGTCTTTGCGAATATCACCGACGCGCGGGGCGCGTCGATTCGCGTGCGCTACCTCGTCAACGCCGCCACGTGGACACCGTCATATAACGTGCGCTCCGACGGCAAGCGCGAGGGCGTGACGCTCGAATACTACGCATCGATCCAGCAGACCAGCGGGGAGGACTGGGGTGACGTGGCCATGACGCTCTCCACGGCTACGCCCACGCTGGTCTCGCGCGCACCGGCACTCACGGCGCTGCGCGTGTCGCTTACGCCGATGAACCAGCAACAGGAAGCGCAGGCCGGCGGTGGAAAAGGCGCCCGAAGCCGCGATGAACTCGTCAAGCAGCAGCGGCAACTCGAGAGCACGCGCAACATGTATGACAACCAGGTGCTGCACGTCGATATATCCGGCGGTCGCGGTCCGGAGCGGACTCAACCGGCGATTCAGATGAAAGAGCTGGATCAGAAGTTGAACGAGATCGCCTGCGACATGCAGTTGCTCGACATCGTTCAGCCGGGAAGAGTCATCAAATCGAAATCGGATCAGCCAACCGAAGACCTCGCGGTCACGTATCAGCTCGCCGCGCGCGTGTCGCTGCCCAGCCGCGCGGAGCAGCAGCTTGTACAGATCGCCGCTCTGCCCTTGAAAGGCGAATTCGCGCTCATCGCAACGCCGGTGCTGACCGAATACGTCTACGAAGAAGCCCGCGTCGTGAACAACAGCACGATGGTGCTGCTGGGCGGACCGGCCTCGGCGTATGTGAACGGCCAGTTCGTCGGCCATAGCGACGTTCCGACGGTGAAGGCCGGCGAATCCGTCACGCTTGGTCTGGGCATCAATTCGTCGCTCCGCGCCATGCGCGAGCTGGTTGATCGCACCGAAAACGTGCAGGGAGGCAATCGCGTGGTGGAGTTCACGTACGCCATCTCACTCGAGAACTTTGGCGACACCGCGACCAAAGTTCGCGTTCTGGATCGCACTCCAAGCGGGCGCGATTCCGAAGTGAAGGTGACGATGGGCACGACCTCGATCGAACTCTCGGACGACAAATCCTATGAGCAAACGGATCGCCGCAAGGGAATTCTGCGCTGGGACGTCGAAATCCCGCCGCAATCGATCGCGACCAGCGCCAAATCGCTGCAATACAAGTTCAAAGTCGAATACGACAAAGGCATGACGCTCGCCGGTTTGCCCGCACCGGTGGCCGTAAAATGATTCCCTCCAAAGGAACGGGCGGCTCGTTTCCGCGCCGATAGGCCGCGTGGCAATTCGAAAGATGTGCAAATGTGGCAATGTGCCGCCGGACGTCGCTGTTCGACGACCGGCGGCACACTACATTCGCGTATTCACAAGTGAGTCAGAAAGAGCAACGCGACCGATGAAGCGCGTTCGCTACGCAGGTTTGATCAGCGCCAATGGCTGAAACGCCTTTCCCAGCACTTTCTCAGGTTTTGTCGACAACCAATCCTGAAGCACGGCCGAGTACACGCGCCGAAAATCACAACCAAACTGCAGATCGCCACGATTCAA